>CAMAQN010000030.1 GCA_945860535.1 Auritidibacter sp. Marseille-P8566
CACACCACTCTCGAAGGTAAGTACCGTCAAGACCCAACCTACTTCCGCACCAAGGGCGAACGAGTTGGTCGCGATGGTTGCCGTGTTCCAATTCCATGGGAGGCAGATGCACCGGCACTTGGCTTCAATGCCACCGGAGAGTCCTGGTTACCACAGCCTTCGAACTACAAGATCTACGCGCGTGCATCGCAGCGCGGTGTGGCAGGTTCCACCCTCGAGCTGTACAAGCGCCTAATCAAAGTCCGCAAGGATCACCAGATGGGTCACGGCACTCTCAAGTGGGCAGATGAGCACGCTGGTGAAAACTCACTTGCCTACATCAACAACGGTGTCTTGGTGCTGGCTAACTTCACCGGAAGTGCAATCTCGCTTCCAAAGGGTGAGCTACTTGCCACCACCCAGCACGACCTAACCATCGAGGAGGTACTAGAGCACGACCAGGTTGCCTGGATTAAGCTCTAGTCATGCCGTTACACCTAAGCCAAGAAGGTGCACAATGGTGGCGCTCAGGTGTCATCTACCAGATCTACCCGCGCTCATTTGCTGACGCAAATGGCGATGGCATGGGTGACCTAAAAGGCATAACCAATCGACTTGTTGACCTGCAAAAACTAGGCATTGACGCGATTTGGCTAAGCCCTTTTTACAGCTCTCCGCAAAAAGATGCCGGTTACGACGTTTCCGACTACGTAAGTGTCGATCCACTATTTGGAACCCTCGAAGACTTTGACGAGATGGTCGCAGAAGCGCACAGGCTTTCACTCCGAGTGATGATTGACCTAGTCCCGAACCACTCTTCAAGTGAGCACGAATGGTTCCAGAAAGCCCTCAGGTCAGCACCGGGTTCCAAAGAACGCTCCTACTATCACTTCAAAGATGGCAGGGGTGAAAACGGTGAGCTTCCTCCAAATAACTGGCAGTCAATGTTTGGTGGTTCAGCTTGGACTCGAGTCGAAGATGGTCAATGGTATGTCCACCTATTCGACTCTTCGCAGCCGGATTTGAACTGGGAGAACCCTCAGGTTCGCAAAGAGTTTGAAAACATTCTGCGCTTCTGGCTGGACCGTGGGGTCGATGGCTTCCGAGTCGATCAACCCCATGCCATGGCCAAGGCCGAGGGGCTTCCAGATCACCCCTATGTTGAAGAAGCTGGGGCTGGTTTCATCGAGGGTCGCGAGAACCCTCCAATGTGGTTCCAAGATTCAGTTCACGAAATCTTTAGAGACTGGCGCAAGATTCTAGATGGCTACCCAGGTGACAGAGCGATGTGTGGCGAAGCATATGTTTTGCCATTGAGCTTTATGGCACTTTGGGTCAGGCCCGATGAATTCCACCAGACCTTCAACTTCAGATTCTTGGATGCCGGTTGGGACAGAGAAAAACTAGTAGCTGCTATTGATGAATCATTCGAAGCATTTGATGCTGTCGGCGCTCCAAGCACCTGGGTGCTGAACAACCACGATGTGCTTCGGCACGTTTCCCGCTTTGGCGGTGACTACGGTCGCACCACAGCTTCCGATGGCGTTGGACCAAACAACCCACAACCAGACAACGTTCTTGGCCTGCAAAAGGCAAGGGCTGCGACGCTGTTCATGCTTGGACTGCCAGGCGCTAGCTACCTTTACCAGGGCGAAGAGCTGGGCCTTCCAGATCACACCACACTCGCAGACGAGCACCGCCAGGACCCGACCTTCGCAAGGACCCAAGGCCAAAGGGTTGGCCGCGATGGTTGCCGCGTGCCACTTCCGTGGGAAATGGGCAATGCCTCAAATGGTTTCAACCAGACTGGCAAAGCTTGGCTGCCACAACCTGAGAGCTACGCATCACTGTCTCGTGAACAGCAGCTGGGCAAAGAGGGCTCAACGCTCACGATGTATCGGCAGGCACTGAAACTTCGCAGAGAACTAAAACTTGGCGAGGGTTCATTTGACTGGGTGTCAAAAACCGCTGTTCTGACTTACGAAAACGGAAACGTTCGAGTGATTCATAACTTCTCAGGCGAGCCAGTAAAACTGGAGGGTGAAGTGCTACTCAGCTCAATGCCTTTGGCAGCAGGCAACCTGCTACCAAACGACACCGCTTGGGTTTTGGTCTAGCCAAACTTAGGAGCGGTTAGCTTCTTTCTTGGCCACCAGAACTTGTCGCCTGCCATAAATGCGAGCGCCGGAACCACAACGGTTCTCACCAGCAAGGTGTCAAGTAGCACACCGATGCAAACGATGATTCCGATCTGGTACAGCGCGATCAGTGGCAATACGCCAAGCACTGCGAATACCGCTGCTAGCAAAATACCTGCCGAGGTAATAACGCCACCGGTTGCACTCAAAGCTCGAACCATGCCCTCACGGGTGCCGTACTTCACAGCTTCCTCCTGAGCCCTAGAAACCAAGAAGATGTTGTAGTCAACACCAAGGGCCACTAGGAACAAGAAGGCGTAGAGGAACACGCTTAGGTCAAGCGCTGGCAGTCCAAGTAACTGATCAAAGATCAACCAGCTGGCGCCCATCGAAGCGAAGAACGATGCCACCACTGTGGTGAGCAGCATGATCGGCGCAAGGAGTGAGCGAAGTAGCAATACCAACACCAAGAACACCAAGATCAAGATCAGTGGGATAACCAGCAGCTGGTCACGCTCATAGGTTGACTTCACATCCAGGGTCTCTGCATCCAGACCACCAACAAGTGCGTTAGCGGATTCCAGAGTTGCAAGCTCTGTGCGTAGGTCACGAATCGACTGGTAGGCCTCTTCAGAACCACCGGTAGCATCCAGCACCACGCTCAGTGCGACAATTTCACCATCGGTTTCACCGACGGTGACTTCCGCCACACCCGGGACCTTCTTGGCAACCTCTGCGGCTTCAGCCTCAAAGCCCTTGTCCACAATCACTGTGGTTGGAGAGGTAGCACCAGCTGGGAATGCTTCCCCAAGAATTTCCTGACCGTAAACAGCCTCTGGCTTCTCGCGGAACTGCTCGGTGGATGCAAGACCAACCTGAATGCCGCTGGCTCCAATTGCCAAGCCAGCCAAAATCAAAACACCGACCGAGGAGATGATTGCCGGGCGCTTGCTAACTGCGCGTCCAAGCTTGCCCCACAGGCCATTTAGGCTCTTGTTCACTCCACCAAAACGTGGAACGAATGGCCAGAACAAACCACGACCAAATACCACCAAAGCTGCAGGCAGCACAACAAGCGCGGAGATCATGGCAATCACGATTCCGGTCGCACAAACCAAACCAAGGGTTCTGTTACCACCAAGTTCAGCGAGGGTAAGGGTTAGAAGCGCCAAGGTAACTGTCGAACCGGAAGCGATAATCGCAGGTCCTGCGCCCTTGAGCGCCTTGGCCATTGCCACGTGACGGTTTTCCTCAAGCAACAGTTCCTCGCGATAGCGAGCAATAAGCAACAGTGCGTAGTTGGTACCAGCACCAAATACCAGCACCGACAAAATTCCAGTTACCGAACCATCTGGCACCATGCCAAAGAAGGTGGCAACCTGGCGGCCCAGCTGACCTGCCATACCATCTGCAGTTCCAACCACGACAAGTGGCACGATCCATAGCACTGGAGATCGGTAGGTAATCAAAAGTAGAACCGCAACAATAATCACGGTTGAAAGCAAGAGCGTGAAGTCAGCCCCTGCGAAAACGTTGTTTAGGTCAGCCTGGAAACCCTCAGGACCGGTTAGGTAAACCTCGAAGCTTGCCGGCATGCCCTCGGCAGCTAGCTCACGAAGTTCGGTAACGCGCTCGGTTACCACCTCAACCTCGTCGGACTTCTCAAGTGGAACGGTAACTACTGCAACCTTGCCGTCTTCAGAAATCTGGGCTGGTGGCACAAATGGCTCACCCATGACCTCAAGGTTTGTGATCTCCAAGAACTTCTCGTTCACGCCACCGGCAAGCATCTGGGTGGTTGGGTCAAAACTTCCCTGCAGCCACAAAATCTCATCTTCGGTGAACTTGGCCTCTGACTTGTAGACCAATACCGCGGCAGTGGCATCAGACCCTGGAAGGTTCGCTAGCGCCTTGTTTACAAGTGCAGTCTCAGAGGTCTCTGGCAGGCCGTTGGTGGGAGCAGTCTCGGTGCTAGTTGCACTCAGAGGGCCAAAAGCCAACCCTGCAAAGACCAAGCCGATAAGCAATGTGACCCATGCGGTCTTCTTGCCAGTGATGAAATTGATTAGCGCGTTCATATTTTCTCCAGACGTAACCCAAGGGTAAAACCTAGCGGTTACCTAAAAAGTTCCCGCCGGTGTGAGCTTTTTTACTTGCCAGCCTGGTCCTGCTGAGCCTCAAGACTCTGACCTGTAGAGGCATGAGCGGCGGCAATTGCTCGCTTGCCTGAGGGCAGCAACACAGCCACCACTGCGATAACGACTGTGAGGGCACCGGTTGCTATCAAAATTGATTCCACCGAGACCACATCAGCTAGCGGACCAAGAATTGCCATGCCCAATGGCATTGCGACGGCCATCACGATTCCCACAAAGCCAAAGACTCGGCCTTGACGCTCTGGCTCCACGGTCTCTTGCAGCAGTGTCATGGCCGAGGTGGAGAAGGCAGGAACAATCAATCCAATTAGGAAGAACAAGCCAAAGAAGAGAATGAGGTTGGTGGTGAATCCCATAACAATCGCAAGCACTCCAAACACAACGGAGGTAGCGATGATTGTGGTGATGCGATCTAGCTTGCTGGCCAGAATCGCCATCAAAGCACCACCTATAGCCATGCCAACGCCGAATGAGATTTCTAGCACCGTGAGTTTCCAAACCTCAGTTCCGAAGTTACGAACCAACATCAACGGAGAAAGGTTTGAGGGGGCAACAATCAGCAGGAACACAATGCCGAAGATAGCTATCACCCAACGAACTAACTCGTGAGTGAAGGTGTAGTTGATGCCCTCTTTTAGGTCGGTCAAGTAAGAAGGCTTATCCAAGCTCGCAGCTCTTGCCAGGGTTGGAACGGCAACCGTTGCCAATAGCGCCACTCCGATGATGGCGGTTACGACGTCGATGAACAAGATGCCAACCAGCGAGAAGTTCGCATAAACAGCTGCTGCAGCAATTGGAGCGAGCAACATAAGCGATGACTGCACGCTGCTATTGATGCCATTGACGCTCATTAGCTTCTCGGTTGGAACAATCTGCGGCAACAGTGCTGAGATGGCCGGGGTCTGCACGCCAGCACCAAATGACCTAACAGCCATCACCAGAAAGATAAGCCAAAGATCATCAACTCCCGAGAGCATCAAAAGAGCAAGACCGAAGGTAGCAAGCGCGATGGAAAGGTCAGCCACGATGATCATCACTTTGCGGTTGATGCGGTCAGCCCACACGCCAGCAAAGACAGAAACGATTGCTTGGGGTAAGAAGCCAAAGATTGCGGCGAGTGCCAAAACAGTTCCGGACTTGGTGGTCAGAGTCAGGTGCCAAAGGATTGCGTACTGCACCAGCATCGAACCGAATGTTGTGACGGTCTGACCAACCAAAAAAACTGATACGCGCCTCTTCCAACCCTCAAAAGAGTCAGTGATGGCAGATTTAGCGTCTTGGGTTTGGGGCATTGGTTTCCTTATGATTCACAGCCCTGGCGAAAGATGGCTTAGGTAGAAAAGCCTAATCTTCAAAGAAGCAAAAACCCACTCCCGAAGGAGTGGGTTTTAGTTGCTAAATCAGGCTTTGAATTTCTCAGCCTCTGCCAGCGCTAAGAGTGCGATCGAAGGTGATCTCCACGACTGGCTTCGAGCCTTTAGCACCGTCCTGCTTCACGACAATCTGGGCGTTCTTGATCTGTCGTGAATAGTTGACTACGCGCTGGCAGGTTGACTTGCCAAGGGACTCAGCCAGAGCAACAGCTTCTCCAGAAGCATCAGATGCCACCGTGATTACACAGGTCAAGAGATTGACACTCCTATCGGCCTGGTAGACCTTATAAAGCGCAGATAGTCCTGCCAGGGTTGGGCGACTGCCGACGAACTTTGTGATCTTGATTGATCGAGTCAGTTCGTAAGGCTTTACGACCTGGATCATCCGGAAGTAGGTGAGTGTTCCACTCGCGTGTTTCAGCTCAAGGGCAGGGAATCCCTCTGCTCCAGCTGGAACTTCAACAACAAGTTCACCATCGGTTTGCTTGATGACCTTGATATCTTTACCGCCGAGCTTGACGCTATAGATATCGCTCAGCAGCACACCCTTCAGGGCGAGGTTCTGACCGTTGGTAGTGACCGCAACTCGAGAAGCGAGCGTAAGTCTTGGACCAACCGGCCCGCTACTGACCTCAGGAGCGAGTGCGCGAGGCTCAGCTGCCGCGAAGGGGGAGAAGTTTGTGGTGACACCACAGACCTGGCCGTTCACATAGGTGCGATCGGGAAGTGCGACCCATGCACCCGCCGTGAAGTGGAAGATGTCATCGGTAGGATCACCATCCATGCAGACGGTCACAGGCCCGCTGATTCCTGAGACTTGGATGTCAACGATCTTGGTCGTGCCGGTGACCTTGAATGGGGTAGCCGAAGCTGCTGCTGGATTGTCGATTGGAACCAACGTCACCACGGCCGAACTACTGGTTGCGGTAAACGCAAGGCTTACCTTCGGCAGGTTAGCCGTGGCAGGAACCTCTGCAGCGGTCAGTCCTGATGGAATGCTCACTACTTGAGAGTTGGTAACCGATCCAGTCGCGATCGTAGGGATCTCCCGCCAAAGCGCATACAGAGTGATGTTTGCAGACGAAGTTGTCTGAATAGGGAAAGTAATCGCAGTGCCACCGTTTGTCAGCGACCAACCTTCCAATGCGTGACCACTGCGAGTCGGCGCTACCGGCGCAGAGATAGTGTCACCCTGGTTAAAAATTATGGGTTCTACTGCCGAACCGGAGTTTGAGTTGAAAGTCACCGTGGAGAGCTGCTCCCAAACCGCGTACAACCAACGGCCTTGCAACGCCTCGGTCGCCGGATTGGAAACTAAGCTTCCGTTCTCAGTGTTTGACCAACCGGTGAACCTGTAACCAGTTCTGATAGGAGCGATGGGGAGAGTAATAGAAGTGACTTCGGAATCTCTAATTGCGATATAGCCAAAAACCCGCAGCTGTGAGCCAGGAGCAAATGTCAAGTTACGCATCACGCTTCGGAAAAACACGCCTTCTCCGAGTTCTTGCACGGTCGCAGGTATTTCAAATGTGGTGAGACGCGATCCGACAAAAACACCATGGCTGATCCGAGTAATGACCGAGTTCGGTGCAAATGTCATTTGTTCGAGACTCGACAGGTAGAACGCCTCCGCTTGAATGACGGTGACTCTCGCGGGGATCTCGATTCTTGGGAGTGCAGATTGCTGGAAAGCTCGTCCCGGGATTTGTGTCAGGGGTGAATTCGAGGAGAAAGTGAACTCGGACAATCGAGAGGTGCCACGAAAAACGTCCGTCCCCATTGTCAAAACCGTCGCGGGAATGTGCATTCTCTCGAGCCGGGAGCCCATGAACGCTTCATTGCCGAGGGTGGTTACAGTTTCTGGAATGACATAGGTGGCGTCCGTCCGCCACGGGGCATAAGAGATCAATGTGGTGCGGTCTTTGTTGAACAACACGCCATTCTCAATCGTGTAGTTCGGATTCGCTGCATCGATAGTCACGCTGGCATTGTTGCCAAAAATCTTTGATCCGATACTTGTAACCGATGCCGGTAGCGCGACAGACAATCCTGCCGAGTTGATGTTGTCCCAGGCCTTATTTCCGATCGTGGTAAGCTGCGAACCGGCACCGAAAGTCACCGAAGTCAATCCTGTGTTGTATTGAAATGCTCCGCCGCCCAGAGTGACCAAACTGGCGGGCAAAGATACTGAAGTTAAACGCGAGCTCTCGAACGCAATGGTGCCAATACGGGTCAACTGAGAGCCAAAGGAAACCTCCGTTAAAGGATTGCCGCGGAACGCTGCATCTTCCAGAGTCACAAGGCTGTCTGGCAGACTGAGAGACGTTATCTGAGCTGAGGTAAATGCGGCTCCTCCAATTGTCTGAAGTTGAGATCCGGATTCAAAAGTTAGCGAGGTGAGGCTTGTGCAACCCGCAAAAGCCTCACTGCCAATAGAAGTCACGCTGGCCGGCAACTCAAGCGTCGTTATCCTCGTGCCAGCAAAAGCAACGGAGCCGATACTTGTGAGACTGGAGTTGGGTGCAAACGTCACTGAGGTGATGCCACTTCTATTAGAGAAGGCATATTGGTTGATTGAGGTGACGTTCGCCGGAATAACAACCGAGCCGGAGCAGGCGTTATTGCTAACGACAGCCACCTGACTTCCGGAATCTGAAATAGTGAAGGTACCCGTCGTGCAATTGACAACTGTGTCTGCTGCCTTTGCCTCCAGTGGCCCAAGGTTGACGGCCATCAAGCCCGACATTGCCAAGACCACTGTCAATTTGCGACCAAAGGTCGTGAGTAGGTTTTGGTCGAAGTGTAAGCTTCGCATTTGTGCTCCCTCGGGTGTAGCGAATCGGTAATCGCGAGCGATCTGTTGCGCTTCACGGCGTTGGCTGTTCTTTGCTTTGAAGGGTACGAACTTTGTTGGGAGCACAAGAAAAAGCATTACCAGGGTTCTGTTTATGGGAACATCTGTGACAGCTAATTGGCCTTGAACTCTGTAGGCATGGGAACATTGGCTATGCGACCAATACGAGTGCTCTTCGTAGAGAATGACTCTGCCCTAAGGCGAATACTTGGCGAGATGCTTGCTCAGTCGCCAAATCTTGAACTGGTGGGATCCTGCGCCAACGCAGACGAAGCCCTCGATAGGTCGATAGTGCGCGGCGCAGATGTCGCCCTAGTGGATTTTTCCCTTGATCAAAACGGTCTCAACGGCATCGAACTTGGGATTGCGCTTCGAAACATCAACGAACACATCGGTGTCGTTATCTACTCTCAATACTCGGTTTCACAAATGGTTAGCCGCGTGCCCATGGCAATGCGCCACGGATGGTCATTCTTTGACAAATCTGCCGAGATGTCGATCAGTGATTATGTGGCCGTTCTGCGCGACACCGCTTCGGGGAACGGAAACTGGGAGTCGTTCTCTGCCGGCGAAGTCACCAAGGTCGAAACCCAGTCGTCAATTTACTTTCAGCTATCCCCCCAACAGCGCTCGATTATGTCACTCAGCTCACAAGGCAAAAGTGCCAAGGAAATTGCCGCACAACTGAGCCTGAGCTACTCGTATGTTCGAAAAGAGCTTTCGCGTTCATACGCGGTCTTGCTGCCTGATGCCACCCCTAGTGACGATCTGAAGACAACTGCAGTGCTCAAATACATGGAACTTATGAGGCTGTCCTGATGCTCAAAAAGTTGAGTAGATATTTGGCTTGGTTAGGACCGTACCCATACAACCCGGGGCTGATCTTCATTTTCTTCGCAACAACTTACTTCACGAGGTTTGTGCCCGCGATCAGCCAACAACCCGAGGGTGTTGAGCGTTGGATTGCCGCCCTAGTCATTCTGGCCTTGGCGTGCATCCCCGGTGGGCTCTTCGCATTACACGCTATTTTGTTCCAAAGGTACCGTCCGTGGCCTTCGAACCTGATCACGTACGTGATCGAGGTGGCCTTTGCTCAATTCCTTTTACTCTTGTTTTTGCCGCTAATCACACTTGTACTTCGCAATCAACTCGGCTTTGACTACAGCGCTCCCATTGCCTTGACCCCCGTGCTTTTCGGTTCCTCTCTGTTCTTGGCATTGGTATTGCTAGCCGTCATGCACCTGGGCGAACGCTCAATCAGAAATCGGCTGGGGGCTGCTGACAGGCTTGTTGCCAAGCTCGAGCTCGATCGCGCAGGATTGGTTAAAGCTGACATCGAATTGCGTGATCAAACCTCAAGATTCCTGCACGATCGTGTCCAGTCAGACTTGATGGTCGCTGCAATGAAACTAAGAAGAGTTGCAGGTAAATCATCTCCCGAGGTAAACGATGCGATCGAGCGGGTGATTTCGAAGTTAGAGCAGACTCGCACGACCGAGCTTCGGGACTTGGTCCAGGTCCTTGCCCCTAACTTCAAGGCTGCGGGTTTCCGAGAATCAGTTCGAGTGCTGGCGACACCATATCGCGAGAGCATGGACATCGAGGTACACGTCGATGATGCTTCGGAGGCGCTAAGTCACGAATTACTCCTGGGCGCATTCAGGATTATTGAGCAGTCGCTGCTAAACGCACTGGTGCACGGGCCTGCAAAGCACGTGAAGGTATCGCTAACCACTGACGCATCAGGTAGAAGTCATCTTGAAATCTCGGATGACGGCCCGGGAGCGCCCCTTGGCTCAGTTTCTGAGGGAGTTGGCACGGCTGTGATTGATTCTTGGTTGAGCATTCTCAAGGGAGTAAAGACCATTGAAACCGCTGAGGGTTATGGCTACCGACTAACCGTCAGCTTTACTTCTTAGCCCTCGGCATCGAGAACCACAGGGCAATCACACACAACGGGAAAAGGATGTAACTTCCTATTTCGCCTGGAGGTGTCGATGCGATCTCAACTGGCTTGAGCAGTCCCACAAGAATTCGACCGCCCCAATCCAAGGTTTGGAATAACAGAGCCAGCGGCACCAACTGGCGCTGCTTGAAAATGATTACCCACATCAGTCCAGCTAGCAATAGCTGCGAGAAACCCCATTGACCAAACATGGCGATGATGTTGTTACCGCCCTCTACCTCAACATCCATACCAGCGATGCTGTTTGCTCCGCCGTCCGGTAGGAAGATGTGGGCCAAGCTTCGACCAGTTGCGACAGCGGTGAGCACAACTAGAAAGAGGAAAGAGAGGCGACTGCCGCGATACTCGTTTGCGTCTGAGTGACGATTGAAAATTTTCATTTCCTCAATCTAGAGGATTTTCTACACTCCAACAAGCGGTTATCCGTATGTTTTACGATCTAATGCGCCTTGCCAAGTCGTTAAAGTAAAAACCCACCCGTGGAGGGGTGGGTTTTCGTGGCTAGTGAGGGATTCGAACCCCCGAAGGCTGAGCCAGCTGATTTACAGTCAGTTCCCTTTGGCCACTTGGGTAACTAGCCAGATACGTTTTTTATCACGCGATGCAAAAGAATAGC
>CAMAQN010000031.1 GCA_945860535.1 Auritidibacter sp. Marseille-P8566
TCTTGGGAGTGGGCAATGGGGCTGGAGCTTGTAAATGCGCTTTCCTTTATTACCCAAATGTTTGTGATTGCCTCGATGCTAATTGTGCTCTCACCAAACTTTGGGCTGCTCAACCTCTTGCTCATCGTCCTGGTGCTTCAGCTGATGGGGGTGCTATTCAAGCGGCAGCTCAAAAAGCAGCGCGGGTTCGTAGAGAAAAAGCGTGCCAAGAAGACCGTTACCCCGGCAGAGCGCCTCGGATCAAGAATTCAGCAGGCAGAGTTTGCAACCCTAATGGCATCATTTGGTGTTGTGGTGCTCCTTGCCGTTTTGATCTGGTTCAGCCTTGAGGGTTGGGTTTCACTTTCAAATGCAATCGTGCTGTTCCTAGCTCTTCGAATCCAGAACACCACCTTTAGCTCGGTGTCCTCATCGCTAATGCGCTTTGCCAGAGCCAAGGCCAACAGCTTCTAATGACCCTGAAGCTAACCCTGGGTTATTCGACCCTCGCCGAGCGCGTCGCGACCCTGGTTGAACCCCCAAGCAATCCGAATTGGGAAACCGTGCTTGTGGTGCAGAACCCAAATCAAATCGATTGGCGGGGGCAAAGGTTCAATGAGCTAGCCGCCCGCAAAAACTTTCGACACCATGAGCTCCAAAGCAAAGGTGTCGCAAAAAGCCGCAACCAGGCCATAGATCTTGCCCAAGGCGAGTACCTGATCTTCAGCGATGACGACATCACCTTCAACGAGTTTGGCCTACGTCAAGCAATTGAATTCCTAGATGCACATCCCGATGTCTCGCTGCTGCTTGGGCAGGCGACCGATGACTCTGGAGCGCTTAGAAAGCGCTATCCGGCAACTGTCGAAAAGCTTGGAAGTTTCAACTCCGCAAGAGCCGCCACCTACGAAATGATCATTCGAGTAGCAGAGGTACGCAGGCTGGGTGTTCGGTTCGACGAGGACTTTGGTGCTGGAGCTGCGAACTACCTCGGCGATGAGTACATCTTTGTGGTTGACCTAATCAAAGCCGGTGGCAAGGCAGTTTTCGCGCCAATTACTTTGGCTCAGCACCCAACCGAATCCTCCGGTTCTAGATGGGGCAGTGCCCAAGACCGCAGAGCAAGGGCAGTTATCTTTACCCGAGTCTTTGGTGTTTTTGCACCTTTTGTCAGGCTGCCCTTTGGAATCAGGCGCAGAAGAGAGCTTGGGTCACTAAAGAACCTCATACTTTTTGTCTTGGGCCGTTAGAAGTTCATAACCCCTGAGTTCACGACCTAGCCCTCGGTGAATATCCCTCTAGGCTTATCCCATGTCTAATTCGCGCTTTCACGTCACCAAGGCAGTAATTCCAGTAGCCGGTCTGGGGACTCGTTTCTTGCCAGCCACCAAGGCAATGCCAAAAGAGATGCTGCCAATTGTCGACAAGCCAGTTATTCAGTACGTGGTTGAAGAGGCTGTAGAAGCTGGACTAATTGACCTGTTGATGATCACCGGTCGAAACAAGAACGCCCTAGAAAATCACTTTGATCGCGTCGCCGAACTTGAGCAGGTTTTGGCAAAAAAGGGCGATGAAAAGAAGCTTTTTGCGGTTCAGGAATCTTCTCACCTGGCGGATATCCACTACACCCGCCAGGGTGACCCACGCGGTCTAGGTCACGCGGTGTTGCGAGCCAAGTCACACGTTGGTGAGCACAGCTTTGCCGTGCTACTGGGCGACGATGTTATTGACAATCGCGACCCAATCCTGCCTCGCATGCTTGAGGTTCACGAGCAAACCGGTGACAACGTCATCGCCCTGATGGTTGTCCCAATGGATCAGATTCACCTTTACGGCTGTGCGTCGGCGGATGCCACAAACCAGTCGGACGTGGTTCAGGTCAACGGCCTAGTTGAAAAGCCAAGCGCGGAAGAAGCACCATCGAACCTTGCTGTCATTGGACGCTATGTGCTGCGCCCAGAGATCTTTGACATCCTAGAAAAAACTGACCCGGGCCGCGGTGGCGAGATTCAGCTCACCGATGCTCTGCAGTATGCGGCTGCACACCCAGAAGTTGCAGGTGGGGTTCGTGGCGTGGTCTTCACCGGAAGACGCTATGACACCGGTGACAAGCTCGACTTCATCAAAGCAACCCTGAAGATCGGTATCGATCGAGATGACATTGGCAAGGACCTAAGGTCCTGGCTGAAAGAGTTCGCTACTGATCTTTAGTGCGACGGCACTTTTCTGAGCAGTACTTCACGTCGTCCCAAGTCTTTTCCCACTTTTTGCGCCAAACCATTGGTTTTTGGCAACGCAGGCAGAGTTTCTCGGGAAGGTTTTCCTTCTTTACCCCGCGCACCCACTACTCGGTTTCTGCCACAACCTCGGGCTTGGTGATGGTTAGCTTCGATTTTGGAAGATCCATCATTTCAACCCAGGTGTTACCCATCGCAAGCTTGACCGGTTCACCAGTTGTGAGGGTGTAGCGAATTGGCTGATCGTTACCGGCCTTGGTCCAAACTGCCTTGAGGTAGAAACCCTCGCTAAAGATGTGAGCAACGCCGGTGTTGTCGTTGATCTTGGCCTTTGGAATCGCTCCGTACTTAGGGTCGATAAAGCTCAAGTCGTGCTCCACCTCCATGACGATTACGTTCTTCGCAATGACCTGATCGCCACCTTCTTGCAGGTGCTCGGTCTTGTCCATCCAGCGAAACCAAACTGGCTCGGAAGTGGCAGTCCACGGTAGTGCTGCGGTGCCTGGCTTCCAGGTCGAGCGCAGCGAGGTGTACTTCACGTCAATCTCGGTTACCGCTTCACCTAGTTCAACCGCGCTTGGTAAGGCGTCAAAGACTAGAGACTGGGTTGGGGCTGGTTGCTCGATGTGGATCGACTGCAACTTCTGAGCGCGGAAGAACAGGTTCCACGGGGCGTTTCTCGATGGCTCGCGGAAGTAGGTGTCATTGCCGTTCTCGGTGTCTTCATCGCTCATCACCAAACCGGTGTCGCGAGCAGCGTTCTTGAACGGGGCTTGACCGCCCGAGAAAACAAATACACCGCCGTACTGATCGATGATGCTGGCATCAACCGGACGAACTGAGCGCACCGGACCAATACTCTCTGGCATGCGGGAGTGCCAAACCGGAAGCAACCTGGTCATGCCGCCTTCGACGCGGGTCACGTAAACAATGTCGGCATCGTTCAGCGCAAGCTGTGGACGACCGGAGTAGGTGTTGTCGATCTTTGCGGATACCGCAGGAAGCGCAAGGAACGGGTTTGTCCCTTCGAGATACTGCACACCAGTTAGCGGAGCGGTTAGGTAAACCGGCTCCGGAGCCGGCTCCTCGGTTGGAGTTTGTGAGGCACTGGGGCTTACCTCAGGGCCTGCTGAGCAGCCGGTTAGCACTAGAGCACTAAGCAAAAACAGGGCGGAGATTTTCTTACCGATACGCATTCCCCCAAGTTTACTCAGCCAATTTGGCTCGATTAGGCCATTGCGGCAAGGCGGGTAAACTTGTGGGGTGAATCTAATCAATCTTCGAACCTCTGTTACCGACGATATCGTTGGCTGGTTCGATGTGATTGGTCCGGTTCTTTTTTACCTTGCGGTATTCGGTCTCGTTTTTGCTGGCACCGGATTGTTTGTCGGTGCATTCATTCCCTTCATCACCGGTGACTCGCTGGTTTTTGCAGCCGGTCTAATTGCTGCTGCCCACTCAGACTCAATCAACATTTACGTGATGGCTATCGGCGTTGGTATTGCCGCTTGGCTCGGCGATCAAGTTGGCTACACCCTCGGCCGTCACTTTGGTAGGCCATACCTAGATAAGCGAAAAGGCAGCTGGCTCAAAAAGGCGATTGTCCGCTCCGAGCAGTTTTACCAAAGCTACGGCTGGTGGTCGGTGGTGGTTGCCCGCTTTATCCCCTGGGCCCGAGTCATCATTCCTGTGGTAGCAGGAATTGGAAAAATGAATTACTACAAGTTCTTCAGCGCAAACTTTGTTGGTGCGGTGCTGTGGGGAACTGGACTGACGGTTGCCGGCTACTTCACCTACTCGATTGAGTGGGTTAGATCTTTTGTTTACATCATCGCTTTAGTTGTAATTGGCCTTAGCATCATCGCCGGTGTTCGAACCTGGCGCTTAAACCGCGACAGTTAGTTTTCAATTACCAGATCAGCAAGCTGCTTGGATTTTTGCTGCTCGTAAAACTCATCTTCCTGAGCTGCCCAGATATTCCAATAGTCATTGAACTTTTCACCATCGCGCTCAATCCAGCGAGCATGACGAAGCTCTTTTGGCGCTTCGATCCAAACCCGTAAGTGCGCCAATTCGCCGGAAACTCGGGACAGAGCTCCGCAGCCCTCAACAATCAGCGGGGTGCCCCCTGCGAATTCTCGCCAGCCGTTACCGGGCTCATCGGCTCTTCCGCGCTCAGCTTTCTGCCAATCCCACAGTTGCCAGTGGGCGGTTTTGCCGTTGCTTAGGGGTTGCAGAATCTGCTGGTTTAGGTAATAGGAACCGAGTTGCAAGCCCTCCCAGCCCGGATAAAGATCATCCATGTGGATAAGCCGAGGGGCTTGCTCGAGTTCTTTGAACAGAGCATTTTTGAGGTCGGCAGCCAGGCTGGATTTACCGCTGGCTGCCCGACCGTCGATCAAAATGATTGGCGTTGGATTTTTATCCACCAGGCTAACTACCTGCTTGGTTATGGCAGTGACCGCCTGGTGGAAATCTCGCATTAGCTCAGTCTAGAGCTGTTCGATAAGCACGTCTGGGTGCCTATCGAAGCGGTAACCCTGACCCCTAGCGGTGCGAACAACATCCTCATACCCGGCAATCTTCCCGCGCAATCTACGAACGTGAACGTCAATGGTTCGAGCGTTAGGCGTCGCTTCTCCGCAACGCTCTGAAATCCCTGCGATTTCCTGGCGAGAAACTGTCCTGCCGGTGTTCTCGATCAGGAAGGCAAACAATTCGAATTCTTTGCAGGTCAGGTTTGCGTTCTGGCCATCAATAAATAGCCGACGACGGGTTAGGTCAACCACCAAACCCTTGGCGGCCTTTACCTCGTCCGATTTGCCCGCCTTGATCGAAGTCGCCTTTGGCTCCTTGAGTGCAATGCGGGTGATGTCTAGGTTGCGACCGGTTGCGGCAATTGGGGCGATAGCCACAGTTGCGTAGGTTTCGCTTGCCTTTTCTGGAAGCAGCTCTGCGATGGTCTCGCGCAGCTTGCTGGCGATCTCGGCGAGCGAGTATCCAGCGGCCTGGGCCTCTGATTCTGATATTCCTACGTATAAGGCAAAGCCCTTGGCCTCGGTTGCCTGGTTGGTTAGTAGCTGAGTCATTTATCTAATCCTTCGTCGATGTGTGTGCGATTTTGAATGCACGAATCACGTGCGTTTGTTGGGGTGCTGGTGCCGAAGGGGAATCGAAATAGCTGTTTCGATTAGCGGCACGAAAGCATGCACATGCACATCGAGCAGCACATCATTGCGTTGGTGGTAACCAACGCGCTGGAAGAGGCTCGAGTAGACATTAGGAGAATTTTGCATGCTTACGCTGTGTTTGTCAACTTGAGCCAGCTAATTCACCAATCCGAATCGAACACGTCACCTTTGGTTTGCCTTTTGTTCGATTAGCCATCATTTGATGAACTCGTGATTGGAAAGCCTTACCGCTCATACGTTGCAATCGGAGACTCGCTCTCCGAGGGACTTGGTGACTTCACCTTCAAAAACTCTCGTCACTACAACGGCTGGACCGACCGATTGGCGGGCCTACTAGCTCAAGAAGCTGGCGACTCAGGTTACGAGTTTCAATACGCAAATCTTGCCCTAAGAGGGGCAAAGCTTCAGAAGATTATTCAGGGTCAGTTACCACAAGCGCTCTACCTGCAGCCGGACCTGGTCACCGTGATGGCAGGCTCGAATGACATCATGACCCGCCCGAGTTCATTGCCACAGCTACGCGATAGCCTGCGCGATGGGGTCCACCAGCTGCTAGCAGCCGGTTGCGATGTTATGTTGGCGAATACCATCAACCCAATCCACCTGAAGCTTTTCAAGCCGATGAGGCAAAGGGCGGAGCTCTTTTCAACCCTGATCGAGACCGTTGCAGATGAATTTGAAATTCCGATGCTCGATGTCTTTGGTATTCAAGACTTTGAGAACCTGGCCTACTGGGCCGAGGACATGGTTCACTTCTCTGGCCCGGGACACATCCGAGTCGCCAATGATGCGGCTGAGCTCTTAAATCTAAACTACCGTTTCGTGAATCCAGAGCTCACGGCTGTTTCCAGGGGGCTTGTGGAAACCGCTAGGTGGGTCACAAGAGACGTACTGCCATTTTTTGACCGCAAGCTCAAAGGTGTTACATCCGGAGATGGGATGCAGCCTAAACACAGTGCTCTCAGCCCATATAGCCCAAGGGTAAATCATCCAAACTGGGAAATGATTAACCGTTAGCCCGCTTTGATTTGAGACCCTTTGAGATTCGATCTCTCAAGAGCTCAACAGGCAAAAGTAGTGACGTGAAGATGATGATCAAGATAACCGTGGTCTCTAGGTTTTCTTTGACGTAGGGAATCTGCCCCAGCCAATAACCAGCGAGCATGAAAACACCCACCCAGACGGTTGCACCAATCAGGTTTAGCTGGGTAAAGCGCTTGATATCCATCCGAGAGATACCAGCCAACATTGGGATCAAGGCTCTAAGGATTGGCACAAATCTAGCTAGCACCACGGCACGAGCGCCGTATTTCTCGAAGAACTCGTGGGTGCGGGCCAGCACCTTCTCGTTGAGAATGAAATTGCGGTTTTGCTCAAATAACGGTGGGCCGATTTTATAGCCGACCCAATAACCGACCTGGGTGCCGATAAAGGCGGCCAGCCAAATCAAGATGAAACCGAGCCAGTCCGGAAGCCAAGAGGTGCTGGTCGCAAGCGCTAGTCCGGTCAGGAACAACAGCGAATCACCTGGCAGGAACGAGGTGAAGATAAAAGCGGTTTCCAAAAAGATGATCAGGGTGACGGCTAAAGCCACATAGTCGCCAAAGGCGTTAATTATTTGTTGGGCGTCAAGCCAGTTCAATTCGCTCCAGTCTTAGCGCGCCAGAAGCAGTCAGGGCGTCTTGGTAGTACTGCAAGAGTTTAGCGTTGTTGGCGGCCCACGAACGACCCTCAACGCTTCTTGCTGCCCCCAAGGCAATCTCCTGACGAAGCCCCTCGCTCGCCAAGAGCTGAGCAACCAAGTTTCGGTATCCGTTTGGCACAAATGGATCAGCCAATAAGCCAGATTTCATGTGTTCAATAAGGTGTCTCGGACCACCCATGTTTGGTGCTACCACCGCTAGCCCAGTTGCCTGTGCCTCCTGGATGGTCTGCCCAAACGTTTCCTCGGTTCCAAAGTGAACAAAGATGTCCATCGCCGCATAGGTTCTCGCAAGTTCCAAACCACTTAGTGCTCCGGTGAAGAGCACCGGCTTGCCCTTGAACTGTTCTTCCAACTTCGCACGCTCTGGGCCATCACCCACGATCACAAAACTGGTGTCTGGCAGATCCATAAGTTCAATCATTCGATTGACCTGCTTCTCCGCGGCCAACCTCCCCACAAAGCCAATTACCCTGTGGTGAGGTGGTGCGATGCGAGACCTAATCATCTGGGTCTCGGCATCGCCCACATTCTTAGGGCTGAAGAGATCGAGATCGACCCCACGCCCCCAAACTTCTACTTTGCCGCCGCCTATTTGACGTAAGTACTCGGCGGTCTCTTTGGTTGGGGCCAAATTCAAGGTCGCACCAAAGTGAATACCGCCAACGATCTTCTCCAGAATTGGCTTGGCAAAAGCTAGGTTGTAGCGCTCTAAGTAACCTGCAACATCGGTTTGATAGATCGCGACAGTTGGCACATTGTTCTTCTGTCCCCAGGCAATTGCTTGAGCGCCAATCATGAATGGGGCTGCCACGTGAATCACATCCGGCGCAAAATCCTCAAGTAGCTTTGAGATCCCAGGTCCTGGCATCGCAACCGGAAACTGCAGCACCGAAATTGCGGATGTGGTGTGAACGTCAAAACCGAGGTGTTTAGGAGATTGAGAAGAGGGTGCGATGACCATAGCCTCGATCTCGTGCTGCTTTAGCGTCTCTAGGACTCTGACAACAGAGTTGGTGACGCCATTAATCTGAGGCAAAAATGACTCGGTGACAATGGCGACGCGCTTTAGCATGGGGCGAAAGTAACGCCCCAAGCTTTCAGCTACCTGTTCACAAGGTAAATGTCGCTTGAACGGCTAGTTACCAAATTTGGTATCGATCTGAGAAATCAGATCCTCCACCATCCCGCGAATCTCGTCGCGAATTGGCCTTACGAAGTCGACACCCTGACCAGCTGGGTCATCAAGCTTCCAGTCCAGGTAGGTCTTGCCCGGGTAAAACGGACACTTGTCGCCGCAGCCCATGGTGATCACGTAGTCGGATGCCAAAACAGCCTCGTCGGTCAGAATCTTTGGGGTGTTGCCAGAGATGTCGATGCCTTCTTCAAGCATTGCCTCAACCACCGCAGGGTTCACGGTGTCGGCAGGAGCAGTGCCAGAAGAGCGAACCTCGACTCGGTCACCAGCTAGGTGCTGAAGGTAGGAGGCAGCCATCTGGCTGCGACCTGCGTTGTGGACGCAAACAAACATCACTGAGGCAATTGGAGTGGACATGTTTCTACCCTTCGGTCTTTGATTTGAAAAATGTTGCAGCGCCAAGAGCTAATAGCGCTCCGAGCACTTGAGTAACTAGGAACATTGGAACCGACTCCCAGGCAATTGAGCTACCGGCATCGGAGAAGATTCGACCGATTGTCACCGCTGGGTTGGCAAAAGAAGATGAAGCGGTGAAGAAGTAACCTGCCAAGATCCAAAGTGGGACCGCGACTGGAATCAAGCTGTTCTTGCCCTGCTGGCTCAGCAGCAGAATCACAAGTACCAAGCCAAAGCTTGCAACTACCTCTGCGACGTGAATACCGAGGCCAGATCGGATGTTTTGGCTTTGGGTGAAGACCGCTTCGCCAAACATCAGATTCGCCAGCAGGGCGCCGGAAATTGCCCCTGCAATTTGAGCGAATACATAACCTACGGCGTCAGCGCTTGAGATTTCCTTGCGAAACCAAAAAACCATTGTTACCACCGGGTTGAAGTGAGATCCAGAAACTGAGGCAAAAAGTGAGATGAGAACAAAGAGCACACCCGCGGTGGCAAGTGCATTCATGACTAGGTCAATGGATGGGACAGCTGCAATCTGGGTGGCCATGTGGCCGGCTCCAATAACCACCGCAACAATGCCTGCGGTGCCAATGAACTCGGCCGACAAGCGTTGCCATAACGTAAACTTCACTTAGACACCTATCTATTTAGCCGACCGGTTGAGATTATAGATAAGTATCTATACAGACAGGTTAACACGTGGTTACGAGAATTCCATTGCAGCTGCTGGACTGCCTTCCAAAGGCAGGCACAGAGCCGCTTGCTCGCACCACTGCGGAGACGATGGCCACCGCCCTCAAGGCAGTGGCAGATCCAACCAGGCTCCAGATTTTGGCGATGATTGCAGCCAGTGAAAACCAAGAGTCTTGTGTTTGCAACCTAACTGAGCCGCTTGATCTGACCCAACCAACCATCAGCCACCACCTAAAAAAGCTCGCCGAGGCTGGCCTAATTAGTGGCGAGCGCCGTGGCACCTGGGTTTGGTATTCATTGAACCGAGAGCGCTGGATCCAAATAGCAAACCTGTTCAACGCCTAGCTTTACGAAATTTTCTAGCAACCCTCCTAGGTTGTCCTAGATACAAAAACCAACAACAAACCAGAGGAAACCAAGTGAGCAAAGTCGAGATTCAAATCGAGGGCATGACCTGCGGTCACTGCGCAATGACCATCACCAAGGAGCTCAGCGGACTCGCTGGAGTTTCAAACGTGCAGGTAGACCACGAAAAGGGCAGTGCTGTTATTGAGCAGAGTGGTCTTTCGAATGACCAGCTTTCCGAGGCAATTACCGCCGCCGGTTACACCGCCAAGGAATTCACCTCCCTAGATGCCTAGAACTAATCTTCAAGAGCTTGAAATTGAGGGGATGACCTGCACGGCTTGCGCTAGGCGGGTCGAAAAGAATCTCAACAAGCTCTCTGGAGTAACGGCCTACGTTGACTTTGCAACTGAAAAGGCTCACCTTCAACTGACCACCGATGTTACTCAAACTCAACTATCCCAAGCAGTTGAAGCAGCCGGTTACAAAGTTGGGTCAGGCAGGTCAGAACTTCAAACCCTGAAACCAAGACTTTGGGTTGGTTCAATCTTTGCGGGGCTGACCATGCTGTTCGGCATGGTGCCATGGTTCGCATTCACAGGATCGCAATACCTGGTCTGGGCTTTGGCCACCGTCGTAATTGTCTACGTGGCATACCCATTCCACAAGGCCGCGTTGAAGAATCTAAGACACCTCGATTCCACCATGGACACCCTGGTTTCGTTGGGCTCCCTGGTGGCATACGGATACAGCGTTTATATGACACTGGATGGTCACCCACACAATTACTTTGAGGTCAGCGCTGTCGTGCCTGCAGTTGTACTAATTGGTCGATACATCGAAGTCCGCGC
>CAMAQN010000032.1 GCA_945860535.1 Auritidibacter sp. Marseille-P8566
GACCTTGTTTTGAACGTTCTAACCATTCGTGCAGTGCGTGAGAAGCAGATGAGTGTGTTCGGTGGCCAGCAGTTCAGGCCTCTGCTACATGTGCGTGACGTGGCGACTGCCATGGTTCCTCACATTGATACTCACACCACAGGTGTTTACAACCTGCACACCGAGAACCTAACCATCATTGAGTTGGCTGAGCGCATCCAGGAAGTAGTTCCAGGCGCTGTTCTCAAGATCACTGAATCCTCCTTCCAGGATGCACGAAACTATGCGGTTTCCAGCGATAAGGCTCGAAACGAGTTGGGCTTCGCACCTAAGTGGTCCGTAATCGATGGAATCCATGAGATTTACAATGCGATTTCCCAGAACCGTATCCCTGACGTAAGCCTTCCTCGCTTTAGCAACGTTGCTGCGTTGCAGGGCCTACTTGGAACTAAGTAATGTCCGACAAGGTTGAGTTTGTAGCCGGCGGCCTCGCGGTTGACGATCGTGGGTCACTGAAATTCATCAACGATTTCGCCTTGGCTGGATACAAGCGTTTCTATGTTGTAGAAAACCATCGACAGGGCTTCATTCGCGCTTGGCACGGCCACAAGCACGAGGCCAAGGCCGTTGTCTGCCTGCAAGGATCAGCTTTGGTAGCGGGAGTAAAGGTCGACAACTGGGAGTCGCCATCTAAAGACCTTCCAATCGAGCGATTTGTGGTCTCTGGATCTAAGCCTGGTGCTCTATTGATTCCGGCCGGATATGCCAACGGGTTCATGTCGCTAACTGCGGACACGATTTTGATGTTCTTCTCTTCATCGACTCTTGCAGAGAGTGCTGCAGATGACATCAGATTTGAATCACGCATGTGGGACCCCTGGAACATCGAAGAAAGATAACCTTGCCCAAAATCTCTATGGTCCTAGGAATTAGGCCCGATGTAATCCGTGCGTCACTGATCATCAACATGCTCAAAGCTGAACTAGGTGCAGAATTCGAATTCGTCTGGTCCGGGCAGCACTACAGCGACAACATGAAGGACATCTTTTTCAGACAGCTAGAAGTTCCAGCACCAGATGTCACATTGCAACTGGACACTTCAAGCGACCATGCGATGATTGGCAGCCTTATCTCCGAACTGGGTAGCTACTTGGACACCGCCAAGCCAGATGCTGTCATCTTCCTTGGTGACACCAACACGGTGACCGGTTCTATCGCAGTTGCCGCCAAAAACATTCCAATCGTTCACATCGAAGGTTGCATGCGCTCCTACGACTGGCGCATGCCAGAGGAGAAGTTCAGAACTGCAATCGATCACTTGGCTGACGTCATCTACGCCTATGTGGACGAATACAAGCAACAGGGTGTTATTGAAGGCCTAGACCCAGAAAACATCGTTGTCACTGGAAATCCGATCGTGGACGTGCTGAACCACTACTTCATCTCGGGCAAGGTACGCCTGACTACTGAGGCAAGGGCTGAGTTGTTCAGGTCTTATGGCTATATCGGCGGAGAGCTCTGGTCTATGACCTGCCACAGGCGTGAGAACGTTGACAGTCGCCAAGCTCTTTCAAGAATTCTTGACTTGGCCTCACGTTGCTCAGGCACGGTAATCTTCCCAGCGGGATACCGCACCCAGGCTCGTATTCGGGAGTTCAACCTAGAGATACCAGCCAACACACTAATGATTGATCCAATTGGATATGCAGAGCTCATGGAACTGCTGGACGCGTCAACCGCAGTTATCACTGACTCAGGCACCGTGGTTGAAGAGGCCGCAGTTCTGGGTGTTCCATCGATACAGATGCGAACCTCAACAGAGCGACCACAAGTGTACGACTGCGGTGGTTCGGTCAAGTTTGACCCTCACTTTGAATACACTGACGGCCAAATTGAAGCGATCATTAATTCCGCAGCGGGTAGGCGCTCTGAGTCCTGGACCCACACTCTTGGAGATGGACTGGCATCTAGAAGAATTGCTGATGACCTTGTTCAAAGATTCAAGAACAAGAACTGGGCAGGCCATCTGCCAAATGAAAAGATCCGTCCAGTCGCCAGAAACTATGGCTACGGCATTGGAGATCTAGGAAAAGCCTAAAGCGGCATCTCCTGAATCATTTGCTCGACAGTTGGAGCGGTAGCGTAACCAGCGTTCTGCCACATCCGGGCAACAACATCGCTATTGGTTGTGCTGAGAGTTCTGTCAATAACTTTGCCGGAGGCCTTTGGATTTACTGTGATGTCTCCCCTGCCTGCTCTTGCAGCAATTGCGCCAACTAACACTTCTTTGGTCAGGGTAGATCCAGGGATTACGTGAATGGTGCCTGGCACAAACTCGTTGTGTTCGACTATCCCGCGGCAAAGCTTGCCGAAGTGGAAGGTGGTAACGCCATTCCAGACGTGGTCAGTAAATCCGAAAATCTCGGCATTCTGAGGCTGGTTTCTTACCCACTCGAATAGTGATGTGCTGCGTCCGTACTCTGGACCGATAATGGAAACTCGCAAGTGCATCATGGTTTGCGATGGAACCTCGCCCAAGCTCTTGGTCTTTCCGTAAACATCCAAGGCATCAAATTCATCTTGCTCGGAATATTTACCCTTTAGTCCAGAATAAACACAGTCTGTTGCAATCTGAATTACTCGTAAATTCTTTGCCTCGGCATAGCGAGCCAACTGATCAGGGAACAACCCGTTTACGATCATTGCCACTCTTCGCTGATCGGCGTTGTCGTCCTTGATGTGCGGCTTGATGATTCCAATGCAGTTGATAACCCAGTCGCCAGAAGATACGACTGAGTCCAAAGCGCTCACGTCGTCAGTGAGTGCATCGAACTTTGTGACTGGCAACTCCGGGACGCCGTCGACGCTCTGCCCGTCTCGGGTAGTTCCAACAAGCTCCAACTTCGTGCCAGCGAATGCTTGCAGCACTCCACGTCCAAGCATTCCTGTAGCGCCAAGAATTACGACCTTAGGCATGGTTTCTCCTTAGTTTGCTGAGTTCTAGAAGGGTTGCTTCTAATTTGTTTACTGTTCCCTGGGGAGAGAAGAGTCTGTCTAAAACATCTCGCTGAAGTCTAATTTGGGTTTCACGCTGGGTCTGGTCATTCTTAAGGATGTCCAGCGCAATTTCTAGGGTTTCAATTGGACTCGATGACCAGCGCAGACCTGACTCGTCCCCAAAGGCGGCATAGAGGCCGTCGAGTTTGGTGCTGACCGTGGGCAGTCCGACTGCCATGTACTGAAGTACCTTGTGTGGAAATGCCGCGCTGGCGACCGTGGAGACGATCAGTGGATTTATAGCGACGTCTCCGAGCGTAATGTATCTCGGAAGTTCATGAAATGGAACGAATCCAGCGAACTTGACATTTTTCGACAGCCCATGGTTTTCTACGAGCTCCCTAAGCAGCGGTTCTTGTTCCCCGCCGCCAACTAGCAATAGTTTCAGAGCTGGGTCTTGGGCCACACTCTCAGCGAACTTGACAATAACTTCGTCCAGTCCTGAGAAGTAGAAGAAACTCCCCATGTACATAAGAACTTTGTCTTTTGGATTGATGCCCAATGAAGTTGCTAACTTTTGGTCACGCGCTGTGGCTTTGAATATTCTTTGATCAAGGGGTGGGTAGTGCATGACAACTTTGTCCCGGAACTGCTCACCCATTAGTCCTATGATGTACTTGGTCATGGCTGGATTGTTGGTGCTCACTGCACTGGCCCATTTGAAGGTGAGTTTCTCAAATAGCGCGATCAGAGGATTCCATATGGATTCCCGGATCTTGCTCGAAACGTCCAGTGCACGCTGTAAAACGGGGACCCCAAACAGTTTGCCCAAGAGGGTAACCTGCAGCCCATAGGTTGGAACTGCAAAGTTCAAAATCACGTCAAAACCGCCGTGTTTGATCAGTTTCCAAAACAGCGGGATTGATGAAAAAATCGCCCAGATTCTGTCTATCTGAGGGATGCCAAATCTGTGGGGTGTAAGAAGTCTCAAACTTGCTGCCGGGTGGATTCTGCCATTGATCACTCGATCCCTAGGCTGATCAAGGTCCTTGCGTGTTGCTCCTTCGTCGAAGTCTACAAAAGTGACGTCGTGGCCATTGAGCGCAAGGAGTTCTGGGAACTCATGAATCTCATAAACGACTTTTTTTGGATAACTCACCTCATGAACAACTAGAAGTTTCATGCTTTCTGGCGAAGCTCCATGTCGTTGACAACGTATTCTGCGAAGCTAAAACACGAGGTCCAACCAGGTGACACGGCATTGAGAACGTGGGTTGAATTCTCATCACCCTCAATAACGAAGTCCATCTCTAGCTTTGCTTCTCGCTTATCAAATAACTGTGCTCGAATACCGGGCTTTCCTGGGACAGTGAATTTTGAGACATCAATCTTGCTGGTTAGCTTGGCTGCTTGTCCCAGAAGGTGCTTCCTGGAGAGTTTTGGCAATTCAGTCTTCACGAGCGACCAAACGTCGTGATGCTTCGAGCCAATGAACCTTGGGTAATTTGCCAGAATTCCAAGGAGCTCGGAAGCCTTCAATCCCTCAAAGAATCCATATTGCTCTCTGGACAAAATAGGAATCGCTGTGGGTCCGACCTTGACATCACCATGTGCGGTTTTAGTGAAGTGGACTCCTAGAAAGGGATTTCTTGGATCAGGGGTGGGGTAAATGTGGCGTTCCAAGGTGCCCTTGAGGGCAGGTGCATAGAAGTACAAACCGATGAACGGAATCATCGAGTAGCGCTCGCCGAAGCCAAGCTCCTTGGCCATAACATCAGAGTAAAGACCTGCTGCATTAACTAAGTGCCCAAATTCGAATGTATCCCCATTTTTTGTGGTGAGTGAGTGCGATTTGATCTTGGATACTTGCTGGTTGAAGTAGAAGTCGACTCCAGCTTTTCGCAGGTTGGACTCCAGCGCTAACGCGACAGCAGCTGGGTCTGCAACAGCGGTTCTAGGTGACCAAAGGGCTAGATCAATGGTTTCCGCAAGCGGTTCGAGGATTGCCAACCTTTCAGGGTCAACCAGCTCCACGTCGACACCATTTGCTACGCCGCGACGATGCAACTCGCTTAGCACTGGAACATCTTCTTGGCGCTGGGCAACAACAACCTTGCCAGTTTCTAGAAGGGGAAGGCCGTTTTCGATACAGAAATTTCTCATTCGCTCGTTGCCGTCGCGAGTGAGTTTGGCCTTTAGGGACTCGGGCGAATAGTAGAAGCCCGCGTGAAGCACACCGGAGTTTCTTCCAGAGGCATGGAGCGCTAATGCCGGCTCCTTTTCAAGAACGGCAACGGTCGATGTTGGAAATCGACTCTTGAGTTCCTTCGCTATCGCGAGACCAACCACACCGCCACCGATAATCAGATAGTCAGCTTTAGCAGTTTTCATTTATTAGTCTGCAATCCGATGAAGGGTGTAGCCCTCACCTGGGATGGACTCTAGAACCGGACCGGTGTAGGTCAAATCACCAGTAACAAGAATGTACTTGCTACCCTCTGGCACCAAAGTTGCGTCGAGGGCAGAGCCAGCGCCGAAAAGATCATATCTAATGGTTGCTGAGTCAGCCCAAATCGCTACGTTAGTTGCCTCGAATCTCGAAGTGGCTGCAATCCAGGTTGCATCAACATCTGCCGAGGAAAGATTGGCTCTCAGGTATTGGCCAGCCCTGTCCTGCGCGTTTAGTTCGCCTCGGAACCCCTGGTACTGATCTTGGATCTGAAAACCAGTTCCAACCATCGTTACTGGCAACAGTCCGATGAGAACGTAGGCCGTGTACTTCGGGAAGAAGGCAAACACAATCAAAGAAGCAAAACCAAATAGTGCCGCCGCATTGAACACGTCTTGGTTTACAACTAAGCCAGCAAGGTTAGGTGCATCTGCGATTTGGATCGTCAGGGTTCCGAAGAAGCCCGAGAACGCAGGGGTAATGAAAATCAACATCAAGACCGCAAGTGGAAGTCGAATCCAAATCTTGATCTCCGAAGCGAACTTAGAGGTCATCGCTGCAAGGCCTGCCAATGGCACGACGATAAACAGGAAGTCGTAGTAGCGCTCTAGAACTCGAGTTGTGTGGTCATCTCCGCCGCCGGTAATCCAGCCGGTAAACATTACGACTTCGATTACCAAGCTGAAGAGCCAGATAAAAGCGAATAGGGAAAGCGCGGTCACCTTGGTCAATTCACGAGTGCGAATCAGTTCGATTACACCAATAGTCACTCCAAGAATGGTGACACCCATCAGTGCGGAGATCGTCAGAATGTGGATATTTAGCTGGACGCCAAATAATGCGAACACACCGTTGATTGCGCTGGTTCCGACTGGCGAGGCATTAGCCGCAACTTCACCCGTCGGTGCCTTGGTGATTTCAGCGACCGTACCAGCGTTTAGGTACTGGCCGAAGAAGCTAAGTGCTTTTGGTCCAGCAACCAGGAATCCGATGATTACGCGTCCAAGAATCGCACCCAATGAAACAGCGCCTATTGCCTTGAACAGCGGGCCGAAACGGTATTTCGCGTTAGTTAGACCAAGCACTACAAGAAAAATACCGATTGCGATTGCTGACAGCCAAGCGTGTGGCTTAACTAGCGAGGTAATTCCCACCAGCGCACCTGCAACTGCCCAATCTTTCCAGGCATAGGTTTCGGCGGCTTTCAAAACGCTCGCGAACACAAGACTGAGGAAGAAGAAGTACATGCTCTCTGGCAGGAACATTGAGGTGTAAACGCTCAAAGGCGAAAGGCCTGCCACGACCGTAAAAGCAAAAGCAACCCAGTAGTTCAAGTACTT
The DNA here is from genome assembly GCA_945860535.1 of Auritidibacter sp. Marseille-P8566. GTDB lineage: Bacteria > Actinomycetota > Actinomycetes > Actinomycetales > Microbacteriaceae > Aquiluna. Next base: position 6,766 of record CAMAQN010000032.1, read on the forward strand.
TTTGGCGATGATGAAAATTACGATCAGGAAGCCAATAAAGAAAATGAGGTTCAGTAGCTTGCCACACGTGTAAAAAGCATCGCCACAAAGGTTAGTTGACGAGTAAACCAGGTTGAACAAGTAGTTGGAGAAGTCTCCCACTGGGGATGGGTCCCACGGACCTACTTTGCGAGCATTGATTGAGTAAAGGTACTCATCACCCAAGATGGCTGGATTGACCATCGCAACCCTCGAGTAAACCCATGCAGCTACCGCGAGCATTGAGCCGGCAAATGCCAGGTTCTTCCAGTCTTTTACAGCAGCAACTAGGTTCTTCAAACCAATCCCCGATTATCTCTTTTGTCTTGGAACCCTTGGTTCCGATTGAACGTCATAAGACAAGAATGAAAGTAGCAGCTGAACCCCGAGAATCAAGGCAACCGCGGAGAGAGTCACTTGACCGGCGGTAGTCGCACGACCGGCTTCAGAAGCCTCTAGGTAGCGTGCGACACCAAACCATGCACCAAATACAGTGAATCCAACGCCAAGAGGTAGTTCAATGCTGGCAACCGACCACTCGCGAAGGTAGTACTTGTAGAACACTCGCTTCCAAAGATTCACCGTGTGACGCCATGGGAACTCAACTAAGACCTTGCTGATCTTGAGATTGCTCTTCTCTTCTCCGTAGACGGCCTCCATCGGAACGTCAACAACGACAGCGTTGGTGATGCTAAGTCTGAATAGCAGGTCCGATTCGAAGAAGTAGGTCTTACGAAGCTTGTCAAGGTGGATTGCACTAAGTGCTTTGCGGTGAATTGCAGTAAAGCCGTTAGTTGGGTCGGTGATTGACCAATAGCCGGATGAAATTTTGGACCATAGTGAGAGAACAGCATTGCCAAGGATTCGAACCTTTGGCATCGCAAAGAGGTTCTCTAGGCTGTCAAAGCGATTTCCCTTAGCGTAGTCCGCCTCACCATTCACCACAGGCCTGGCAATGGTTTCAATGAGCCCTGGATCCATTTGGCCATCGCCATCAACCTTGACTATGACATCCATGCCATCGGCAAGAGCTGCGCGGTAGCCCGTAACCACTGCTCCGCCGACTCCCAAGTTCTCAGGATGGGTGATGACGGTGACACGCTTATCTTTGTTCTTCTTCTTGACAAGATCGCCTGATTTGTCTGGACAGGCATCATCAATTACATAAATGCACTCGACTTCCGGCCCGATTCCGGCCAGGACTTCAAGAATGTGATCTGTCACACGATAAGACGGAATTACGACTCCAAGACGCACAACAATCTCCCATGGCTTTCGTGACAACTAACTCTACCGAGCAGTTGAATCCAGACAAACCTATTGCAAACACTATTGTCCAGTTATTGCTGACCTAGGCTTATGACAATGAGCAAATTAAACGCGATGTCTTTGAGGTCTTTTGGGTCGGTAGTGCCTAAAAAGGTAGCAAGAAAGATCTATTTTCTTGCGGGTGCAAGAATGCTGTCGAATTTGCTGGACATCGCTGGTCTGGCAGGCATCGCACTCCTAGCCACATCCTTCGGAGCATTCGCAGCTGGCGGTGGAGCCGTAGCCCCGATTACCATTCCCGTAATTGGCTCTATTGCAATCAATGAATCGCAGGCCGTTCTCGTTGCACTCGGGATCGCCGGAATCTTTATCGTCAAGTCAGCATTTTCCATCTGGCTCAACCTGACCACATCCCTTTTTGTCTCTTCGCTCGAGGCGGGCTTTTCCAAGACTTTGGCTGAGGATTACTTCGCTGGCGGCAGCGAAGGTGAAAGTGGTTTCGAAGACAATCTTTCGGAGTTTCAGAGCGTCTCACGCAACAGCACAGAGGCGTTAACTCTCTTTGTGAATTCCAGAGTTTCCGTAATGGCAGAGGCTTCACTACTTCTTGCCATGGTTTCGATTTTCCTACTTGTGAACCCGGTTGCAACCGTGGCCATGTTTGCCTACCTTTCTGCCGTTTTGTGGGCGCTCAGCAAGGTGGTAACTGGAAAGATTCGCAGAAATGGTGCCGCTCAACTCCAAGGACATGAGCTATCCCTTTCCACGAGCCGGGACCTTTTTGGTGTCCGCCGCGAAGTCCGAGCTAATGGGCTCATGGGCCCATGGATAGATCGTTACACCAAGGGAAGGGCTCAGTCCGCCACGAGTACTGCAGTCATCTACACGCTAAATGGATTGCCTCGGTATGTAATTGAGACTTCGCTGATCCTTGGAATATTCGCCTTCTTGGCAGGCATAGTTGTTTTCAGTGACTTGCCCTCCCAGGCTGTGACAATTGGTGTGTTTATGGCTGGCGGCCTTCGCCTTGTTGCTTCTCTGCTACCGCTCCAGGCTGCTATCAATTCGATGATCGATGGAGCTAACCGCGGAAAACCTGCCCTTGATCGATTGAAAATAATTGCTGCGCGCAATTCTGCCGTTCAGGACGTTGAGCTTGATGTCGAGCACGGCAAGCCGCTTGGTCTTCGCCTAATTGACGTCACCTTTGGCTTCAACAAGGAAACCGCTGTCATTCAAAACATCAACTTCGAGGTAAAGGCTGGGGCCAAGGTCGCCATCGTGGGACCTTCCGGCGCTGGAAAGACAACCTGCTTCGAGATTGCAACCGGGTTTAGGTTGCCAGACTCAGGTAAGGCTTCTATCGAGGGCCACGACCCTCGTGTTCTTCTTGAGCACGGTCGAGGGCTGATTGGCATCGTGCCGCAGCGTCCTCACCTGGTATCAGGGACTTTGGCCGAGAACGTCTCTCTAGCCAGTGCCGACCAGACCGACTTGAACAAAGCTGCCGAGGTACTGAAACTTGCAGGTCTGCGCGCGTATGCGAACCCTAGTGCTCTTGAGATGAATGTTGAGCCAGATGCTGGGCAGCTTTCCGGTGGCGAAATTCAGCGCTTGGGCATTGCCAGAGCTCTCTACCGCGATCCAGGCATCTTGTTCTTGGATGAGGCAACCAGTGCGCTGGATGCCGAGACCGAGGCTCAGATTTCTAAGGTGCTAGACCAGCTGCGCGGCAAGATGACTGTTGTCCTCATTGCACACAGGCTCTCGACCGTCATGAACTCAGACAAGATCATCTACCTGGATAAGGGTCGCGTCGTTGCCGAGGGAACCTTCTCAGAGCTTCAGAGCAAGGTCCCTGACTTTGCCAAGGCAGTTGAACTAATGGGAATTGCTAAGGGCTAATTAGCCCTTACGTGCAAGTCTTCTTAGCTTCTGCTCTGCTGGGTCTGGAACTGGAACCGCAGAGATTAGCTTCTTGGTGTATTCCTCTTGTGGGTTCTTGAGGATCTGGTCACGCTCAC
>CAMAQN010000033.1 GCA_945860535.1 Auritidibacter sp. Marseille-P8566
TTAAAACCCCTACCTCATTAGCAGTGAGGCGCACTCGACCGGGCTATGCGACGTCTCCAAGTAGCCGCATTAGCCTACTAGGAAATTGGGGTTTGGGAAAACTAGTTTGAGCAGCTCTTGACCGAAGCGTTGGTGCCCTGCGCCCACTCCGGCAGGGCTTCCTCGCTTGCGGTAGCGCTGGTTCCAGCAGTTGGTTCTTTAGCTGGTGCGGACTCCTCCGCCACCACAGCCCCTGCTCCTGGGTTCGCTTCCGCCAAGACCAAAGGCTCATCCTTGGCGATGCGATCAAAGAGCAACTGGGCTTGGTCTTGAATAACCGCTACTCGACCCGCATACGCTCCCTTGAGGCTGTAGACCGGGAGCTTTAGGAAGGTGATCTTGTCCAGATCAACATCATTTACTTCTCGAGCCATACCGAGGATGACTCCAATCTCGGTGAGGCTGTTGGAAAGTGTCATATTCTCTAGCGCTGCGGTGCCGAGCTTGAGCATGGTGAATGGGTTGGTGAATGCGCCCTCGTCCTTGAGCTTTCTAACCAGCGAGGTAAGGAAAACCTGCTGGTTAGAAATACGAGAGAGGTCAGAGCCATCGCCGACACCGTGACGAGTTCGCAAGAAGGCCAGAGCCTGCTCGCCAACCAGGGTGTGCTCACCGGCTTCTAGATACAGCTGGGTGTAGTCGTCCTTGATGGGTTCGGCAACACAAACGGTTACTCCGCCAACAGCTTCGCTCATCGCAATAACGCCCTTGAAGTCGATCATTGCAAGGTAAGGGATCTTGACGCCGGTTAGCTTTTGAACCGTGAGCAGCGTGCAGGCAGGGCCACCGGTGTTCATGGTGGCATTGATCTGCACCATGTCCCGAGCCGCGTACTTCTCCCCGCCTTCAGGGTTTGGACACTCTGGGACCGAGACCATAAGGTCTCTTGGGAAAGAAAGCGCGACCGCATTTTTGCGATCTGCGGAAACGTGCAAAAGAATGATCACGTCGGCCAGTGCATTGCCGGCTGGGCCGTAGGAGGTCTTGCCCTGTCCTACTCGAGTATCAGAACCGATTACCAAAACATTGATTGGGCCGTTGATTTCCTCGGCGGTAGGAGGAGCAAAGGTTTCACCGTCGGTTGAGTAAACATCAATACCGGAGGCATTTAGCTGGCTAACTAGATACACATAGCCACCACCGACCGCAGCAACCCCTAAACCGGCAACAACGACCATGGAAATTAGGAGTTTGGTGAGCCAACCGCGTCGCCTTGGGCGACGCTGATCTTCGGGAAAAATGAATTCGGGCTGGGTCACTTGGAAAGTCTAGGGATTAATTGCTGATAGTGGGCTAGGAAAATGGCGGAGGCCGTGGGATTCGAACCCACGAGACATTGCTGTCCACTGGTTTTCAAGACCAGCTCCATCGGCCGCTCGGACAGGCCTCCGGGGGAAAGTTTAGTGGTTAATCTAAGAATTTGAGACCCTCAAGTGCCTCTAGCACCTGAGCTACACCATCTTGATCGACCGCTGCGGTCACCGCGGTGGCTTCGAGCTTTACCTCTTCTGGGGCTTGACCCATCGCATAGGCGTAACCGCCAAGTGATCTTGCCCAGCGGAACATCTCGATGTCATTGCGACCATCGCCCATCACCAAAGTGCGCTCGCCAGGAATCTCATAGTGCTGACGTAATTGTTCTAGCGCGTGACCCTTGTCGATCCCCTTTGGTGCGATATCCAACCAAGCGGTGTAGCCAATCGCATACGAGACTGATTGCAAACCGACCTTGGCCATAAGGCCTAGGAACTGATCGACATCGTGGTCTGGAGAAAGAACCACAACTCGAGAAACTGGGTGCTCGAGTAGCTCTGAAAGTGGGGCTTCGCGATTGTCATCGCCAAGCGCGTAAGAAGGGAAAGGTTTGTGGAATCGGTAGCTACCATCGGCGTGCTCAACCGCGAAGTGTGCGTTTGGCAAATGCTCGATTAGTTCAGTCAAAACCTCGGATGGGTCAAAGGTCTTCACATCGTGCAGCGCATAACCACGTGGGTGATCATCTTCAAAACGAATGGTGACCGCTCCGTTGGAGCAAACCGAGTGGTTTAGCGAGACCCCTAGGTCTTTGATAACCGGGTAGGCATTGGCCGCAGCTCTGCCGGTTGCAATTACCACCTCGTGGCCAAGAGCGCGAACGCGTGAAACCTGCTCAACTACCCGCTTTGATAAAAAGCCGTCATCGTGCACCAGGGTGCCATCGATATCGATGCCGATAAGCCAGGGTTCAAAAGTTGCCATGGGTTAGCGCTTAGGCACAATCTTCTCGGTGCCGCCTAGGTAAGGACGAAGTGCCTTAGGAATAACCACCGAACCGTCTTCCTGCTGGTGATTCTCCAAGATTGCAACCAACCATCTGGTGGTGGCCAAGGTTCCGTTTAGAGTGGCCGCTGTCTTTGGCTTGCCGCTCTCATCGCGGTAGCGGGTGTTAAGTCTGCGCGCCTGGAAGGTGGTGCAGTTTGAGGTGGAAGTCAGCTCTCGGTAGGTGCCCTGGGTTGGAACCCAAGCCTCTACGTCGTACTTTCTGGCTGCCGAGGAACCTAGGTCACCGGCTGCCACATCAATCACTCGGTAAGGAAGCTCGCACTTCTGCAGCATCTGCTCCTGCCACTGCAGTAGACGAGCGTGCTCAGCCTCTGCCTCTTCTGGCTTGCAGTAGCTAAACATCTCCAGCTTGTTGAACTGGTGCACTCGCAAAATACCGCGGTTGTCTTTGCCAGCCGCTCCGGCTTCTCTGCGGTAACAGGTCGACCAACCGGCATATCGCATAGGTTCTTCGAGGCTGTCAAGGATCTCATCGCGGTGGTAACCGGCAAGGGCAACTTCGCTGGTGCCGGTTAGATACAAATCATCTGCTGGTAGGTAGTAAATCTCATCGGCATGCTCACCCAGGAAGCCAGTTCCCTGCATTACCTCGGGCTTCACCAGGGTCGGGGTAATCAAAACCGTAAAGCCAGCCTCGGTTGCCTGGTCCATGGCAAGCTGCATCATCGCAAGCTCAAGCCTTGCTCCCCAGCCCTTCAAAAAGTAAAAGCGGGATCCAGAGATCTTTACACCGCGCTCGATATCGATGACATCGAGTAGCTCACCCAGCTCTGCGTGATCTTTTGGTTCAAAGCTGAACGTTGGGATGGTGCCGACCTCTTTGACCAGAACGAAGTTCTCTTCGCCACCGGCTGGCACATTTTCGTTTACAACATTCTCGATCTTGTAAAGAACTTTGGTTAGTGCCTCATCCGCGGCATTGGCCGCTGCATCTGCTGCCTTGACCGCGACAGCCATCTCTTGTCCTTGAGCAACTAGAGCGGCCTTCTCCTCTTTCGGAGCGGTTGCCACTAACTTGCCGTGCTGGTTTTGCGCAGCCCGAAGTCTTTCGAATTCAGCGAGCGCCGAACGCTTGTCGAGGTCTAATTTCACTGCCTGATCGACCAGCGATACATCGGCTCCGCGCGCCACTTGCGAGGCCCTAATGGCCTCCGGCTGCTCTCTTAGAAGATTGATGTCAATCACGACCTCAAGCCTACCTTCTAGAACGCTTAGGCTTGGGGAGTGCAGAACATCGCGGTAATCTTTCACCCCTCGAAAATTACGAGGGCGAAAATCGAGGCTGCGTTCTCAAAAGCAGGTTTTGTAAACCTGAGCTACTTCCCCTCGGATCATAAAACCGGTGGGTTCAAGGCAACCAAAAAGGCAATCGAAGCGGGCGCGACCCACATCATCGTTGCCGGCGGAGACGGCACGCTCAGAGCCTGCGTTCAGGCGGTATTCGAAGATGAAGCACCCGTCTCCCTAGGGCTCGTACCAATTGGCACCGGCAACATTCTGGCAAGAAACCTAAAGCTGCCGATAAACAACCTGGAGAAGTGCATCAAACGTTCGGTTGTTGGCGATACCTATGAGATTGACCTGGGAGTTGCCAAAGCGATAAACCAGCATGGCGAACTCACCAAGTTCTACTTCACCGGCATTGCTGGTATTGGCATGGACGCCAGAATCATGCAGCGCACCCTGCCAGAACTCAAAAGACGAGTTGGTTGGATTGCCTATCTAGAGGGTGGACTCAGATCACTCCCGATGAAGTTTGAGAAGTTTGAGGTGCTGGTCGATGATCAATCTCCCAGAACTCTAAAGAGCTACTCGATCCTGATCGGAAATGCTGGTTGGCTACCCGGCCAGATCTCGATGATGCCGGATGCTCGTTTGGATGATGGCAAGTTGGATGTTGCAGCCATTGGGCCGCGAAAGATCTGGGACTGGGTGGACTTTGTCGCTCGCGTGACCTGGCAGAACAAAGTTGTAAGGCCACTAGCGCTCGGGCGAAAGTGGATGGACCAAACTGCGAACCTCAAGACCATTGAGAACCTAGGTGGCTCACGCATTCGCGTGAAGCCACACCACCTGAGCCCACTGCAACTCGATGGCGATGTTATTGGCGAAGTGCTAGAGGTTGACTTCAGTCTCAAACACAAGGTTTTGAGGATTCGACTCTAGCTACCCCTTGAGTGAGTCCAACCAGTCCTGAGCAGACTTATAAGCATTGTTGGCATTATTACCCTCGTGCACTGACTCATTCTTGTCTGCTCGTGTATAAGAGCCCAAGAAAATTACATTTGGTGAAAAACGGTGCAAACCCATTAGGGCCTCGGAGATTGCTTGGTCGTCAACGTGACCCTGGGCGTCGATGTTGAAGCGGTAGCGCCCAAAGCGATCACCAACTGGGCGAGATTCAATTCGAGAAAGATTCACGCCTCGCGCAGCAAACTGCTCCAGCATTTCAAGCAGCCCACCTGGACGGTCATCTGGAAGTTCAACAATCACGCTGGTCTTGTCAAAGCCAGTTCGAGCGGTTGGCTTGCCAGATTTTCCAACCTCAAGAAAACGAGTTTGGGCATTCTTGTTCTCACCGATGTCGCTAGCTAGTGTCACCAACCCATACATCCCGGCTGCTCCTGGAGCTGCAATCGCAGCGTCCGCAGTGCTGCCGGAAACTGTGTTCTTAGCTGCCGCTGCGGTTGAAGAAGTTGGAATGTGAGAGTGGTTTGGAATTCTCTCCTGAAGCCACTTCCTTGACTGCGCGTAGGCAACCGGGTGGGTGTAAACAACCTCGATTGAATCCAAGGTGGTGCCCGGTGATGCCATCAAATCGAAGGTGACTAGGACTAGGTACTCGCCGTAGATCTGCACCCCAGCGGTACTTGCCAAAGCATCCATAGTGGCGGAGACGCCACCTTCTAGGGAGTTCTCAATTGGCACAACGGCGCGGTCTGCGGCATTAGATAACACGGCATCGAGTGCCTCTAGAACGCTACCCACTGCAATAAAGCTGGCTGAGTCAGCGCCGTTGAGCTGCTTGGCAGCCATCTCGGTGAAGGTGCCAGCTGGGCCTAGGTAGGCGATCTTTAGTGGGTTAGACATTCCTCAAGATTACGGCAGATAGGCCATAAGCGACAGCAAAGGGAATGTGGTTAGTTAGCAATAGACCCCCACAAGAACTCAAGATAGCTATACCTTTTTGTTAGAGACGTAATCGAGGATGCCATGCACGAGCGAGCCGGGAAGCCTGCCAGATCTTCAGACCTGGTGGACATCGCCAAGTTAACTGCCGCCTACTTCGAGCTAAAACCAGATGTATCAGTGCCGGAACAGAGGGTTGCCTTCGGCACCTCTGGTCACCGAGGCAGCTCATTCAATACCTCTTTTAACGAGCAGCACATCTTGGCAATCACCCAAGCCATCGTCGAATACCGAAGCACGCAAGGCATTGGTGGACCAATCTATGTCGGTCGAGACACCCATGCGCTCAGTGAACCTGCTCAGCAATCGGTTCTTGAAGTGCTGGCCGGAAACGATGTGCTTGCGCTAATTGATTCACACAACGGCTACACCCCAACACCTGCGGTTTCGGTGGCGATTATCGATCACAATTCGCAGTTGCCTCATGGCAGCGACAGCCAGGCCGATGGCATTGTCATCACCCCAAGTCACAACCCACCTCAAGATGGCGGCATCAAGTACAACCCGCCACACGGTGGCCCAGCGGACTCTGACGCCACCGGATGGATTGCCAACCGGGCGAACGAACTTATTCGCAGCGGCTTAACCGAGGTGAAGCGCAAAGCTCCAAATGCGCACCACTTTGATTTCAGAGAGAACTACGTTTCTCAACTTGATCAGGTTCTAAAACTCAGCCACATCAGTGATGCTGAAATTCGAATTGGTGCCGACCCACTTGGTGGAGCATCGGTGGACTACTGGCCACTAATCGCCGAGCGTTATCGTCTCAACCTGGAGGTTATCAATCCCAAGGTGGACTACCAGTTTGGATTTATGAGCCTGGACTGGGACGGCAAAATCCGCATGGACTGTTCCTCGCCATTTGCAATGTCTTCACTAATTGAGAACAAAACCAACTACGACATCTCAACCGGAAACGATGCGGATGCGGATCGCCATGGCATCGTGACCTCGGACTCTGGGCTGATGAACCCCAACGACTTCTTGGTGGCTTCGATTGATTACCTATTCCGAGCGCGCGATGGATGGGACGAAGAGTCTGCGGTTGGTAAAACCATGGTTTCTTCGTCGTTGATTGATCGAGTGGTGGAGGCAGCCGGTAGAAAACTCCTGGAGGTTCCGGTTGGTTTCAAGTGGTTTGTCGCTGGTCTTTCAAATGGAAGCTTGGGGTTCGGTGGCGAGGAATCCGCTGGAGCTTCGTTCCTTCGACTAAATGGGCAACCCTGGTCAACCGACAAGGATGGCTTGATCATGTGCCTCTTGGCTGCGGAGATCGAAGCAGTCACTGGCTCAAGTCCATCGCAGCGGTACGCCGAGATCACGCGCGAGTTTGGTGAGCCGCAATATAGAAGAGTCGATGCCCCAGCCAACCTGTCGCAGAAGGCACTGCTAGCAAAACTGAGTGCAGAAGATGTTAAGGCCGATGAGCTAGCTGGTGAGCAGATCATCAACATCGAAACTGCAGCCGGTTCCGGTGGCGCGCTCGGTGGCATAAAGGTTTCAACCAGCACAGCTTGGTTCGCGGCCAGGCCTTCGGGCACGGAAGACGTCTACAAAATTTATGGTGAGTCTTTCAAGTCAGAGCAGCATCTCGAACAGGTGCTAAAGCAGGCTCAGTTGCTAGTGGATGAGGCAGTTTCTTCTAAGTAGAACTCAGCCGGAGCAAATCCCCAAAAATCTTCGAGGGTTTTCATTCCTGTTTTGGAATACGTTGTCGCAAGCTGTACGCCAACATACCTCAGGTGCCATGGTTCATATGTGTAGCCCGTGACAGAAGTCGTGTCCTTTTCGTATCGGATTATGAATCCGTACTTCCAAGAGTTTGCAGCCAACCACTTTCCACCAGCCGTATCGCCAAAGCACTGCATGATGGCGCAGCCTTGTTCGGGAACCGATACATCAGCAGCTAGCCCGGTTTGGTGTTCGGAGTACCCAGCCTTAGCGGCTCGAGCCAGAGCGCCAGCGAGTCCGTACTGACTTGCTTTGGAGTTGAACAACTCGGCCTGATATTTATAGGAGCGGAATGCGGAGTTTACGAAAAGCTTGCCAGCGCCTTCAGCCCTCATAGCTTTGGCTAAATCTTCTAGGGCAGTCGCAGCCTGATCGGCTAACTGCAAACCACGTGAGTTATCTAGGTTCTTGGAACTCTCGATGTCTCTTAGATTCAAAGGCTGGTATTTCAAAGGTTGTAGTGGACGCTGCTTGTTCACAACCACAAGATCTGAGCCACCAATATTCGTGGCAAGTCTGGTTTGGTGATAAGAAGCCAATGACAGTTGGACCTTCGAAGTATCCGCCGTTCGAAGGTCATCGATGGCTTGTTCGACAAGTTCGTGTCGCGGTGCAAATGCACCGGGCTGCAGGGCCAGCGATAGTCCCAGGACAAGCAGCGCAATAGGAGGAACAAACACAAAAAGTGGGTTCCTAACTAGAGGTCTAGACTTGGGCACGAGTACCACCCTAAAACTTGGAGTTGAATTGCCCACTAAGTCAAGGCGGGAAGCCGCAAAACAAGCCGCTCAATCTGGAGAGATGACTCCTAGGCAGATTTGGCTGGTTTTGATTGGTCTGATGTCGGGAATGTTCCTTGCAGCCTTGGACCAGTCTGTTGTGGGCGCAGCGATGCGAACCATTGCTGATGACCTTGATGGCCTCTCCCTGCAGGCATGGGCGACCACCGCATACCTAATCACCTCCACGGTCTCGACTCCTATTTACGGCAAGCTAGGCGACCTATTTGGAAGACGCCCGCTGTTCCTCGTTGCAATTTTGATTTTTGTTATTGGGTCGGTCACCACCGGATTCGCGACCACGATGTATGAACTTGCAGCCTTTAGAGCGCTGCAGGGAATTGGTGCCGGTGGATTGTTCTCGCTGGCATTGACCATCGTCGCTGACATCGTGCCGCCACGTGAGAGGGCAAAGTACCAGGGCTTGTTCCTGGCGGTATTTGGCTCTTCTTCACTCTTGGGTCCAGTTGTTGGCGGAACCTTCGCTGGCATTGACCAGATCTTGTGGATCGATGGCTGGCGCTGGGTGTTCCTAATCAACCTCCCGGTTGGAATCATTTCGCTAATCATGGTGACTGTGTTTCTGCATGTCCCTCACACCCCTAAGCAGCAGCGCATCGACTGGTGGGGAGCGGTCACGATTATCTTCGCAACCGTGCCCTTGCTATTGGTTGCCGAGCAGGGTCGCGAGTGGGGTTGGGGATCGCCGCTTGCAATTGCGATGTATGTAGTTGGTGTTGCCGGAATCATTTCCTTCATCACCATCGAGAAGAAGATGGGCGATTCCGCTCTTATTCCACTGTCGCTTTTCAAGAACCAGACCTTTGCCCGAACCCAAATCCTCGGTGTGATTATCGGTGTTGGCATGTTCGGCGGAATGATCGTGCTTCCGCTAATCATTCAAATCATCTATGGCGTATCACAGACCATGGTCGGTTTCATGATGTTGCCGATGGTCTTTGGAATGATGACCGCAACTATCACCGCCGGTCGCATAACATCCAAGACTGGCAAGTACAGAATCTTCTTCAACACCGGAACCGCAACGCTAACCATCGGCTACCTATACATGGTGGTTCTTCTAAGAGCCGACACTCCTCTTTGGGTATTGGCAATTGGAATGGTCTTGATCGGTCTGGGGCTTGGACAGTTGATGCAGACCACAATGGTCGCTAGCCAGAATGCGGTTGAGGCCAAAGACATTGGTGTGGCAACATCGTCCGCCACATTCTTCAGACAGATGGGTGGCACCTTCGGTGTTGCAATCTTTATGTCGATTTTGTTCTCGCAGGTAGTGGACAAGATTCAGGCAGCGTTTGAAACCACCGAGGTCAAGAACGGTTTCGCCGAAGCTCTTCAGGATCCGGATGTGATGGCGAACCAGGCCAATGCTGGAATATTGGAGGTATTGAAGTCTGGACCTTCTGGTGCTGAAGGAATCACTAACGACAGCTCATTCCTAATTGGAGCCGATGACCGCTTGACCCTGCCATTCCGCATGGGATTCGTTGACAGCTCGTTGACAGTGTTTATGTTGGCCGCTGTGTTTATCGCAATTTCGTTCGTGCTCAGCTGGTTTATCAAGGAGATCCCGCTGCGTCAAAAGAGTGCCGCTCAGGAGGCAGCTGAGGCTGCCGCTGCGGGACACTAAGACTTATACTTTTGCTACACGGGAGTTCGGTAAACCGGACTGAGAGGAAGACTAGCTAGTCTTCGACCGTCGAACCTGATATGGGTAATGCCAGCGCAGGGAGACACCTCAAACCCGTGCCTAACTTTTGGAAAGGCACGAAATGAAAAAGCTAGCTATCGCA
>CAMAQN010000034.1 GCA_945860535.1 Auritidibacter sp. Marseille-P8566
AGCGAGACATAAGCGTCACCAAAGGGTTCGGTGCCGGTTGCTCGATATGACTCCGGCAGGTGTCGCCAGAAAAACTCCAGATCGTCACGAACAATCTTTTCCGGGGAAAGCTCTCGGATTCTGGTGTCATCGCTTTGTCCCCAAACCGCCACCACAATCGGGGCTGGGCTTCGAACCTCATCGCGAAGCGCAGGGATTACCTCCCAGGTCTTACCGGTAGAGGAATCCTGCTCATCGAAAATGTTGCGGCCATCGTGTGTTACCAAGATTGGAGTTTTTGGATTTAGATCTTTTGGCACCCAGACATCAACTTTGTGGCCATCAAAATCAAAGCGCTCGAGCGTGCCGCCCGCTAAGCGCTGCTCGATTAGCTTGCGGTCGCGCATCGCTAAAAACAGCGGAAAAGTAAAGGCCATAGCCGTGACACCGCTCAGGGCAATGTAGAGCCAGACCCGCTTCATGCCCAAGCGCTGACCTTCGTAGATCATGAAGATCGCCACCGCCACGGCAACAATCAACAAATCCGTTGAGAGCACCATGTCCACCGAAGTGCCAAACCAGGCCTTGAGGTAGTCCTGATTATTCATAACGGCAAGGCCATTAAAGACCCACGCGGTGATCAGGCCAATGCCTGAAATCACGAAGAAAGCTATTGATCGAGCTTGGAGTTTTCTGACCATTCAGGAATCATTTCACTAATTATGCGAATTTATAACTTTGGAACTCAACAAAGGTTATAAATGCATCGTCTTGGCCAAGCCATCGTCTCTCACTCAAAGCTGTTTCTATTTGGATTTGTGGGCCTAATTGTCCTATCCAGCGTTTGGGGATTCCAGGCCTTTGGAAACCTAAAAGGTGGCGGTTACGACAACCCAAACTCTGACTCTTCACAGGCCTCTAACATCCTCCGAGACGAGTTTGACCAGGATCCCGCAGAGGTTGTGGTTTTGGTTGACCTTGAGAGCCGAGCAGACACCCAAAAGGCCGACGGTAGTTTTGAGAACTTTGCACTGGTTGAAGAGCTATCCAACAAGTTTGCTGATATCGAGGGCGTAAAAGAGGTTGTGAATTACTACACCCTTGGCATGCCACCAACTTTGGTTTCTACCGACGGCAAGCTGATCTACATTCTGGTTGACCTCGATAACGGTGTTCCACACGCCCCCATCGTTGCCGAATTGGTCGACACGTACACCGGTGACTATCAAGGGGCCCAGGTTCACTTTGCTGGCTTTGAAGCCATCACCAAAGAGATCAACCACACCATTGAGGCCGATCTAATCAGGGCCGAGAGTATTGCTATTCCGATTGTGCTGTTCCTCCTAATTCTGGTCTTTGGCTCGGTAACCGCCGCATCTCTGCCGCTGATGGTTGGCGGTTTGGCAATTGTCGGCTCTTTCTTTGTGATCTATGTCGCCAGCCAGTTCACCGATGTTTCGATCTTTGCGCTGAACCTGATTACCGGTTTGGGCCTAGGCCTCGGTATCGACTACAGCCTTCTGGTGGTGAACCGCTTCCGAGAGGAGCGGGCAGCCGGGAACTCGGTAGCTGAATCGGTAACCAACACCGTGGCATCCGCGGGCAAGACCGTGCTCTTCTCAGGCCTAACCGTGGCCGTGGTAATGCTTTCGATGGCATTTTTCCCGCAGTACTTCCTGCAGTCCTTCGCCCTAGCGGGCTTCACCGTTGTGATTATTGCTGTGATTGGAGCGGCGCTCGCGGTTCCGGCGCTACTGAATTTGATGGGCGATAAGGTCAACAGCCTGCGCATAATCAAGCGCGATCTGGCACCCAAGGAAAAGGGTGGCTGGGAGAAGCTCGCGCGCTTCACCATGCGCAGGCCACTGCCGGTGCTATTCGTATCGCTTCTGTTCCTTGCCTCGCTGTTCTCGCTCTCCTCGAATATCTCCTTCGGACAGGTCGATGACCGTGTGCTGCCTAAGGATTCGCCGGCCCAGATTGCCTCGAACTTGCTTCGGGAGCGCTTTGAGGGTAGGGAATCCAGCCCGGTAGAGATCATGGTTCAGGGCACAGACGAAGCAATCGAGCGTTACGTTCAGGACCTTTCTGAAGTGAAAGACATTGTCCGCGTGAACGTCATGCCAACTGATGCGGTGACCGACTGGACCCACATTGTTGCCATCTCCGACGTGGAGCCAAGAAGTCCAGCCGGTTATGACAAGACCGTCGAGATTCGAGCTCTGGATTCTGAGTTAGATCAGGTATTGGTTGGTGGCTCTGCTGCTTACTACACCGACAGCCAGCAGGGCATCGAGGGAGCACTGCCAATTGCGGTGCTGTGGATATTCATCAGCACCATGATTTTGCTGTTCCTGTTTACCGGAAGCGTGATATTGCCAATCAAGGCGATTGTGCTCAACGTGCTTTCACTTGGTGCGACTCTGGGACTGGTCTCCTGGATCTTCCAAAACGGTCACCTGCAGTGGTTATTGGGTGAGTACTCGGTGACCGGAACGATAGACACATCCTCGACGGTGATGATTGCCGTGGTGGCCTTTGGACTCTCGATGGACTACGAGCTATTCCTGCTCTCTCGCATCAAGGAGCAGCATGATGCCGGTGTGAACACCGTGAACTCGGTGGCATACGGCCTGCAACGTTCTGGACGAATCATCACCGCTGCGGCATTCATCTTGGCAGTCACCTTCGGTGCATTTGCATCATCTGGGGTTTCCATCATGAAGATGCTTGGCTTTGGTATCGCGATCGCGATTCTGTTGGATGCCACCGTGGTTCGAGCCCTGCTGGTGCCAGCACTGATGCGCCTGTTTGGTTCGCTGAACTGGTGGGCACCACGCTGGATGAAGCGACTCTACGAAAAAGCGGGCCTCAGCCACTAAAGGTATTCTTTAGGAGCCAAAGGAGGCAGCAATCACCTCGTCGATTCCTATTACCCAGCCGATTCGAATTCCATTCGACGGTCGGGCTAAGCGCTACCGACTTGGCATTTTGCTTGCCTACCCGGGACTATTTATTCTCATGGCCGGCGATGCCGTTCGCTACAGCGTTGGCTGGGGCGGCTGGGCTGTAATCGTTGGCGTTGGAGCGTTAATCGCTTTGGTTGCCCTTTTGGCTGGCAAGCCCGGCAAGACGCTGATGCGGGTCCCGGTGCCATTAGCGCTACTGCTTGCTTTGATGGCCTTGAGTTTGATTTGGAGCCAATACCGCGGCTTTACCGGGATCGCCCTGGCAGCTCAAATTGGAACCACTATCTTTGCGCTGTTCTTAGCCAATCAATTTGGTTGGCGTCAGCTCCTGAACATCTTTGCCAATACCCTGCGCTTTGTTTTAGGGGCTTCGCTGCTATTTGAGCTGGTGGCGGCAATCTTTGGGCCAATTAAGCCAATTTTTCCAAACTACGAAGGCGACGAGCCACCTTCTGCTTCCTACCTTTGGTCACAGGGCAATCTATTTGAGGGTGACCGCATTCAGGGCATCATGGGCAATGCCAACCTGCTCGCCTTCACGGCAGTGTTGGGCATCATGGTGTTCCTAGTTGAATACATCGTTACCCACAAAAAGCGCAGCTTGCCACTGAGTTCTCTGATCTTGGCGGTTTTACTGGCCGCTTTGGCTAAGAGCGCGGGCATGACGTTGGCGATCGCCCTAATTGCCTTTGCGGCGTTGATTGCAATCTTCTCTGAGGGTAGAGACCGGGCGATGCGCCACCGGATCTATGGCTACGGCATCTGGGCTCTGGTTGGTGTTGCGGTATTTGGTTTGATCTATCGGGCTGAGCTGTTTGACCTACTCGGTCGCTCACCGGATGCCTCGGGCAGGTTCTACATCTGGGGTGAGGTTCTGAATCTGATTTGGGAGAAACCGCTAGAGGGCTGGGGCTGGATCAGCTACTGGGTGCCGGGGGTCGAACCATTTGAAGGCTTGATTGTGATTAACAAGGTGCCGATGTATCAGGCCCACAATGCCTTTTTAGATATTTGGTTGCAGTTGGGCATCCTTGGTTTGGTGCTCCTGGTTTGGTTGATGCTTCAGGGCTTCAACCGGCTTTGGGCAGTGGCCGTTCGACACACCAACCCGCTTTACCTGTTCCCACTGTTTGGCTTTTTAGTCATCGCGGCCCAGTCCTTGACTGAGTCCAGGCTGCTGATTGAAATTAGCTGGGTATTGCTGGTGCTGCTAACGACAAAGAGCCGGGAGCCTTTTGCGGAATTAGAGCCTTTAGGTAGGACACCAAAGCGCCTAAAGCTTTTGCGAGCACCATTGGATTGGTTTAGGAAGAAGCGGATTTCAGCCTGATCTGCTCTTTGTAGATTTCGAGCATGCGCTCGGTGAGCTTTGACTGCAGCAGCCAAGAGTTATCCTCATCGTCACCGCGACGGTTATTACCAGAAGCGACGTCGGCAAAAGCCTCTTTCATACTGACAGCTAGCGCATCGATGCTTTCGTCCCCGGTTACCCACCAGTGACCGGGTTTTAGTTCTCCCGCCACACGCTTATCGCAGCAAAGTGCCGGGGTCCCAAAGGCTGCGGCCTCAAAGACCGTCATGCCCTGGGTTTCAAAGCCGATCGAAGTTTGCAACACCACGTCTGCATCGGCAAAGGCCTGCAGCATCTCTTCTCGATCCACGCGACCGTAAAAACTGACTTTGTGACCAAGTCTGAGGGTTCTAACCAGGCTCTTGGCCGGAGTCTCTAGCGCTCCGGTGCCATAGATAACTAGCTCGGCATCCAGGTTTGCCCTTTTGAATGCTCGAATGGTCTGCAAAAGGCGCTTCTCTCGAAGGAATCGACCCGCCCAGATGAACCTAATCGGCTTGTTGGGGCTTTCGGTTTGGCGCTTTAGGCCAGCCACCGAGTCATCGTCAACGCCGTTGAGCATCACGGTGACATTGTGGGCAATGCCGTGCTCCTCGATGGTCTTTGCAAAGTGTGAGCTTGGCGACATAACCAGGTCAGCATGTGGATAGGTAATAGCCATGTATTCCCAGCCATCTTTTGCAGATTGTTTCGGCTGTCCGGATACCTCGCAGTATTTCTTGGCAGCGAAGTTGAACAATCTGGCGTTTAGTCGCTTACCGATAATCCGCTCAAGCACCACGTCGATGTTGGTGTGGGCATGGTGAATAAGCGGAATATTGTGCTTTTTAGCAAGCGCGAGCGAAATTGCTGCAGCGGCAAAGTCACCCTGCAGGTGGATTAGGTCAAACTTCTGCTGCGCAAAGACTGCTTCGGCAACCTCGTAAGCCTCTTCCATATCCCAAACGGCGGAGTATTCGCCATCTGGGCTGAGTCTTCTGGAGGGCAGGACGATGGTGTCGTCATCCGGGAGGGCGTTGGCAGACTTTGGCGCAAAGACGGTTACTTCAACCCCTGCGCGTGCGAGGAACTTGCGTTGCAGCCTGACCGAGGTCTGTACCCCGCCCAGGCTCATCGGATGCTGATCCATAAAGATCGCTATGTGCAAAAACTCACCTTTGCTTTGTGCCCTAGGAATGCTAGCAAGAAAGCCGTTATCCACAGATTAGATAAAGCCCTAGCCGGCAATTCAGTTCAAAGCTAATATGCGTACATAATTACGTACGTTAGGAGACCCGATGGCTATTTCGCTGACCGCCTTTAGGCAAAACCTCTTTCAGCACGTCAAGGCTGTCCTTGCCGATGAGACCGGAGGTATCGAGATCACAACGCGAGCCGGCTCAGTAGTGCTGGTAAACGAGGCCGAATTGCGCAGCCTGCGGGAATTTCACCACCTTTTTTCGTCTCCAGCCAACGCCAAAGCGCTGCTTGAAAGCCTAGAACGCGCCGAAAAGGGCGACTATAAGATCGTGACCATGGCAGAGCTTCACGCTCTGGCCAAGGGCGAGTAGTGCAGCTGGCCTTTGACCCAGTTGCCTGGGAGGAGTATTCGTGGTGGCTGGCAAACGATCGCAAAACCTTAGTTCGGATAAACAAACTTTTGGATGATGCCTTGAGAAATCCCAGATCTGGCATCGGGAAACCTGAGCAATTACGGGGTTTCGATGCGGAAATTTGGTCCCGCAGGATCACTCTGGAACACAGATTGGTCTATCGCGTCACCCAAGACTCAGTCACTGTGCTGTCGTGCAAACATCACTACTAAAAGGAAATGCCCCCCTGTTTCCCGAGGTGCTACCGTGTCGCTTTGTCTTTGACAGGAGCCTTCCAAGCCCACCATAAAAGCGGGAGCTGGAGTGGCAATCTCAACCACGCGATCAGAGCGATATCTGGGTTGGTAGTAAGGGTGTCGATCGCAAACCACCAGTTTGCTGGCCAAACCGCCAACAGCGTCAGCATTGTGAGAAGGGGCGCCCAGCGCTGCTTGAAGATCAAACCAATCGCTGCAGCTAGCTCCATGACGCCGGAAATCACAATAAGTTCGGTTTGCAGTGGTAGCCAAGGTGGCATCAACCAAACGAAAGCTGCTGGGTTTACCAGGTGCAGCACGCCTGAGGCGATAAACAAGGCGGCGACAATAAGTGCGCCGATTCGAAGGGCTAGTGCTTTGCGAGCCACAGCACGAACCCGTCTAGCCAGCTTCTAGGCATTACATAGAACACCAGCTTGAGAGCTCTTACGTCCCAGGACACCGGATAGTGTGCCCTTGGCCAGCGAGCGGTAGCAGCCCTAACCATGGTTTTTATGGTCTTATTTGGTCCCGGGGAGATGCGGTAAAGACCACCAAGCCATTTGTTGAGCCCAGCCATCACCCTGTCGTAATCGACAACTGCACGACCAGACTCCAGTAGCCCAAAGGCAACCGCACCAAAGTTGGTCTTCGAAGTTCCCGGTTCAACCGTGCTAACTCGGATGCCAAGCCAACGGGTTTCCTGACGAAGGGCATTGGCAACCGCCTTGATGGCGTGCTTGGTGGCGGAATACCAGCCCAGACCCGCAAGCGAAACGTGCCCAACTACCGAGGTGGTCATGATGATCCGGCCAGATTTCTGCTTGCGCATTTGAGGCAGAACTGCGCGGATCGAGTTCTCAACGCCGAACACGTTCACCTCAAAGATTCTTCTGACTTCCTCAGGAGTGGTCTCTTCAACCGAGGAGAAGTTTCCGTAGCCGGCATTTGCGACCATCAGGTCGATTCGACCGTGATCGGCGATCGCCTCTTTCACAACCGCATCAACGTCTTTGCGGTTCGTGACGTCCATGCGCCTGGCAATTGCCCCAAACTCTTTGGCTTTTTCCAGCGCTACCGAATCTCGGTCGGTGGCATAAACAATCCAGCCCTTGTTGGTTAGTTCCTTGGCGAGACCTAGGCCAAAGCCTGAACCGGCTCCGGTGATGATGGCGACATTGCTCATAGTTTCCAACTTAGCTGGTTATGCACCACTCACATGGCAGAATTGTCCAATGACTTCTCACACTTCAGTAGCAACTCTGCACACCAACCACGGCGTAATCAAGGTAAACCTATTCGGTCTACACGCCCCAAAGACCGTGGCAAACTTCGAAGGCCTAGCCACCGGCGCAATTGAGTGGAAAGACCCACGCACCGGCGAGACCCACACCGGAAAGCCGCTATACGACGGCGTTATCTTCCACCGAGTCATCGAAGGCTTCATGCTTCAAGGAGGCGACCCAACCGGCACCGGTATGGGCGGACCTGGCTACCAGTTCGGTGATGAGATTCACCCAGAACTCACTTTCCAGGAGCCATACAAGCTAGCAATGGCAAACGCAGGTCCTGGCACCAACGGTTCACAGTTCTTCATCACCGTTGCCCCAACCACCTGGTTGCACGGCAAGCACACCGTATTCGGTGATGTGGTCGACGAGGACAGCCGCAAGGTAGTGGACAAGATCGGCCTAGTTGCCACCGATGGTCGTGACCGTCCGCTAGACGACGTGGTCATCGAGTCAATCACTATCGAAAAGGTCTAATTGGCCTTTCGGCTCTCAGCTAGAAAAGCTCCGATAACCAGCCTGCTGCTGGTTATCAATGTCTTGATTTGGCTTGGGCAGATATCTCCGCTGGGGTATCTATTCACCAATCAGTTCTTCTACGCGCCACTGTTTACCCCTTGGGAACCTTGGCGAATGATTACCTCGGGCTTTGTCCACGACTGGAATAGCCCCTGGCACATTCTGCTGAATTCATATGCGATCTGGATATTTGGGCAGCAGCTTGAGCCGATGCTTGGGAAACTGCGCTTTTTGGCGCTGTATTTGATTTCGATTTTTGGTGGTTCGGTGGCGGTATTGCTGCTCTCCAACCCACAAACCCCGGTGGTCGGTGCATCGGGAGCACTGTTTGGTTTGATGGGTGCGTTCTTTGTGGTGATCCGCTCAATTGGCGGTAATCCAACCCAGATCTTCTTGCTTATCGCCATCAACTTCTCGATGGGCTTCTTTGTCTCTGGAATCTCCTGGGAGGGTCACTTAGGAGGATTAGTCACCGGATTGGCAATTGCCTCGGTGTATGCGGGAACCAGGCGTGAAAATCAGAAGGTTGCCCAGGTATTGGGAGTGGTTTTAGTAATCGCAGCGCTAGTGATGCTCACGCTGTGGCGCATTCAAGAGTGGATCTAGTTACTTCCACTTGGTGGTCATGACAAAGCCAATCATGGCGATGCCGAAACCAATCAAGATGTTCCAGTTGCTTAGATCAATGAAAGCTGCGCTACCAAGCGGGTACTGCGCGCTTGAGATGTAGAAAATTAGAATCCAGACCAAGCCCACGACCATAAGGCCGAACATGGTCACTTTGTACCAGGTTGGGTTTTCTTGCTGGTCATCGCCAACAATGGCTGGACGAACAGCTTCCTTCTTCGGAGCTGGCTTACGACGTGAGGTTGATTCAGGCATGCCAGAAGTTTATAACCTCAAAACGCATCTCGCTGACTCAAGTTAGGCTATTGGGACTATGGTCCGGATTTTGGTGCTCGACAATTACGACAGTTTTGTCTACACGCTCAATGGCTATTTGCAGCAGCTGGGTGCTCAGACCGAAGTTGTTCGAAACGATGCTGTCACCGAGGCTGAACTGCCAGCACTTCTAGCCAGATTCGATGCGGTTTTGATTTCTCCGGGACCTGGAACCCCCGCCGATGCTGGGCTTTCTATCCCAACCGTGAAGTATGCGCTGGATCACAACTACCCGGTATTTGGCGTTTGCCTAGGTCATCAGGCGATTGCCGAGGCCATGGGGGCAACGGTGAAGAGCGCCCCAGAATTGATGCACGGCAAGATTTCCAAGATCAATCACCAGGACAGCACTATTTTCAAGGGGCTTCCGCAGGGATTCAACGCCACCCGCTACCACTCGCTGGCAGTGGTGCAGGACACTGTTCCGGCGGATCTAAAGATCACCGGTCACACCGATTCCGGTGTGATTATGAGCCTGCAGCATGTTACTAAGCCAATTTACGGTGTTCAGTTCCACCCAGAATCGGTCATGACCGAGGGTGGCTACCAGATGCTTGCCAATTGGCTTGCGACCTTAGGCGAGACCGGTGCAATCGAAAAAGCTAGGTCACTTAGCCCAAGGATCGAAACTAACTAGTTTCCAGTTCCTGGGTCTACAACCGGGTCAACGATGCACTCCACATACAAGATGATGCTCTTCTTCTGCGGAGCTTGACCGGCAGGAACTGACTGGTCTAGCACGATGTTTCCGATTTGACCGGCACAGGTTGGACCATCCAAAGTTTCAATCGAAACCGTGTAGCCAATGGTTGGCGCGGTCAGGATGTTCCTCGCCTCGACTACATCTAGGTTTCTGACATCTGGAATCTGCACGGTGCCATCCGAGAGCACCAGGTTCACGATCGAACCAAGTGGCAACTTGGAGTTTGCTACCGGGTCAGA
>CAMAQN010000035.1 GCA_945860535.1 Auritidibacter sp. Marseille-P8566
ATGTTGCTGCCCAGCATCCAGAATGCTGGCCAAACACCGGTGCCACCGGGAAGCTTCATTCTGGCTTCCATGCGGCCGTACTTAAAGCGAATCTTGTCCTGGGTCTTTATGCGACCCGAGAAATACTGGCAATCTCCAAAGCAGTTGTATGGCAGTTCATCTTCAGCAACCGGTGGGATTTTGGTGACACTAATCTCAAGCTGGCCGTTTCCATTGGTCTTTACAGCATCTTCGGTGTACCACTGCAGCTCCTTGTTGCCCCAGCCACCACCACCGAGGTCGTAGTCAAAAAACTTTGAGCTTGGTGCGGTTCCGGCTGCCTCATTGAACTCCTGAGACCAGAGCAGTTTCTTCACCGGAGGCGCAGCGGCTACCGGATTCGAGAGGGTTATAAGCGACAGCGTTATAACCGAGATGGTGGCAACAAGTCTCTTCATTAGTACTTGGTCACCTTCCCGACACCGTTTAGCGAGTAGGCACGAATGTAATCAACGGTCATGGTTCCGCTTTTTATATCAGGATCGATCTCGCCGGTGAAGATACCTCCAACGGCGACATTTAGAACCAGGTAGTACTCCTTGTTGAAGACCCACTCGTTAGCGCCAACGTCGGCCTTGTTTAGGGTGAAGAAAACCTTGTTATCTACCAGCCACTTGATCTGGTCCGGCTTCCACTCAATCGCATAGACGTGGTAAGTGGAGTGGTTGAAGTTCTTGAGCGTCGTTAGCTCGCCAATGCCATCGCCACCTGAGTAGCCAGGTCCGTGCACGGTGCCAAATGACAACTTTGGAGAATGGCCCTTGGCCTCAACAATGTCAATTTCACCGCAGGCTGGCCAAGGGTTTGACTTGATGTCTGTACCGAGCATCCAAAATGCTGGCCACATTCCAACGCCCTTTGGCATCTTGATTCGAGCCTCAATGCGGCCATACATAAAGCTCACCTTGCCCAAGGTGTGGATCTTGCCGCTGGTCCACTCGCAAGCGGTGCCGTAGTAGCAAAGGTATGGGTTTGTCGAGGAGGTTTTGCCATTGGCGGGAACCGACATCTTCTTGGCGTTTACGACCAGAGCACCCTTACCGTCATGCTTTAGAGCTTCCTGGATGTAGTACTCGCGCTCGCCATTTCCCCAACCTGGAATACCAGCCTCGGTGCCGTCACCGATGTCGTGGGTCCAAAAAGTCTTTGATACCGGTGTGCCGGCCTTGGAATTGAACTCTTGAGACCAAAGCAACTTCTTGGTCTCTGCGGGGGCTGCGGGCATTTGCACTCCTAGGGTCAGGACTAACGAAAAAGCCAAACTGAGCGGAAGAGCTCTACCAAACTTCATGCGCCAATCCTTTGAATCTCGCGGTCAACGGGCGGTCAGCGCACACTGAAACCGAATTATCCATTCAACCTACCAGCTGGAAATGATGGTGACCAAATGTTTAAATTTTTGGCACCGGTGGCGTATAACGCTTAAATAACGAAATCGGTTTCACGCCAGCTTAACTTGATAATTAGGCGCTTCTGGTGGTCTAATTTTCCGCATCGCGAAATCGGTTTCATGACTGTTTCTCGATAGCAAAGGTATTGACCGCTGCGGTGGTTGCGCACACAACCACCGCAGCGGAATACCAAAACTTTCATTCAAAGGAGACAGATCGTGGCTCGCAATTCCAACTTCGTGAAAGCTGTGACCGTAGTCAGCAGCTTGGCTTTGACCCTGGGGATAGTCTCACCAGTCCAGGCAGCCGACAAGACCGTCGTCACCATCTGGTCCTTCGGAGACGTAATCCGTCCAGAATTTGCAACCGCCTATGAGAAGCTGAACCCAGATATTGACTTGGTGATCAAGAAGTCAGACCTTGACCCACACCACAACTCACTAACCACCGCGATGCTGGCTAAGAACACCCCGGACATCGCGGCCATCGAGGTCTCCTACTCCGGTTACTTCCGCTCCTACCCAAAGTATTTCCTTGACCTAAAGACTGTCGGTGCTTCTGAGATGGAGCCGGACTTCTTGGACTGGCGCTGGGACCAGGGCGTGGGCGATGACGGTCGAGTGATCGGTATCCCAACAGATGTGGGCGGCGCTGCAATTGCCTACCGCACCGATTTGTTTAAGGCCGCGGGTCTACCAACCGATCCTGCAAAGGTTTCTGCGCTATGGCCAACCTGGGACAAGTTCATGGAGACCGGTAAGTCCTATAAGGCAAAGACCAAGAAGTCTTTCATCGACTCCTCCGGCACCATTTACTCAGCTGTTTTGAACCAGGGTGCGGAGAAGTACTATGACCGCACCGGCAAGCTGGTTTACTCCACCAACAAGCAGGTTCGCACTGCTTTCGATACTTCCGCCAAGGCACTTGCAGCCGGCATCGGTAGCAACATCTCTCAGTTCACCTCCGACTGGAACACCGGTTTGAACAAGGGCTCCTTCGCAACCGTTATTGCTCCAGCCTGGATGCTCGCCTACATCAAGAACCTTGCACCTTCGACCAAGGGCAAGTGGAATGTGGCGGAACTTCCTGGTGGCGGTGGCAACATCGGAGGTAGCCAGCTATCGATCCCAGCCTCGGCAAAGCACCCTAAAGAGGCTATGGCGTTTATCAAGTGGTACCTATCTCCTGAGATGCAGCTAAAGGTCTTCAAGGACTACGGCCTATTCCCATCGGCAAAGGTGCTTTACGATGACGCAACCGTTTTGGGCTACAAGGACCCGTTCTTCAACAACGCCCCAATTGGCTCGATCTACGCCAAGGGCGCGCTGGCTCTAAAGCCAATCTTCGAAGGCCGCAAGCAGCGTCAGATCGACAACATCTTCGGTCAGGCACTATCGAGGGTCGCCCTCAAGAAGCAGACTGCCGCGGCAGCTTGGCAGCAGGCGCTAAACGAGATTAAGAAGACAGTCGGTTAGTACACATGTCCAAAACCCGAAGGTCTCCAAACCCTTACCGCTCGAAGCCGATACAGGCTTCTCGCGGTAAGGGCATCAAACAGCATGAATCAAAGTGGGCGTATCTTTTCATCTCGCCTTTCTTTGTCATGTTCTTGATCTTCGGCTTGGCACCGGTAATTTTCTCGACGTACATTGCCTTTTTTAACTGGGATCCACTGGGCGATGCCATCTTTATTGGTTTTGATAATTTCACCTTCTTGATGACCGATGACAGATTCTGGCAAGCCACCGGTAACACCTTTAGCATTTGGCTGTTCTCGACGATCCCCCAGATGATCCTGGCGATCTTCCTGGCGAGCATTTTACGTAATCCGAGGCTGAAGGCCCCTACCTTCTGGCGCACGCTATTGCTAATCCCAAACATCACCTCGGTGTTGGCAGTGGCAATTGTGTTTGGTCAGCTATTTGGCCGCGACTTTGGAATGTTCAACATCATCATCGGTGCCTTTGGCTACCCACACATCGACTTTGTTTCTGAGACCATCCCCGGCCACATCGCCATTGCGACCATGATCACTTGGCGCTGGGTTGGTTACAACGCACTGATCTTCTTGGCTGCGATGCTTGCGATTCCAAATGAGCTTTATGAATCAGCAGAGCTTGATGGCGCAACCAAGTGGCAGACCTTCCGCTATGTCACGCTTCCTGGTTTGAGAAACACAATCACCTTCGTGGTGGTAGTTGGAACCATTGGTGGCCTGCAGGTGTTCGCGGAGCCTTTGACCCTAAGTGGAAACTTCAACGGTGGTGACTCAAGACAGTTCTCAACCTTGACGCTGTTCCTCTTTGAGCAGATGTTCCTGGAGCAAAAGTACGGCTACGCAGCGGCGGTTGGTATCGCCATCACCGTGATCGTGCTGATCATCTCGCTGATCAACTTCCTGATCACTCGCAGGATTGCAAGTGAGGATTCCAAATGACGACCTTTGCCCTTCCAAAGCTTCGGTTGACTAAGCAGTCGAAGAACAAGCGCAACAAGCTTTCCTGGTTTAGCTACACAATGCTCTACTTCATCGGGTTCATCTCGCTGTTCCCGTTCTACTGGATGTTTGTTGTTGCCTCTAGCGGCTCGGAAGAGATCGCAAAGATTCCACCGTCTCTGGTTCCAGGACCTCGTTTCCTAGAGGTAATGAACGATGTTTACGCGGCAGTTCCTTTTAACCAGGCACTCTGGAACACACTGATTGTTGGAACTGCGGTAGCGGTAGCGCAGGTGTTCTTCTCGGCTCTTGCCGGGTTCGCCTTCGCGAAGCTGAACTTCAAGGGTCGCAGATCCCTGATTCTGGTAATCATCGGAACCATGATGCTGCCATCGCAGTTGGGCATCATCCCGATGTTCATCCTGATGGGAAACCTGGGCTGGATTGACACTCTCTACGCACTGATTGTGCCGGCTTTGGTTACCGCATTTGGCGTGTTCTGGATGCGACAGATTATTGACGCCCAGGTTCCAAATGAGCTGCTTGAGGCAGCGAGCCTCGATGGCGCTGGAGTCATGAAGACCTTCACCACCGTGGTGTTCCCGGTAATCAGACCAAGCGCTTTTGTGCTGGGACTGTTCTCCTTCTTGGGATCTTGGAACGACTTCCTGTGGCCACTATTGGTGCTGCAGAGCCCAGAGAATTTCACCGTGCAGGTGGCAATAAACCAGTTGAAAGGCAGTTACGCGCTCGACTACGCGTTGAACATGGGCGGTGCCTTTATGGCCACCGCACCACTACTACTGCTCTTCATCTTTGTAGGTAAGCGTTTGGTCGGCGGAGTTATGGATGGAGCAGTGAAGGGATGAGTAAGTTCCCTGAGGACTTCAAGTGGGGGGTTGCGACCTCCAGCTATCAGATCGAAGGCGCGACCAATGTTGACGGGCGCGGCGAAAGCATCTGGGACCGCTTCTGCGCAACCGAGGGCAAAGTGGCCAACGGCGAGAACGGTGACATCGCTTGCGATCACTACAACCTGTTTGCCGAGGATGTTGCTCTAATGAAGTCACTTGGCGTGAGCACCTACCGCTTCTCACTGGCCTGGCCACGACTGTTTCCAAATGGCGACAAGCAGCGCGAGCAGCGCGGTTTTGATTTTTACAACCGCCTGATCGACGAGCTAATTGCTAACGACATCACTCCGGTTATCACCCTCTACCACTGGGACCTACCTCAGAAGCTTGAGGACAAGGGCGGCTGGGCGAATCGCGAGATTGTTTATGACTTTGCCTTCTACGCAGGCGAAGCAGTGCAGGCATTCTCGGACCGTGTCAAAGAGTGGATCACCATTAACGAACCATGGTGTGTTTCTTGGCTGGGTTACATGAATGGCGTTCACGCCCCAGGGGTAAAGAATCTTGATTCGGCACTTGCCTCAGCGCACCACACCGCGCTGGCTCACGCTGAAGCATCGCGCGTCATGAAGGCGATAGATCCAGGCATCAAGACCGGCATCGCTCTGAATATGACCACCTACCGCATTGAGGATGAGAGCGATGCTGAGCTCTCGGAGCTGGGCGACCTAATGGATGCTCAGCTCAATCGCTGGTGGATTGACGCTTTCCTAAACGGCCGCTACCCCAAGAGCATCGCCGATTTCCACAAAGAGCGTTTGGCAAAAATTGTGCAACCTGGTGATCTTGAGAAGCTAAAAGTCCAGACCGATTACCTTGCGGTCAACTACTACGCAGACTCCTTCATTGGACTGCCTCGCGAAAGCGATGGTCCAATGTCTGAGGGCGGGCTATTCCCTTTCCATCACCGAAGCAATGGCACTCCTCCGGAGCCTTACACCGATATGGGTTGGCCAATCACTCCGGTTGGACTTGAGGATTTGCTGGTGAGGATCTCGACGGACTGGCCTGAGATTGCGGAACTCGTGATTTCCGAAAATGGTGCTGCCTATGACGATGAGCCAAATTCAGTGGGAGATGTCGAGGATGTCAGAAGAATCGATTACCTAGTAGGTCACCTTGAAGCAGCATCCAGGGCGATTGATCGAGGTGCTCCACTTACCGGTTACTACGCCTGGTCTCTAATGGACAATTTTGAATGGGCAGAGGGTTACTCAAAGCGCTTTGGCATCATTCACGTAGATTTCACTACCCTCAAGCGCACCATCAAGAACAGTGGCAAGACCTATGCGGCTATCATTGCCGCGAACAGGTTAAAATCGAATACGGGGGTCAAATAATCTAATGCCCGTAACTTCACCATCAATTTTTAGAACTACCTACGCAGAGATTGCTGCAAAGGCTGGGGTTAGCCGCGCCACGGTATCCAGGGTTCTCAATGGTGACGACCGTGTCAATACCGAAAGAGCTCAAGCCGTAATGGATGCCGCGAGCAAGCTCGGCTACCGCACCAATCGAGCAGCCAGGGCGCTATCTACCGGTCGCACCGGACAGATTGCAGTTGTAATTGATGATTCTCCATCCGTGCTCAGCGACCCATTCTGGGGAGTAGTTCTAGCTGGTATTTCTAGGGTGCTGATGGCAAATGACATTCACCCGGTGTTGATGGTTTCGCCATTGGAATCTGAAGACAGCCCTATCGCGAACTACCTTGAAGGTGGCGATGTTGACGGTGCGATATTCCTAACCGTTCACAAAGAAGATGTGGTCCACCAACTTGCCCAAAAAGGCCTAACGGTAGTAGTTATTGGAACCCCGACCGATCTCAAGTCAGACATTGTTTATGTCGACACCGACAACCGCGCCGGCGCCGAACTAGCAACCAAGCACTTGCTTACTAGCGGCTGCAAGGAAGTAGCAACCATCACAGGTGACATTTCGGCGGTTGCCGGAATCGATCGCCTTGAGGGATATCACGCCGCACACCTAAGTCTTGGCCTAGAGGTAAACGAGGAATTGATTGCTCACGGCGACTGGTCCTTCGAGAGCGCCAAGACCTTGACGCTTCGCCTATTGGCCAGACATCCAGACATCGACGGCATCTTCGCAGCCAATGACGCGATGGCCCTGGGCGTTATGGCGGCCGTATACGAGCGTGGCCGATTGGTCCCTGATCACGTTGCGGTAGTTGGTTTTGACGACAACATAATGGCGCAAACCCACCGCCCAGGACTCACCACAATCCGTCAGGACATCTTGGGTCTAGGTGCCGCAGCTGCCGAATCTATGTTGTCGATTCTGCAGGGTGAAACCCCGGCTCCAAAGATTTTGCCGACCGAACTTATTTTGCGAGAATCTGCTTAGCTTTGAAATAACAACGAGTGTGTGCGCACTCGATAGATAGCGTCGAAAGGTAATTATGCGCACCCAGAATCGTCTCATCGCAACTGCCGCCGCGGTGGCAATGCTGCTAACTCTGCTTGGACCGGCCGGTCCATCCACTGCGGTCAACTGGGTGACTTCGCTTGCCTGGGGCAACCTTCACGTGAAGAAGCAGCCTGGAGTCTTTGAGCGCTTCACG
The DNA here is from genome assembly GCA_945860535.1 of Auritidibacter sp. Marseille-P8566. Lineage (GTDB taxonomy): Bacteria > Actinomycetota > Actinomycetes > Actinomycetales > Microbacteriaceae > Aquiluna. The sequence goes on from CAMAQN010000035.1 coordinate 7,363, forward strand.
CGCGAGTTCAACGAGAAGGAGCAGCTGCTAGCTGACTCCGAGACCCAGCACAACCAGGCCTGGATCCGCACCGACCAGACCAGCGTCACCGTGCAGTACGTTGGCACACCAGCTAACGCTGGCCAGCAGGTCAAGTTTGTGGTCGACAGCGACATCGCCTACACCGACAACATCCCAGGCGATGAGAACATCGGAACCGTTGATGCAACCGGTATCGCGGAGCTAGTGATCACCCCGACCAAGGCTGCTGCTGAGGACGACTCGATCCGAGTTGACCTAACCAATGGCACCACCACCGTTGGCACCATGCTTTTGCTTTTCAAGAAGGCAGGCTTCTACCCGGTAGTCAAGCTACTTGGCACCTCGACTGGCCCAGAGGCAGCCTGTGACTATAAGTACGACTGCCAGGGTTCAGATCTTTGGGAGGCTACCTACGAGTGGAGCGTTTTCAAGCGCGGTTGGTTGCCTGAGTACGCACAGGTTTATGCCAAGTCGTACCTATATGGATCAACCATTGCCCTCAAATATCGTGTCTTTGACATCTGGGGCACCCCGCAGGCTAAGCGCGAGGTGAACCTATTGGTCGACACCGCCTGCAGTGTTTGCAAGTGGGCTAAATTCACCGACAAGAAGGTGACTGACTCTAGGGGTTACGTTTCCTTCTCGCTCAAGAACCTCAACACCAAGGCTTCGGTTTTGGGCTACAAGTCGGTCAACCCAGACACCAAAGAACCAGGTGCTGGTTTCTTGCCATTCAGCATGCACACCACCACCAATGAGCTAGAAGAGTCGGTTGACTACTACTGGCCACAAATTGTGCCGGATCTATCTATCCGACCTTCTGCGGTTTCAATGCAGGTTAGAACCAGGGGCAACCAACCGGCTGACACCGACGGCAACGTCATTGTTGGCACCGAGGAGAACCCTGCTCTAAAGCTTGACCCAGCAAACCTCTCAACCGACGACAACGTTGTGGTGAGGCTTGCGATCAGCTACCTGAGAAACGCCCAAGCCAACGCCATGTATTCGCCAGATATCAAGGTGACCGCCACCAACGGTGGAGTGGCAGTTTTGGTTACCTCATCCAACAAGTTGGAGACCATGACCTCGACCAAGGTGGGCAAGAATGCGCTCACCTTTGGCTACAACAGTTCGAATAAGCGCCGCGACGCCGAGATCGTTTTGATCGGAACTAAGGCGGGAAAGACCACCTGGACTTTCACCATCGGCGGCATCAAGCGAACTGTCACTCAGACCTACACAAAGTAGAACCTGAAATCGGTTTCTAAGCCCAAATACCGCAGTATTTGGGCTTAGATAACAGTTGTATAAATTCGGTGTGAAATCGGTTTCATAAATTGAAACACCGAATTAGTCTTTGCTAACAAATAAATACATCCATCATCTCGACGAGTGTGCGACCGCGAGACCCGGTGAATCGACGTGAGAACTGTGTGCGCAACTTCTTCTCTCGGTCACCTTTCAGCCCCTGCTTGAAAGGAACTATCTTCATGAAGCTTAAAAATTCGAAGCTAGCATCGATGCTGACTTCTGCAGTGCTCCTAGCTACATCTCTAGTCACGCTCACTGCGGCTCCAGCAAGTGCAGATGCCCCTGCCCCAGCAATTTTGTTCGACTACGAGTCAAACGAGGTAGGCATGAACGGCTGGAGCAACGTGCTCGGCTACACCTCCGCTGGTGATAACACTGCCTGGGGTAACTACGTCCCTTCTGCCGATCAGGCTGGTGGGTCGTCCTATGGAACCAAGATGGTCAAGGGCCAAAAGGGTAACGCCGTCTCCAACACTGCTATTGGAAGCATTGCCAACGGCTCGAGCTTGATTTCCTCCACCACCCGCATAGTCACGATGAGGCTCTATGCCCCAGAGGCTGGTAAAACCGTTCAACTGCAGCTAACCAAGAACGACTACTCAGCTGCTCAGAACGCCACTGCATCGCAAGTGACCTCTGTCGGATGGCAGACTCTAAGCTTTGAGTTCTCAGCAGGCATTGACTT
>CAMAQN010000036.1 GCA_945860535.1 Auritidibacter sp. Marseille-P8566
CTATTTGGAACCCTCGAAGATTTTGATGAGATGGTCGCAGAGGCCCACAGGCTTTCACTCCGAGTGATGATTGACCTAGTCCCGAACCACTCTTCAAGTGAGCACGAATGGTTCCAGAAAGCCCTCAAGTCAGCGCCCGGTTCTAAAGAACGCTCCTACTATCACTTCAAAGCTGGCAGGGGTGAAAACGGCGAGCTTCCTCCCAATAACTGGCAGTCAATGTTTGGTGGTTCAGCTTGGACTCGCGTCGAAGATGGGCAGTGGTATGTCCACCTATTCGACTCCTCTCAGCCGGATTTGAACTGGGAGAATCCGGTGGTTCGAGAAGAGTTTGAAAACATACTGCGCTTCTGGCTAGACCGCGGAGTCGATGGCTTCCGAGTCGATCAACCGCATGCCATGGCAAAGGCGCAGGGGCTTCCAGATCACCCCTATGTTGAAGAGGCTGGGGCTGGATTTATTGAGGGTCGCGAGAACCCTCCAATGTGGTTCCAAGATTCAGTTCACGAAATCTTTAGAGACTGGCGCAAGATTCTAGATAGCTACCCAGGTGACAGAGCGATGTGTGGCGAAGCGTATGTTTTGCCGCTTAGCTTTATGGCACTTTGGGTAAGACCGGATGAATTCCACCAGACCTTCAACTTCAGATTCTTGGATGCCGGTTGGGACAGAGAAAAACTAGTAGCGGCTATAGATGAGTCATTCGAAGCATTTGACGCCGTGGGCGCTCCAAGCACCTGGGTGCTGAACAACCACGATGTGCTTCGGCACGTTTCCCGTTTCGGCGGAGACTACGGCAGAACCACTGCCTCGGATGGCGTGGGCCCAAACAACCCGCAACCAGACAACGTTCTTGGCCTGCAAAAGGCAAGGGCTGCGACGCTGTTCATGCTTGGACTGCCAGGCGCTAGCTACCTTTACCAGGGCGAAGAGCTTGGTCTTCCAGATCACACCACACTCGCAGACGAGTACCGCCAAGATCCAACCTTCGCAAGGACCCAAGGTCAAAGGGTTGGCCGCGATGGTTGCCGCGTGCCACTGCCGTGGGAGATGGGCAATGCCTCAAATGGTTTCAATCAAACCGGCAAAGCATGGCTGCCGCAACCTCAAAGCTACGAATCACTGTCTCGTGACCAGCAGCAGGACAAAGTGGGCTCAACGCTCACGATGTATCAGCAGGCCCTGAAACTTCGCAGCGAACTGAAACTTGGTGAAGGATCTTTTGACTGGGTGTCCAGAACTGACGTTCTCAAATACCAAAACGGGAGCCTGCAGATTGTCCACAACTTCTCCAGTGAGCCAATAAAGCTCAATGGAGAAGTTGTGCTTAGTTCTATGCCGCTGGCAGAAGACGGAAGCCTTTTGCCCAATGACACCGCTTGGGTTTTGGTATTGCCCGCAATCAAATACCTTATTCACAGGATCTACCGACAGCATGTAGCTGTTCGCTCGAAAGGTGAAGCATGACGTCACTCAATTTAGCTAAGCCAAGATCCTGGGTACTTGGCCTAGCCGTGCTTGCCACCTTGATCGGAGTAGCGGCAAAACTGTCGTTGACTAGCGGAGAGCTGCTACCCGGTGTTGACGGTGCCTATTACTGGGTGCAGGTGCGCTCTCTATTCGAAGACTTCACGCTGGCTTTTGATGACGTGCCCTTGGTATTTTGGGTGCAGGCGCTCATTTCAGCATTGGTTGGAGATTTAGAACTAGGCGTTCGTTTATCAGATGCGCTGCTGCCAGCGCTTTCTGCAATTCCGGTATACCTAATCCTGAGAACTGCGAAATCGATTTGGGTCCCAGCTTTGGGAATCCTCGCAGTGCTATTGCACCCGACTCAGCTGTATTTCTTCACTGGGGACTTCATCAAGAACTCGGCAGCTATCCCTCTAGTTTTCTTGATTGGTTGGCTTTTGCACACCTGGTCATCGAGGTCAAAACTCAAGACCAATGTCTATCTGCTTATTTGCCTCTCAGCGCTTGCCTTATCTCACTTCGGTACATTGCTGCTCGCTGTGATGCTCATCGCCATTTGGTTGGTTTTCATCCTAAGGAACAAGCCACGAGTGTTTTGGATCAAGAGTGTTGCGGTGGTTCTGGCGTCTATTGGCGGCGTATTACTTGCCCTAGCGTTGCTAGTGCCCGCAAGATACGAGCGACTAGTAGAGTTTGTCACTCAGCCCTCGACTATTTTCGCTAACCCCGCTTGGGAAATGTTGTTTGGTCCGGGCTTGGGAGTGATCTTTGGCGGGAGAACCGATGTAGTGATGATCTTCAGCCTGGTGGTGGGTCAAATTGGATCAATCGCGTTGGGCTTTGTGCTTTGGAAGATTCGGAAGACATCGAGTGATGCGTCCTTAGGTCTAGCTAGCGCTGGACTGATTTCAGCATTCCTACTCTCTTCACCGTTGATTGGCATGGAGTGGGCAAATAGATTGATGGCACTCTCATTTGTTCCGCTTGCCATAGCTGCAATGGTCATTTGGCTTGCAACAGAACGTCCAGCCATGAAAATTGTGCCGGCTTTAATTGCCATCTCCAGCCTTGTCACGTCTTGGGCTCTGATGTTCGCTGGACTCAGGCAGCCGATCATGACCGATGAGGCCTACAAGGATCTCAAGGTCGTCGCCCAAGAGTTTGACTTTCCAGAGAACTCAATCGTCGTTGCCAGACATGGCGTGGAGTTCTTGGTGGCGTGGAACATGGAAGTCCACGTGGTGCAAGAGACCTCATATCAGGATGTAAATCTGGATAGCTACGACGCCGTTTACTACCTTGAGCAGGTCGGTTCTAGCCAGAGAATTGGCGTTCCGTATGAGCCATACGCAAGTGGCTCAAAGCCATATACGGGAGAAGCACCAGGAAAACCTCCTACCGGGAAACCACCTATGGGCACAAAGCCAAACGGCTACTCACCCATGGACGCTAAAGTCAGTGACTTTAGCCTGCAGGGCGATTTGGTTTATGAGAACCAAAGCTTCACCCTGACGAAACTGCGCTAGCTAGAGGCTGGCTTCTTTGGAAGCGAAAGCCAGAGTGCTATAAGGCACAGTGGCAAAAGGATATAGCTGCCAATTTCACCAGGTGGTGGGGATGCAACTTCTACTGGTTTCATTTGACCCACCAGGATTCGACCACCCCAGTCCAGGGTCTGAACCAACAGAGCAAATGGCACCAGGCTTCTAGCAAATATGAGGATCCCCCACATCATCACCGAGAGCAGCAGTTGGGTGTAACCCCACTGCGCAAACATGGCAATCAAGTTGGAGCCACCATCGACAGACACATCTAGTCCCGCAATGCTGTTGGCGCCGCCATCAGGCAAAAAGACATGAGCCAGGCTTCGGAGTGAAGTTATAGAAGTCAGCAGAACCAGAAAGATGAGTGAGAATCGACTCCCCTGGTAGCCCGGAGTCATCTTAAATTTGGTGATCAGTTTTCGCATGACTTCAAACTAATCCGTCCGAATCGATAAGACAATCTCTTCCAAAGGCCCCTGTGGATAACTGCGAGAAATCAAGGTTCCATTTCTGGAATCTCAACGCCTAGCTGCTCCAAGAGTGCGATCAAAGGTGATTTCCAACACTGGCTTTGAACCAGTCTGTCCATCCTTCTTGATCTGAATCTGTGCAGACTTGATGTATTTCGAATAACCCACGACTCTCTGACAAGTTGTCTTGGCGAGAGACTCGGACTTTGCTAACGCTTCGGCAGATGCATCGGAAGCCACCGTAACCACACAGTTCAAAATGTTGGCAGTGGTTCCAGCACGATAAACCTTGTATAGCGCTGAGAGTCCAGCAAGCGTTGGGCGATTGCCAACGAACTTGGTGATCTTGATTGAGCGGGTCAGCGTATAAGGCTGGACCGCTTCGATGAGCCCCTGCATTGCTATGGTTCCGTTTGCGTGGGTAATCTCTAGGTTGAGGTAACCCTCGGGACCGGCAGGAATCTCAAGAACAAGTTCGTTGTCGCTCTTTTCTGTGATTCTCAGTGCTTTACCGGCAACTTTCACTGAGCTGATGTCATCCAGGTTCTCACCGGTCAACTTCAGGCTTTGCCCCAAAGTGGAAACTGCAATTCGAGAGTTGATTGTGAAAGATGGCAGTGCCACTCCTCTAGCCGCAGTTGGTGCCACTGGTTGCGCTGCGGAGAAAGGCGAGAAGCTCTCGGTAACACCACACACCTGGCCGTTCACATAAGTACGCTGAGGCAGCGCTACCCAAGCTCCACCCGTGAAGTGGAAGATCTCGTCGGTAGCTGCTCCGTCAAGACAGAGCGTTACTGGTCCGCTAATTCCCGAAACCTGAATGTCGACAATTTTGGTCGCACTCGTGACAACGAATGGAGTCGCCCCTGCGGATGCCGGGTTATCAATGGGCACCAAAGTGACAACGGCAGAGCTGCTGGTAGCCGTGAAGGCCAAGCTCACCCTTGGCAGCACCGACGTTGCTGGGACCTCAGCGGCGGTAAGACCAGACGGGATGCTGACCACTTGAGAGTCTGTAACCGAACCAGCCTCAACGGTTGGGATCGGATCCCAAAGGGCATACATAGTTATGTTTGCGGACGATGTCGGTTGGTATGGGAAAGTGAGAACGGTTCCGCTTCTAGACAGTGACCAGCCAACGAATGCGAATCCAGATCGGGTTGGCGCAGTCGGAGCGGCAACCGTTTCACCGGTGCCAAAGCTTCCATTAGCGACAGCCGAGCCTGAGCTTGAGTTGAATGTCACTGTAGAGAGCTGCAGCCACTTGGCAAAAAGTGCACTGCCGGCAATCGCCGAGGTGGTTGGGTTTGCGAGAAGAGTTCCGTTTGAGGTATTAGACCATCCAAGGAATCTGTAGCCGCTGAGGGTAGGGGATGGCGGGAGGGTCAGGGATGTGATCCTGTTACCCAAAGCTCTTGGTCCTAGTTGACGAAGAATCGAACCCGTCGCGAAGGTAATGCTTGTGAAAGAATTGATGCTCGAGAAAGCGTCGGAACCGATTGTGTGAACGCTGGCTGGAATCTCGATTGTCGTAAGCCTTGCACCCATGAACACGTTGTTGGAGATTTCCGTTAGTTGAGAGTTTGCGGCAAACGTGACCTGCTCTAGGAGCGAGGTATTCAATGCATAGCCCTCAATGAAGGTTACGCTCGCTGGGATGGTTATCCTAACTATTCCAGAAGACTGAAAGGCTGCGCTGGGGATTCTCGTAAGCGTGGAGTTCGGGGAGAAAGTAACCTCAGTCAGTCGACTCGAACGAGCAAAGGTATACGACCCAAAAGTAGAAACTGCGGCCGGGATGTTTAGGGTCTGAAGCTGACTGTCCAGGAATGCGTTGCTGGCGAGAGTCGTCACCGTGTTTGGGATTTCGTAGGTGGCGTCTGTCAGCCAAGGGGCATAAGCAATCAGAGTGGTTCTGGCCTTGTTGAACAACACTCCATTTTCAAGCGAATAATTCGCATTAGAACTTGGCACGGTCAAACGGATGTTCGAGCCAAATGGCGAGCTTCCGATGCTGGTGACCGTGGCGGGCAGTGCGATGGTGGACTGCGGGAGGCCCACAAATACGCCGTTGCCCAAAGAAGTGAGCTGCGAACCTGAGTCGAAAGTCACCGAGGTCAGTGAAATGTTGTCCTTGAAAGACTCGTTTCCTAGCGAAAGCAAACTGGCTGGGAATGCGACGGAGGTTAGGCGGGTGCCACTGAATGCCGATGTTCCGATGGTTTGGAGCTGAGATCCAGCTTCAAACGTTAGGGAGGTGAGGCTTCTTGTGCCGGAGAAAGCAGCATCTCCGATAGCGGTCACTCTTGCTGGCACCTCAATCGCTGCGACTTTGGTGTTTGAAAAAGCATATTCCGGAATCCTCGTGAGATTGGAGTTCGGGGCAATCGTAAACGTTGCCAAATTGCTGCTGTTGGCAAATGCAAAGCCTGCAATAGTTGTCACGCTGGCCGGAATGTCGACTCTCAATAGGTTGGAGTTGTTTTGGAACAGATCGATTTTTTGAACCCCGTCAGGAATTACAGCGGTGCCCGAGCAGGTGCTGGCGGTCTTCGCAACCAGCTGCCCGCTTACCTCAGCAACCGTGAAGGTGCCGCTCACCGAGCAGTTCACGAGGACATCGGCAGCTTTGGCCTCTATTGGCCCAACGCTCAATGTCATCACCGTTGCAACGGCAAAAATTGCGATTAATTTGCGACCAAAGTTCGCTCTGAGGTCCTGATAGAAATTCAAAGTGCGCATTAGTTCTCCATTGGGTGCTGTTTGCCGGGTTGGTCGCAAGTTATAAATGTGACCTTGCCCGTGGGTTCGAGGGTAAAACCTGGATGCAATGGGTTCTTGATGTGCAAGATTTTGATTCTGAAATAGCTACACCTGTGACACTTTCGCGAGCGGAAATGGTTCTGCATGCCACACTGAAGCATGCGAAAAATCAAGCTGCTATTCGTTGAAAATGACGAGGCACTTCGAGGCCTGCTGGCTGCCCTCTTCGCAACCTCTGAAAAAATCCAACTCCTGGGAGCTTTTGCCAACGCAAGTGAAGTGCTCAAGAGTGGCCTTGTATCGAGTGCCGATGCCGCACTTCTTGACCATTCACTAGACCCGGAAGGTCTAAACGGTGTCGAGCTAGGCGTTCAGCTCAGAAACATGAACGAACACATCGGCATAGTTATCTACTCACAGTTCTCTGTTGCACCCATGGTTCGAAGGGTTCCAAAGTCCATGCTGAGCGGTTGGTCTTTCTTACAGAAAAGCGCCACCGCAACCTTGGCCGCCTATACAGAGGCCATTCAAACTTCAATCAGCGGCAAGGGAAACTGGCCAGAGATTGTCGACCTAAAGTTTCAAGACCTTAGGGACGAAGCATCAGTGTTTTTCCGTCTCACCCCTAGACAACGCACGATTTTGGCGCTGGCTGCCAAGAGTCACAGTGCCAGGGAAATCTCTACACAGCTAGACCTCAGTTATGTCTACGTGCGGGCTGAGCTGTCCCGTGCCTACAAGGTTCTACTTCCAGATGCCAAGGACTCAGACGATCTCAAAACAGCTGCGATTTTGAAATACCTAGAACTTATGAAGGCCGCCCAGTGAGAAACGGTCTCAGGAAAATACTTCGGCTTGTCGGGCCACATTCATACAGCCCGAAACTAATGTTTCTACTTTTCTTCATCGTCTATCTATCGAGATATGTCGCGGCCGTGCTGGCCGCCGACGAAGGTAGAGATCGGTGGATTGCCGGTGCGGTAATTGTTGTTATCTCGCTGATTCCAGCTGCCACATTTGCCGGTGCCGCAATATTGCTAAACAGATTCCGTGTGTGGTCAAAGAACAGTCTTGGACTCTACCTGTTAGAGGTACTCGGGGTTGTGGTGGTTGCTAATTTCGGATTCTCCCTGATCAGCCGTAATCCCTATTTGAATAGCTTGATAGACATAAAGGCCAGCCACCCGCCGCTCACTATTAACTGGTTTCTAGTCACCTTCATTTTTGGTTTGATTTCCCTAGCCCTAATCAGTAGTGCGGAATCGGAAATTCGAAATCGCCTTGAAAAAGCTGACGGCTTAGTTGCTGACCTGGAAGAACAAGGGCAGGTATTGACTCTTGGCGAAACCAAACTCAAGTCTCAGGTTTCGCAGTTCCTGCACGACAAAGTGCAATCAAACCTGATGGTGATTTCGATGCGGCTACAGAAAGCCGCCGATAAGGATGCGGCTTCTCAGGCAGAGGTTATTAGTGATGCGATTGAGGCTTTGGAACACCTTCGGACCATTGAGCTTCGTCAGGCCATCGAATCGCTCTCTCCGAATTTGGATGACGCTGATCTCGCTGAATCGCTGTTGAATTTAGTTTCCAACTCCCACCCTGACCTAGCGCTCGAAATAGATCTGCCTCAAGAGATTGAAATGCTTTCGAGAGACCAAAAGATGGCCCTCTACAAAGTTGCCGAACAGGCAATTCTCAACTCTCAAATTCATGGCAAGAGCACTCGCGTTTGGGTCAGGGCAATCCAGTCTCCGTTGAATCACTGGGTGCTCACTATTTCCGACGACGGCCTGGGATCTAGAGCACCCAGCAACAAGCCTGGCCTTGGCACGGCAGTAATCGACTCTTGGCTTCGAGTTCTTGGTGGAGCCAAAGAGATTCGAAACTCTGATGTGGGCTACGAACTAGAAGTGTCCTTTAGGCCTTAAAGCAAAAACCCACCCGTGGAGGGGTGGGTTTTCGTGGCTAGTGAGGGATTCGAACCCCCGAAGGCTGAGCCAGCTGATTTACAGTCAGTTCCCTTTGGCCACTTGGGTAACTAGCCAGATACGTTTTTTATCACGCGATGCAAAAGAATAGC
>CAMAQN010000037.1 GCA_945860535.1 Auritidibacter sp. Marseille-P8566
TGAGCTACCGCCATCAAATAGATACTCGGATATGCGATCGAGAAGAACACCGGTGACTGCACCATGAAAGCGGCTGGGAGAGTAAGGGTGTCCCAGAAGGTAAAGGGATAAGCAGTAAGACCGATCAAGGCACCGGCCGGTATGGAAACTAGAAAGCCAAACCAGGTTGGGTGATCAAGGTTCACCGTTAGTGCCTTCACCGCGTAGGTGATCAATCCAAACCAGCTGGTTAGCACCAGGGCAGTAATCAAGCCTTGCAGCGGATTGCTCGATGCCGAGAGCATCGAGAACCCAAGGACAAAAGCGGTCAGTGCTGTCCAACCAACCGGCAATGAGTTGCCTAGGATAGTGCGCTTTGGAAGCGTTAGGCGGCCCAGCTTTGTAAAAAACGGTGCGGCAGCGGTCAAAGTTGGAGGATCAAAGCGCATCGCGAGTTCGTGGCTCAGCGGCCTAACCACGTCTTCGTTGAGACCTCGCAAAGCCCTCACGATTGCGGATGCATCCTTAGAGAGTCTGGCATCGCTTAGGTGCTTAGAGATTTCCCAAAGCGAAGGGGTGACCATCTCGCTAATGCGAGCCCTTTGAGCTAGCCGCAGCCGGTCAATTTCCTGGGCAAACTCGAGTCTGGATTGAGTCAGGGAGTACTGCTCACGACGAAGTTCCTGGTCGATCTCTCTTTGCGCAAGGTAGGAGGCAACCAAGGTATTGAAAACCATGTAAACCGCGGTCACATAAATCGGAGCTGCGAACAGTCGGAACCAAATATCGCTAGCCGGTATTACTTCCAGCAGCGACCCGACATTGAAGACAGTAATGCCTCGCACAAGGCCGGCCAGTAGCAAAATTACAAGGTTGGAAGGTGCTTTTGCCTTACCGAAAATTCTGGTGTGAGCCTGACCCAAAAGTTCGATGCTCAAGACAGTCGCGGCAAAACCAGCTACAACTACAACGAGCCAGCTAACTGGATCGCCGCCTAAGCGACCATAGTCATTGATTAGTCCGGTGACAATCGCAGGTAATGCAAAGAAGAGGTGAGAACGCCAGTTCAGGGCATGCTTGCCACCGAGAGCATTCCATGGGGAAACAGTGCGCTGCGGCAAGAACTAGACCTGCTCTTTGAGCTGGTGGTACTTGCTGGCCGCCTCAACCCTTGGGTTTCCGTCTTTTGGATCGATTGACATAAGTTCAAAGATTCGAGTGAGCATTCCCTCAACGGCCCTGATGGTGGTACCACGAAGTTCTGCGATCTGGGCGTTGGTTTTGCCCTCGCTCAGTAACTGCAGAGTCTCAACTTGTCGACGAGAAAGCGCTGAGAAAGGACGATTGCTGGCTAGATCGTGACGGTATTCCTTGGTGATGGAGTCCGTCAGCACGCCCTCGATGGCATCCACAAGCTCTTGGCCATTCTGGATCGCACCCTTGCGCAGGTAGGCCTGGTTGGACTTCACCATCGATACGTCTTTTTTGCCAAAGCGCGGATCTGGCAGATTGGTTAGGTAAACAATTCCAACTGCCGGAGTCGAAGGATTTAGCGACTCAACAAGTTCAAAACCATTTGGGCCAGGACCGAGTTCAATATCCACAACAATCGCGTCAGGGTCTATCGACTTCATTGCTCGCTTAGCATCTGCCGCGTTGGCGGCTGTAGTGACCACAAAACCCGCTGATTCAACAGCTCGTGCCAAAAGGTCTCGCATCAGCGGTTCGTTTTCAACCACCAGAACGTGGCGGTAGGCCTTTGGGTCTGTCTTTGGCATTTGGCTCCCCTTGTGAACGTAAGCAAGCATAATCCGAGCACGGGTATCCGCACATATCAACCGAATAATGTCACAACCCTGGGGCACACTTTAGCCATGCGTAAAACCACATCCGGACTAAGTTTTGACTCTCGAGACCTAATGAGATCACAGTGCTCACACTGCACGCGAGTTTCGGTAGCGCGAGAGTTAGAGGTCAAGGGTCTTCGCGAGTTAATCGAGCAGTTCTATGTGAAGCCCGACAGCCTAGCCATTCGTTACGGCATGAAATTTGAGACCGCCCTAGAGCAAGAGCTTTTGCAGAACCGTGGTGAACTGGTTCAAGCCCCCAAGCCGCAAACCCTTGAGGCAACAATTGAGCTCATGCGGCAGGGCGTGCCGGTTATCTACCAGGGCGTGCTCAAGGGCGGTTCTGGAGAGCTTCAATTCTCTGGACGACCAGACTTTCTTATTCGCGGTGACTACCGCTTCGAGTTCTCAGACGCTGGGTTCACCGCCATACAGAGCGGTCAGTGGAGCGGTGGATACGCAGCGTGGGATGCCAAGTTATCTAGCACTGCAAAGCCCGACTATCAGATTCAGGTCGGACTCTACGTGGACGTACTTAGAGAGTTGGGGCTTGAAGCTCCGGTGGAGCACGGCCTGATATTGGGCAACAGAGAGTTCGCGAGATTCGCCGCCGATGCGGTCATCGCTCAGATGATTGCGAAGCGTGGGTCGTACCAAGAAAGTGTGTTAGCTCTAATTCAGCAGGATCCAAAGACCCTCGCCGAGATTGGCCCATTGGTATGTGAGGCATCGACCTACTGCGACATGTGCGAATACCCAGCTCTATGTAGACACATGAGGTTCGAAACCAATCACCTGCAACTGGTTGCGGGAATCACTAAGGCTCAAATTGAGGCACTTCGTCAGCTGGGGGTTCTCACCATTCGCCAGCTAGCAGAACTAGATTCTGGAACAGATAAGCATCCTGCCGAGGTAATTAGGAAGCTGGCACTGCAGGCGAGATTGCAGCAGTGCTTCTTTGATACCGGTGAGCGCTCCCAGATTGTCACCGACCCTGAGCTTTTGGCAGAACTCCCGGAGCCAAATCCTGGCGATCTGTTTTTCGATCTCGAGGGCTTTACGTTCTTTGGTGAGCCTGGAGGATTGGAATACCTGTGGGGCTGGGTGGATGCCAAGGGGGAATTCTTCCACCACTGGGCGGATGATCGTCTTGGCGAAGAACAGGCGTATGAGGCATTTATGCAAACCGTTTTGCTCAATCGCAAGCGCTACCCGGAGAGTCGGATTTACCACTATGCGCACTACGAGAAGACTGCGCTCAAAAAGCTCGCTGCCAGGACCGGCAAGTTTGAGTATGAAGTGATGCAGCTAGTTGAAAACGGTGTCTTTGTTGACCTCTACCGCGTGGTGGAGAAAACACTGGTGATCTCCGAGGAGCGTTACAGCATTAAAAACCTTGAGAACTTCTACCAGTTCGATCGCTCATCGGACGTCAAGGAAGCAATGGGCTCAATGGAGTTCTACGACCAGTACCTAACCACCTTGGCTCAGGATCCCGCCTCCGCGGAAAAGCTAAAGCGCCAGGTGATTGCATACAACCGAGACGATTGCGCAAGCACACTGGCGCTTTATAAGTGGCTTAGAAACCTTACATAAAGGTTGCAGTGTCCAAAGGAATGCCAGGACCAAAAGTGGTCGCTACGGCACCCTTAAGAAGGTACTTACCCTTTGAGGTAGAAGGCTTTAGACGAACAACCTCATCCATTGCGGCGTTTAGGTTCTCAGTTAGCTGAACCTTGGTGAAGCTTGCCTTACCAATGATGAAGTGAAGGTTGGACTGCTTGTCAATGCGGAAGTCAATCTTTCCGCCCTTGATGTCAGTAACAGCCTTAGCGGTGTCCATGGTTACGGTTCCGGTCTTTGGGTTTGGCATCAGGTTACGAGGACCTAGAACCTTACCTAGACGACCAACCTTGCCCATTAGGTCAGGGGTGGAAACTGCGTAGTCGAAGTCGACCCAGCCAGCCTCAACCTTGGCGATTAGCTCATCGCCACCGACCTCGTCGGCTCCAGCCTCACGAGCTGCGTCTGCTGCGGCACCATTTGCAAACACGATTACTCGGGCTACTTTTCCAGTTCCGTGAGGGAGAGATACCGTGCCACGGATCATCTGGTCAGCCTTACGAGGGTCCACTCCAAGCTTGAGTGCAACCTCGATGGTTGAGTTGGTCTTCTTACCTGCGGTTTCGATCGCAAGGGTGGCAGCTTCTTCTGCGTTGTAGAGCTTGCCTTCTTGGATCTTTGCTGCGGCCTCGTTATAGGCCTTTGAGCGCTTTGCCATTCTGCTTTTCCTTTCGGTCACAGTCCGTGGTTCTAAGGGGCGCTAACCCCTCCCACGACTATTTATGTTTGGTTTTTGGGTTTATAGCTCGGTGGTAATGCCCATTGAGCGGGCAGTTCCAGCGATGATCTTTGCTGCTGCTTCGACGTCGTTAGCGTTTAGGTCGCTCATCTTCGCCTCTGCAATCTTCAACACCTGGTCACGGGATAGCTTTGCAACCTTCACAGTGTGAGGGGTTGCGCTTCCCTTCTGAACTCCAGCTGCCTTCTTGATTAGCTCAGCGGCAGGAGGGGTCTTCAGAATGAAGGTGAATGAACGGTCTTCGTAAACGGTGATCTCAACCGGTACTACGTTGCCACGCTGGTCAGCGGTGGCTGCGTTGTACTGGGTGCAGAACTCCATGATGTTTACACCGTGCTGACCTAGAGCAGGTCCGATAGGTGGAGCTGGGTTAGCAGCGCCAGCCTGGATCTGAAGCTTGATCAGACCGGTGACTTTCTTCTTGGGTGCCATGTTGTTTTCTTTTCTCTCTTATTAGTTCAGTGGTCCGACTTGGTCAAAAGACAGCTCCACTGGAGTCTCACGCTCGAATAGCGAAACTAGAACGGTGATCTTGCCAGAGGCTGGGTTGATCTCCGAAATTGTGCCTGGAAGGCCAGCGAATGAGCCGTCCTTGATCATGATGGATTCGCCAACCGAGAAGTCGATCTTTACTGGGATCGACTTGCCCTTGGCCTTGCCACCAGACGAAATTGCAGCCTTGGCGCTCTTGACCTCTTCGGTTTCCTCAGGGGTAAATAGCGGCTTTAGCATCTCAAAGGCTTCGTTTGGACGAAGTGGGGTTGGGTGCTGGCTGTTGCCAACAAAACCGGTAACCGCAGGAGTGTGGCGCACTAGCGACCAAGTGTCCTCGGTCATTTCCATACGGACTAGCACGTAACCAGGGATGCGTACCTTGGAAACTAACTTGCGCTGACCGTTCTTGATCTCGATGGTCTCTTCCATTGGGACCTCGATTTGGAAGACCTGGTCACCACCGGCTAGAGCTGCACGACGAACCTCAATGTTCTGCTTCACGCGACGCTCGTAACCTGCGTAGGAGTGGATAACAAACCACTTACCATCCTGCTCGCGAAGTTCCTGACGGAACTTGCGGTAAGGGTCTTCCTCGACCGCTGCTGCATCGGCTGCAACAACCTCTGCCTCGGAAGGTACCTCTTCGATTTGGAAACCGTCGAGCTCGTGCTCCGCCTCAACCTCGGCGAGGTCTAGGTCGGCCTCGTCTATGTCGGTGTTCTCGTTCACTGCGTCCTCGGACTGAGCCATTGGCTCAGTTTCCTCGGTGTCGCTGAAGTTTAGGTCTGACACAAATTCCTCTTTATCCTGCAAATACGAAGGTGACAACGTTGTAGAAGACCCAGTCCAAGCCGCTGATGATTGCCATCACGACTGCAACGAATCCGAGCACAACGCCGGTGTAGTTGATTAGCTCTTTGCGGGTTGGTCTGGTGACCTTACCGAGCTCTGCAACTACCTGACGGAAAAACAGCGTTCCGCGCTGAAGCGGGTTCTTGGTCTTAGCTTTTTCCGCTTTCGCGGCTTCAACTAAGTCTTCAGAGGCGTTCTGTGTCTCTTCTGACATTTGTCATCCTTCTTTGTTAGCGCAGGGCGGACAGGATTTGAACCTGCAACTTGCGGTTTTGGAGACCGCTGCTCTACCAATTGAACTACCGCCCTATCGTTGCCATCTACATCAACCTGAACAGACACGAGGCTTGGTTTCAAGTGTCACCTGAGAAAGGCAGACTTCTAGATTGAATCTATTAGTTTGATTTTTCGCCAGATTAGTTTGGGCAGATGTCAACTTGAAAGAGTTTAGGGGTAAAGACAGGGATATGCAACGGGAATTCTGGCCCGAATGCCCTGAAACCTAAGTATCCTTTTATCCATGTCTGCAAACCGTATTTCGCAAAGAATCGCTGCCATCGCCGAGAGTGCAACGCTCAAAGTTGATGCCAAGGCAAAAGCGCTCAAAGCTGAGGGTAAGGATGTCATTTCCTTTGCTGCTGGAGAGCCAGATTTCGCCACTCCGCAGCACATCGTCGAGGCCGCTGTTCTAGCAGTTCGAGACCCGAAGAACCACCGCTACACCCCGGCAGCTGGTCTTCCAGAACTTCGCGAGGCAATCGTTGAGAAGACCAAGCGTGACTCCGGTACCGATGTCACCGCAGCTCAGGTGATTGTTACCAATGGTGGAAAGCAAGCGGTTTACCAGGCCTTTGCAGTGATCTTGGACCCGCAGGATGAGGTCTTGGTCCCAGCCCCTTATTGGACTACCTACCCAGAGGCAATCAAGCTTGCCGGCGGTAAGCAGGTCGATGTTTTCGCGGGAAGCGACCAGGACTACAAGGTCACGGTTGCTCAGTTAGAAGCGGCTTACACCCCGAAGACCAAGGCACTTTTGCTTTGCTCACCTTCTAACCCAACCGGTGCGGTTTACACCAAAGATGAGATCTTGGCGATTGGCCAATGGGTGGCCTCTAAGCCAAACCTTTGGGTGGTATCGGATGAGATTTACCAGAACCTGACCTACGACGGTCTTTATGCCTACTCGATTACCGAGCTGGTTCCAGAGCTTGCCGACCGCACCATCATGGTCAACGGTGTTGCCAAGACCTATGCAATGACTGGTTGGCGATTGGGGTGGATGGTTGCCCCGCTGGATGCAGCTAAGGCTGCTGCAAATCTGCAGTCACACTTGTCATCGAACGTTTCTAACATCTCCCAGCGTGCAGCACTTGCGGCACTAACCGGCGACCAGCAGCCAGTGAAGGACATGTTGGCTGCCTTCGACCGCCGCAGACAAATTGCGGTTGCTGAGATGAACAAGGTGCAGGGTGTTGTTACCCCAACCCCTAAGGGAGCCTTCTACATCTACAGCGATGTCTCTGGTCTTTTGGGTAGGAACTGGGGTGGCAAGCAGATCAACAGCTCGCTAGAACTCTGTGACTACGCGCTCGATGCAGCAGAGGTCGCAATGGTTCCAGGTGAGGCGTTTGGGCCTTCGGGTTACGTTCGCCTCAGCTACGCACTAGGCGATGACCAGCTGGTTGCAGGCATTCAGCGCTTGCAGAAGCTGTTTAGCTAAAACCCAATCAGGTTCGGTTCAGGAACAAGGTTTATACCCCAGGTTGCGGCCACCCGCTCCTGAATAAACCTGGCAAGTTCGATGATTTCTTTGGACTTGGCTCCCCCGCCATTGGTGATGGCAAGAGCATGCTTATCGCTAACCTTCGCCTTTGAACCAGGCAGCGAGTAGCCCTTAGGGATGCCGGAGTTTTCAATCAACCAACCGGCGGAAAGCTTGTATTTTTCGCCATCCTCCATTGACCACTTTTGCATGTCCTGAGGGAATTCCAAGGCCTTTATTTTTGAAACCACAGGGTTGGTAAAGAAGCTGCCGCAGCTCACGCTCGATGGATCAGAATCCTGAACCACCATGCCCTTGGATGCGCGAAGTTCAATCACGGTGTCTCGCACCACCTGCAGTGGCAACTGCGAACCATAAGGTTCACCAAGGTGATTTGTGATCTGACCCGAAGCCATGGGAATGCTCAATCCATCAAGCTTTTGAAGCTCAAACTCAACCCAACCAATTACCCCGCGAAGACCGTGCTTTAAGGCACTGTCACGGTATGAGAAGTTGAAAAACTCCGCAGGTTTTACCTCCACCGCAAAAGTCTCAAAGTCTAAGAACTCGATTTGTGTGATGGTCTCGGAAACCTCTTGGCCGTAACCGCCAACGTTCTGCACTGGAGTTGCTCCGACGCTGCCTGGGATGCCGCTCATAGCCTCAATAC
Source organism: Auritidibacter sp. Marseille-P8566 (assembly GCA_945860535.1). GTDB lineage: Bacteria > Actinomycetota > Actinomycetes > Actinomycetales > Microbacteriaceae > Aquiluna. The sequence continues at coordinate 7,968 of CAMAQN010000037.1, forward strand.
CGGCGTAACCGTGCTCAACTGCCCAGGCCACAAATTCGTCCCAACCCTCGCCGGCTTGAACGCGAACAGTGACCGAAGATTCAGTTTCACTAACGATTTCCTTGCCCAAATTGGCAACCAAAATCACATC
>CAMAQN010000038.1 GCA_945860535.1 Auritidibacter sp. Marseille-P8566
AGCGCATCCACACCTGGATGAATGGATTCTCTACGAAGGTCGCAACCGCAACCTGGGTCGGAAATGTCTCTGGTCTAACCACACAGTCTTCCAAGAGCATCAATGGGCGAGCAGTCTCAACCATTCGACACTCGATCTGGAAAGCGATCATGACCGAGGTCAACAAACGCTACGTAGGCGAAGCTTTCCCTGCTGCGCTGCCGCAGTACACTGCAGCCACCATGATCACAATTCCAAATACCACTGGTATCGATCTGGAGACAGCCAAGCTAACCATCACCGGAGCTCAGCTAAATATCGCGATCCAAAAGAGTGAGGTTTCCTCAACCGCCCCTGCCGGCACCGTTGCCTACACAATCCCGGCCGCTGGTCAGACCCTCCCCCTCGGTTCGATTGTGAAGGTCTTCATATCAGCCGGCGGCAAGCAATTGGTTCCAAACGTCCGTGGGTTAGAACTAAACCAGGCGAAGGCAAGCCTAGAAGCTATGGGCTTCACAGTTTCTTTGCCGCAGTCCAGTCAGAGCCAGCTAAAGCAATGTGATCCGGCTCTTGCCGAAGGCGTTGCCAACAGCACCCTGCCAGCAGCAGGTTCCGAGATTAGTGCCAACAGCGCGATTGTTTTGATACCGAACCAATGTGGCTAGCCGGTAACGCTGGGCCATTTGCGCTTAGAGAGGTAGAGCTTGCAATCGGCTTGGATAAGCCGATCCGCGTGCTTCACATCTCAGATATCCACTTCGCACCTGGGCAAAACAAAAAGGCGGGTTTCCTAAAAGAACTAGCAGGGCTGAACCCTGACCTAGTGGTAAACACCGGCGACAACCTAGGGCACAAAGACGCGATAAACCCTTGCCTGAGCGCACTTAGACCACTTTTTGATTTCCCAGGTGTTTTTGTGAACGGTTCAAACGATTACCGAGCACCAAAGATTAGAAACCCGCTGAGCTATTTCCAGGGGCCTTCAAAGGTGCGCAACGAAGTTGATCTAGACACCAAACGCTTCACCTCGGAGCTCAAAGGTGCTGGTTGGCTAGATCTGAATAACCAATCAGGATTGCTCGATGTAGCTGGCATAAAACTTGGATTTATGGGGCTGGATGATCCTCACGAAAACCTCGATGAACTGGACTCGTTAGGGCAGCAAAAGAATGAGTTGGTCCAAGCCGATGTTTTGATTGGCGTTGCCCACGCTCCATACCTGCGAGTAATCGAGGCCTTCACAAACCAAGACGCCAGCGTGATATTTGCCGGACATACTCACGGTGGTCAGGTTTGTTTGCCGGGTTCAAAAGCTTTGGTTACCAACTGTGATTTGCCAACCGAATACGCGCAAGGTGTTAGCGGTTGGGAGTTTGGAGAAAAGCAGAGTTTGCTGCACGTTTCTGGCGGCATGGGATGCTCTATTTTTGCACCGGTCAGACTGTTCTGCCCGCCAACTGCAACGCTTCTAACTATTAGTTAGCCAAGCTCCGCAGCTACTAATTCAGCGATCTCGTAGGTGTTTAGAGCAGCACCCTTACGCAAGTTATCTCCAACCACAAACAGGTCAATCGTGTTTGGGAAATCCTGCGCCTGGCGAATACGGCCGACAAAGGTCGGGTCCTGTCCGGCAACGTGTGCTGGGGTTGGGTAGATGCCATTTGCTGGGTCATCCATCACAACCACAGTTGGCTGCTTCTCGAGTTCGGCACGAACCTCATCCGCGGTTAGCGGGTTGGCGAAGGTTGCGTGCACGGATAGCGAGTGCGCAACCTGAACTGGAACACGAACACATGTGGCAGCAACCTTTAGGTCCTTGATGCCGAGAATCTTGCGAGATTCATTACGAACCTTGAGCTCCTCGGATGAGTGTCCGTCTTCCTTTAGCGAACCAGCCATAGGAATCACATTCAGCGCGATTGGTACCGGCCAAGGTGAATCCGAAAGCGGAGCACCGTGAGCGTTAATGGTTGCGGTCACATTGTCAGAAACCAAACCGGCATCCTGGTTGTTGGCAACTGCCTGAGTCTCAAGCTGCAAGCGCTCGATTCCAGGAGCACCCGCACCGGATACTGCCTGGTAGGAAGATACGACCAGCTCGGTTAGCTGCCACTTGCGGTGCAGAGCACCAAGGGCAGCCATCATGGTCAAGGTGGTGCAGTTTGGGTTTGCAATGATTCCCAGTGGACGCGACTTGGCTGCGTGTGGGTTGACCTCTGGAACCACAAGTGGCACCTCAGGGTTCATGCGGAAAGCTGCTGAGTTATCAACTGCGACAACACCCTTTGCGGCAGCAATTGGAGCCCAGATCTCACTGACCTCGTCTGGGACGTCGAACATAGCGATGTCGATGCCATCAAAGGCTTCTTCGCTCAGGGCAACAACGGTGTGAGGGGTGCTGTGAACCATAATCTCTTTACCAGCGGAACGTGGAGATGCAATCAGGCGAATCTCGCCCCAAATGTTCTCTCGTGCGTTGATGATGTCAATCATCACGGTGCCAACGGCTCCGGTTGCTCCAACTAGTGCAAGATTTGGTTTTGACATTAGCTACCTTCCAGAACCCGCGTAGATCACCGCAGTGTCAGCGGCATCGAGTTCAAATGCGGTGTGGACAATACGAGTAGCTTCTTTGAGCTGGTCCGCGCGAGTAACCACAGATATGCGAATTTCAGAGGTTGAAATCATCTCGATGTTGATACCTGCGCGAGCAAGCGCGCCAAAGAACTTGGCTGAAACACCCGAGGAGGTCTTCATGCCAGCTCCAACAATGGAGAGCTTTCCGACCTCGTCATCGTATGAGACCGACTGGAACCCAACCTCTGCCTGCTTAGCCTTGAGGGCCTCCACGACCTTTGGACGGTCAACGTGTAGCAGGGTGAAGGAGATATCGCTCAGGTGATTCTCGGTGGTTGAAACGTTCTGAACGATCATGTCGATATTCGCACCCGACTCTGCGACCACCTGGAACACCTCGGCTGCCTTACCTGGACGGTCTGGCAATCCCACCACTGTGATCTTGGACTGGGTGTCATCTGATGCAACACCTGAAACGACTGGTTCTTCCACTTCATCTCCTGGCTGGTTGGTGTAAACGAGGGTGCCCGGGTCAAGGCTAAAAGTTGAACGAACCCTAAGTGGTACCGAGTGACGGCGAGCAAACTCCACCGCACGAATGTAGAGGATCTTGGCTCCGGATGAGGAGAGTTCAAGCATTGAATCAATGTCAATCTGGAACAGCTTGTGGGCTCTTGGGACCACGCGTGGGTCGGCAGTGTAAATACCGTCTACGTCCGAGTAAATCTCGCAGACATCCGCCTTCAGTGCGGCTGCCAAAGCGACCGCAGTGGTGTCAGATCCACCGCGACCCAAGGTAGTAACATCCCCGGTCTCAAATGAGAAGCCTTGGAATCCAGCAACGATGGCAACTTCGCCAGCATCTAGAGCGGTTTTTACTCTTGCTGGTTCAATCTTCCAGATGCGAGCAGAACCGTGGTTGGAATCGGTTGAGATACCGGCTTGGTATCCGGTGAAAGACTTAGCCTTGCCGCCCATTTCCTGGATGGCCATTGCTAACAGCGACATTGAAATGCGCTCGCCCGCGGTTAGCAGCATGTCCATTTCGCGGCTACCGCGGTGAATCGATACCGAATCCGCCAGATCAATAAGTTCGTCGGTGGTGTCGCCCATTGCTGAAACCACAACTACAACCTGGTTGCCCTCTGACTGAGTCTTTAGAACGCGCGCAGCTACATGCTTGATCTTCTCAGCGTCAGAGACGGAAGACCCACCGAATTTCTGCACGATTAGTGCCAAGGGGCTCTCCTTGGAAAAAAGGGGGATTCTACCTCCGTGGTAGTGCCCCCAATTCTAGTTGACTCGGCGTCTACCCTCAAAGGCTCTGCCCAAAGTCATATCGTCCGCATATTCCAGATCGCCACCCACAGGCAGGCCTGAGGCGAGCTTGGTAACCGAGATTTCCATAGCACCGAGGAGCCTGGTTAGGTAGGTGGCAGTTGCCTCACCTTCGAGATTCGGGTTGGTTGCCAAAATGACTTCCTTGATGCTTGGGTCAGCCAAACGCTTCATCAAATCCTTGATGCGAAGCTGGTCGGGGCCAACTCCGGCAATTGGCGAGATCGCTCCACCAAGCACGTGATAGCTACCGCGGAATTCTCTGGTGCGCTCAATGGCGTTGATGTCCTTGGAGTCCTCAACCACACAGATAACGCTCAAATCGCGCTTAGGGTCAACGCAGATGCCACATTTTTGGTTCTCAGAAACATTGCCGCAGATTTCGCAGAAGCGAACCTTTTGCTTTACCTCTCGAAGCACATCCGCCAACTTGTTCACCGATTCCAAATCGGATTCGATAAGGTGAAAAGCAATGCGCTGCGCAGACTTTGGACCAACTCCTGGGAGGCGACCAAGCTCATCAATGAGCTCCTGAACAATGCCGTCGTACATTAGTTCTCGTCACTCTTGATTGGAGTGGCACCCAAAACTTCTCGCAGGAAGAACTCCCCTGCTTGCTCATCCTCTGCAGCCACCGGCTGTTGGATGATCTCGGTAACCGGCTCTTGAGCTTCAATCTCTTCTTCGGTAACAAACTCTTCCGCAGCCGTTGGCTCAACCACCGCAGCGGTGAGAGGAGCTGGGGCTTGCTCGGCAACTTTCGCGCGATACTTCACGACCACACCAAGTTTTTCCTTGATGACAGTTCTTAGAACTTCAGAAGCGCCCTGTGAGATCTTGAATGCATCCACATCTCGCTGTGACTGGAACAAAAGAGTTAGTACATCGCCTTCAAAATCCAAAACCTTCGTGGTGAAAGCAACCGCCCATGCCGAGCGTGACTTCTTGGCAAGTGCATCCAGGATGTCCTGCCATCCGCTCTTGAAAGACGCAGTGTTAAGGGGACCTTGGGCAACTGGCTCTGACTTTTTAGCAGCTGGCTCAGGGGCAGCCTCAACCTTGACGGCTGGAGCTTTTGCTGGGGGTGCAGCTTCGACTGGTGCAGTGGTCTTTACTGGAGCTGGTGCCTGAACCTTAGCTGGTGCTGGCTCCACGCTGCGCTTTACCGGAGCTTCGATGGCAGGAGCTAACACTCTTGCGCAAAGTAGTTCAAGCTGAAGCCTTGGGTTTGATGCCGCAGAGGTGTCAGCAAGTGCCTTTGAAGTGGCTTCCGCAGCCGAAGTGAGCTGATTCAGACCAAAGCGGTTTGCCTGAATGGTCAAGATATCAAACTGCTCAGGACCTAGTCCCCTAAGGATTGCGCGAGCTGCATCGCCGAGTGATGAGACCAGCATCAAATCGCGAATGCGCTCAAGAAGATCTTCCAAGAATCGTCTAGCGTCCTGGCCAGATTGAATAACTTTGTCAACCGCAGCAAAGGCTTTTGCCGGATCAATCTCAGCAAAGGCATCAATTACTTCGCTCATCAGCTGATCGTGAGTGAAACCCAAGAGGTTCACTGCTCGCTCGTAGGCGATCTCTTTGGTGTCGCTTCCTGCGATTAGCTGGTCCAACAAGCTCAATGCATCACGCACCGAACCACCAGATGCTCTAACCACAAGCGGCATCACGCCACCCTCTGCGCTAAAGCCCTCTGACTCCAATACCGAGGTCAAATACTCCAGCAACTCCCCCGGTGGCACCAGGCGGAATGGGTAGTGGTGAGTGCGGGAACGGATTGTTCCAATGACTTTGTCTGGCTCCGTGGTGGCGAAGATGAACTTCACGTGGGCAGGTGGTTCTTCGACAATCTTTAGCAGTGCGTTGAAGCCCTGGGTGGTGACCATGTGGGCCTCATCGAGGATGAAAATCTTGTAGCGGTCGCGAGCTGGAGCAAAGATTGCTCGCTCTCTTAGATCACGTGCATCGTCAACACCGTTGTGGCTGGCAGCGTCAATCTCAACAACATCCAGCGAACCTGAACCACCGCGAGAAAGATCGATGCAGGATGGGCACTTGCCACACGGAGTATCGGTTGGACCCTCAGCGCAGTTCAGACAGCGTGCCAAGATTCTTGCCGAGGTGGTCTTACCGCAGCCGCGAGGGCCTGAGAAGAGATAGGCGTGGTTTACGCGGTCTGCTCGAAGTGCAGACATCAGGGGCTCCACAACCTGAGTTTGCCCAATCAGCTCCGTAAAGGATTCTGGGCGATAGCGGCGGTAGAGAGCGGTAGTCACGCCCCAAGCCTAACCCCCAAATCAGACATTGATTTGTCTTGGGGAAGGTGTGTGAATAAAGCGACTCCCCGTGCACCCGCCAGAGCTCAGTTACCCTTGCTACCTCTCGGTCCTGGGGGATTAGCCAAGGTGACGCCACACGAGGAGTCGCCTCAAATTCTACGGCAGATTAGCCTCGAGTACACCCGAGCCTGAATCCAGGCGGTTACGTTATCCCAACTAGTTCTGCGGGAAGCCCAGGTTGATGCCACCGTGGCTTGGGTCAAGCCAGCGTGATGTGATGACCTTGGTCTGGGTAAAGAATCTAAAGCCCTCTTCGCCGTGTGCTCTGGAATCTCCAAATAGCGAGTGCTTCCAACCGCCAAAGGAGAAGTATGCAACAGGCACTGGAATCGGCACGTTGATGCCGATCATGCCAACTTCAACCTCGTACTGGAACCTTCTGGCTGCTCCGCCATCGTTAGTAAAGATTGCAGTTCCATTGCCAAAAGCACCGGAGTTGATAAGGTCCAAACCCTCTTGGTAGCTTCCCACTCGAACCACCGACAGCACCGGCCCAAAGATCTCCTCTTGGTAAACCTTGGAGGTCAGTGGCACCTTGTCAATCAAAGTCGGTCCTAGCCAGAAACCATTTGGTGCACCATCAGCAACTACACCGCGGCCATCAACCACAATCTCAGCTCCATCCTGGGCTGCGATCTCGATGTATGACTCAACCTTGTCGCGGTGAACTTTTGTCACTAGCGGTCCCATGTCGCAAGAGCGTCGGCCGTCGCCGACCTTGATCTGCGCCATGCGCGAGGCGATCTTTGAAATCAAGTCATCGGCTACTGGCTCAACTGCAACCACAACCGAGATTGCCATGCAGCGCTCACCCGCAGAACCAAAACCTGCGTTGATTGCGGAGTCTGCAACCAGGTCAAGATCAGCATCTGGCAAAACCAACATGTGGTTCTTTGCTCCACCCAGCGCTTGCACTCGCTTGCCGTGCTTGGCCGCCGTTTCGTAAATGTACTGAGCGATTGGGGTGGATCCAACAAACGAAATTGATGCCACATCTGTGTGGGTCAAGAGCCCATCTACTGCTTCTTTATCACCGTGCAGAACATTGAATACGCCATCTGGCAGACCAGCCTCTTTCCAAAGCTTTGCCAACCACATGGCCGCGGAAGGATCCTTCTCGCTCGGCTTTAGAACAACACAGTTACCAGCTGCGATTGCCACCGGGAAGAACCACATTGGCACCATGGCAGGGAAGTTGAAGGGGCTGATGATTCCCACCACTCCCAAAGGCTGCTTGATCGAATAAACGTCAACGTTGGTTGAGGCGTTCTCGGAGTATTCGCCCTTGAGCATCTGCGGCATACCGCAGGCAAACTCGACAACCTCTTGACCGCGAGTGATTTCACCCATCGCATCCGAGAGCACTTTGCCGTGCTCCTCGGTGATGATCGCCGCAAGCTCACCCTTGCGAGCATCGAGCAGCTCGCGGAACTTGAAAATGATACCCAGGCGTTTTGCCAAGGTGGCATCTCTCCAGGCGGGGAATGCGGCCTTGGAAGATGCGATGGTCTTCTGAATTTCAGCTTGATTTGCAAAGCCAACCTGCTTGGTGACTTCACCCAGAGCTGGGTCATAGACGTCACCTAAGCGACCAGAGTTGCTTTTTACCTCGGCACCATCAATCCAGTGTCCAATAAGGCTCATCTTTGAATCCCACTATCTGCCCGGAAGGGCTTTGTCACCATGCTAGCCAATCATGAGATTCAAAATTCTTGGTTTCACAGGCTGTTTTCGGGCTAAACTCTCCCTCGGAGAATTCGCCTAGTGGCCTATGGCGCCAGCTTGGAAAGTTGGTTGGGTGCAAGCCCTCGGGGGTTCGAATCCCCCATTCTCCGCGCA
>CAMAQN010000039.1 GCA_945860535.1 Auritidibacter sp. Marseille-P8566
GGGGTCATCACGTCGTTCGCGTTTAGCGAGGACAGTGCGATGGTCTTTTCTATAAGTTCTGCGGTGTCTTGCTCCAAAGATCCAAGGTGCGCACTTCTTCGAATCAGAGAAGCTAGCTCCTCTGGGCCGCGCGCCGAGGAAAGCTCCTCCTTGGGCTCAATGCCAAAGCGACGAACCAACCAGTTTCCGTTGGAATTCATCAGGTGAATAAGTGGACCGAATGTCCAAGTAAAGGCGACTTGGAAACCAACCACCAACTTCAAAATCTTTACCGGTTCACTAAGCGCCATGTTCTTTGGCACCAGCTCACCGATTAGAAAGCTAAAGATGGTGGCAATGGTCATTGCGATCGCAACACCAATTGGTTGCAGCAGGTCTTCTCTAAGGCCCATATCCAAAAGCCAAGGGCCCAGAAGCCTGGTGAGTGCAGGCTCTGCCACAAATCCAGTGAGCAGAGTGGTCAGCGTGATACCCAGCTGGGCGGCGGATAGGTGGGTTGAAGTCTTGATGACGGCTCTAATCGGAAGATCTAGGCCTTTTTTGCCCGAGTCGCGAAGTTTTTCTAGTTCAATTCGCTCAACGCTTATTAGGGAAAATTCGCTGGCTACAAATAGCCCTGTGCCGATTGTGAGGAGAACGCCGACGGCTAGCAGCAGGTAATCGGACATCTACCGATCCTGCTTAGGGCTATGTTTACTGGGCTCCATATTCAAGAAACACTATAGCCTTCCGCTCGGGTAGACTGGGAAGCGGTTTAAAAGGATTCGTTCAAAGGGGCTCCCTTGTCGTCAACCGACAATCACTCATCCGAAGCAGATTTTGGCGCAAACGAATGGCTAGTTGCAGAAATGTACGGCCAATGGCTCGAAAACCCGGATTCAGTGGACCGGTCTTGGTGGCCAATCCTTGAGCGCTACCAGCTAACCCAGCAGCCTGGAAGTGCTCCAGCAGCTGCGCCAGCTGCAGTAACCCAGGCACCGGCGGTAGTCAGCACAGACTCCACCGTGATTGCAAGCTATGACAGCTCCGCATCTCCGGTAACAGAAGCCATCACCGTTCCGGTCGCCAAAGCATCGGTGACCAGTGCCGCAAACACCCCGGTTCCAGCAAACCTTCCTGCCGCAACCGGAGCGATGTCGATTGTTGAAGCTGAAGACGATGACCAGCCTGAGGTAAATGTGCTTCGCGGCATGGCAAAAACCTTGGCCTCAAACATGGACGCCTCGCTTTCGGTTCCAACCGCAACCAGTGTCCGTCAGGTAGCAGCAAAGCTTTTGATCGACAACCGTATTGTCATCAACTCACACCTAAAGCGCACCAGAGGCGGCAAGGTTTCTTTCACCCACCTAATTGGCTACGCGGTAGTGCAGGCTCTGAAGGTATTCCCAAGCCAGAACGTCTTCTACGAAGAAGTCGACGGCAAGCCGGCTGCGGTTACCCCAGCGAATATCAACTTTGGTCTAGCGATCGACATCCCTAAACCGGATGGCACTCGTGCGTTGTTGGTTCCAAACATCAAGCGTGCTCAGCGCTTGAACTTCGCTGAGTTCCTAGTTGCCTACGAGGAGCTCGTAAAAAAGGCCAGAGACAACAAGCTCACCGCAGAAGATTTTGCAGGAACCACCATCTCGCTAACCAACCCAGGTGGCATTGGAACCGTGCACTCGGTTCCGCGCCTAACCCGCGGTCAGGGCTGCATCGTTGGTGTTGGAGCTTTGGATTACCCAGCCCAGTTCCAGGGCATGGCAGAAGAGATGCTGGCCGAGCAGGGCATTGGCAAGATTTTGACCCTTACCTCCACCTATGACCACCGAGTGATTCAGGGTGCTGGTAGCGGTGAGTTCCTAAAGATCATCAACGAGATGCTAATGGGTGAGCGTGGCTTCTACGACCAGATCTTCGCTGACATTCGCGTTCCTTACACTCCGGTGGTTTGGGCCAGTGACTTCCACTGGGATCTTGCCGATGAAAACGGCAAGAACACCCGCATCCAGGAATGCATCAATGCGTTCCGCGTACGCGGTCACCTAATTGCAGATATCGACCCGCTTGAGTACCAGCAGCGCTGGCACCCGGACCTAGATATTCGCTCCTATGGACTAAGCCTTTGGGATCTGGACCGCACCTTCAAAACCGGTGGTTTTGGTGGTCGATCCAAGGCCAAGTTCCGCAACATGCTCGGCATTCTGCGAGACAGCTACTGCCGCACCATTGGTGTTGAGTACATGCACATTCAGGACCCGGCCGAGCGCATTTGGTTCCAAGACAAACTAGAGCGCCCATATCAAAAGCCAACCAAGGAAGAGCAGTTCAGAGTTCTGAACAAGCTGAACGAGGCTGAGGCATTTGAGACTTTCCTGCAGACCAAGTTCGTCGGTCAGAAGCGCTTCTCGCTGGAAGGCAGCGAGTCCCTAATTCCGTCACTAGACGAGATTTTGCAGCAGGCCGCCCACGCCGGCATGAGCGAGGTAGCTATTGGTATGGCACACCGCGGTCGACTAAACGTGCTCACCAACATTGCGGGCAAGACCTACGGCCAGGTATTCCGGGAGTTTGAAGGGTCAACCGATCTGAATAGCGTTCAAGGCTCGGGAGATGTGAAGTACCACATGGGTACCGAGGGTGTTGCATCATTTAGCGATGGCACATCGGTCAAGGTATCGCTCGCCGCAAACCCATCTCACCTTGAGGCGGTTAACCCGGTTCTTGAAGGAATCGTGCGTGCCAAGCAGGATGCTTTGGGGAACCCTGAGACCTACCCGGTGCTTCCGGTGCTAATCCACGGTGATGCAGCATTCATTGGTCAGGGCGTTGTCCCAGAAACCATGCAGATGAGCCAGCTTGAGGGTTACAAGGTTGGTGGCACCATCCACATCGTGGTGAACAACCAGGTTGGCTTTACCACCTTGCCAAAGGATTCCAGAACCTCGGTTTACGCAACCGATGTTGCAAAGTCGATTCAGGCTCCAATCTTCCACGTCAATGGCGATGACCCTGAGGCAGTGGTTCGAGTATCCCAGTTGGCATTTGACTACCGACAGGAATTCAAAAAAGACGTAGTAATCGACATCGTTTGCTACCGTCGCCGTGGACACAACGAAGGCGATGACCCTTCGATGACTCAGCCGCTTATGTACAACCTGATCGAGCACAAGCGCAGCGTTCGAACCCTGTACATGGAGAACCTAATCGGTCGAGGCGATATCACTCAGGAAGAGTTTGATGCCGCCAACCTGCAGTTCCAGCAGAGCCTGGAGAAGGCTTTTATCGATGTCCACGAGGCAATGAGCCAGCCGGTGGCTCTGCCAGAGCGCCCAGTTGGCATTGGCACCACCGCTAGCGAGAAGCAGCAATTGGTTCGCCCAACTGCCATCGCAAAGGAAATGGTTGAGGCCATTGGTAATGCTCACGCAAACCAGCCTGAAGGTTTCAGCGTTCACCCGAAGCTTGCTCAACTTCTGCAGAAGCGCGTTGAGATGAGTCGTGAGGGTGGCATCGACTGGGGCTTTGGTGAGCTTTTGGCATTCGGATCGCTACTTGTTGAGGGTGTAAAGGTTCGCCTTTCAGGACAGGATGCCAGACGTGGCACCTTCGTGCAGCGCCACTCCTCCTTCCACGACCGCCTAACCGGCCAGGAGTGGATGCCACTGCAGTACATCTCCGAGCAGCAGGCTAGATTCCAGGTCTACAACTCGCTGCTGAGCGAGTATGCGGTCATGGGATTCGAGTACGGCTACTCGGTTGAGGATCCAAACACTTTGACCCTTTGGGAAGCCCAGTTCGGTGACTTCGTAAATGGTGCTCAAACCGTGGTCGACGAGTTCATCTCGTCTGCTGAGCAGAAGTGGAACCAGTTCTCTTCTCTCGTGCTACTTCTTCCACACGGTTACGAGGGCCAGGGTCCTGACCACTCCTCGGCAAGAATCGAACGTTTCTTGCAGCTGTGTGCGGAGAACAACATGACCGTGGCGCAGCCTTCAACTCCTGCTTCGCACTTCCACCTACTAAGACGCCAGGCATTTACCTCGCCAAAGCGTCCTTTGATTGTCTTCGCACCTAAGTCGATGCTTCGCCTAAAGGCAGCATCTTCAGCTGTTGAGGACTTCACCACCGGTAGCTTCCGTCCAGTAATCAACGATGAGCAAAACCTCGATGCAGCAAAGGTCACCAAGGTTCTGTTCTGCTCGGGCAAGGTCTACTGGGATCTTTTGGCCGAGAGCCAAAAGCGCAATGACGGTCAGACCGCAATTGTTCGCGTTGAACAGCTCTACCCGACTCCGGTTGCAGAGATGCAGGCGGCGATTGCACAGTTCCCGAACGCTAAGTTGCGTTGGGTTCAGGATGAGCCACTAAACCAGGGTGCTTGGACCTACATGGGTCTGTTTATGCCTAAATACGACATCAACTTCACCCCGGTTGCAAGACCGGCTTCGGCATCGCCTGCCTCTGGTTCTGCAAAGCGTCATGCTGCCGAGCAGGCTGACCTTGTCCAGCGAGCGTTCCAGGACTAATGCGCTCACTACGGGTTGTTATTTTGGGTGATGAGTTACTCACCGCATCTGGCGACCCCAAGGGACTTGGCTGGTTGGGCCGCGTGCAGGCTAGATTGCCGCAGGGTGAGGATGTTGCGTTCTTCCCGCTGGCAATGGTTGGTGAGAGCACCTCTGACCTTTTAGAGCGCTGGAGAAGCGAAGCAATGCCGCGTTTCACCGCGCAAACCGAGAACTACCTGGTCTTGGCGCTTGGCTCTCAGGACGTAAAAGCTCAGGTCACGATTTCTAGATCCAGGTTGAATTTGGCTTCGCTATTGGATGATGCACTGCGCGAAGGTGTCAAAGTGTTTGTGGTTGGACCAACGCCAACCGGAGATCCAGAAACCGATCACGAGATCGAGCACCTGTCGGCAGGTTTCGAAGACGTCGTTAGAAGACGCCAAATTCCTTATGTTGATTGCTTCAAGCCGCTTCGTGAACACGAGGGCTGGCAGCAGGAAACTAGTGCAAACCCGCGTGGCCTACCTGGACAGGTTGGCTATGGTTTGGTGGCTTGGTTGGTGCTAAACCGCGGTTGGTTTGAGTGGCTAGGGCTTACAGAGCCACAAGATCAGTCGTGATCTTGAACTTCGCGTAGTCGCTGCATAACACGCTGGGCGAGCTCCTCCGCTGGCGCCTCATCGCATGAGCGCTGGATTACCTGGTTGAAAACAAGCTCAATGTCATAGTGCTCTTCGCAGGACTCGCAGTTCGCAAGGTGAGCGGTGATGTCCTCTTGCTGATCGTTTTGCATCTGGGCGTGGAGAAACTCGTGCACGTTGCGCTTTACTTCTTGGCAGTCAACTGGATTCACTTTTCCTCCTCCTCAACTCGGTAGCCTTCTTGCTTTGCATAATCAGTCAACAAAGTTTTCAGCATTTTCTTCCCGCGATGCAATCTAGACATTACCGTTCCCACCGGAGTGTCCATAACTTCGGCTATTTCGGCGTATGGCAAACCTTCTACCACCGCGTAATAAACCACCATTCTGAACTCGTCAGGAATCTGATCTAGTGCATCGCGGATGATTTTAGACGGAAGGTTATCCATCGCAACTGCTTCTGCGCTGCGCGTGTTGGAGGTGGTGAGCGATTCCCCCATGCCAACCTGCCAGTCCTCTAAATCATCCAGCGCGGTCTTTGCTTGATCCTTGGCGCGCTTGTTGTAGAGGTTGATGTGGGTGTTGGTCATGATCCTAAAAAGCCAGGCTTTTAGATTCGTCCCCTGCTCAAACTTTCCCCAAGCGCCATATGCCTTAGCAAAAGTCTCCTGAACCAAATCCTCTGCGTCGCTTGGGTTACGGGTCCAGCGAAGCGCGGCACCGTAAAGCTGTGGCATCAGTGGGAGGGCTTGCGCTTCAAACGAGATAAGTTTCTCGGACTTGGGATTCTGCATTGCTTTGAGTCTATTGGGGTTTTGCTTATTGGGCAGGAATCGCCCAGATTCGGTATCTTTGAACTAATGACTTCTTCGCACCCGTATTGGCCAGCCCCGCAAGGGCAAAACATCAATGCGACGGTTGCCCTTCCCGGTTCAAAATCACTCACAAATCGTGAACTCTTACTTTCAGCAATTGCCAGTGCGCCAACACTTTTGATAGCACCTTTGGTTTCAAGGGATTCAAAACTCATGATCTCCGCCCTAAAGTCATTGGGTATTGAGTTTGCGTGGCAGGGCGATGACCTTTTGGTCACCCCACAGCCCCTTTCGGGTCCAGCAACTATTGATTGCGGCCTAGCTGGAACCGTGATGCGCTTTGTTCCGCCGCTGAGCATGCTGGCATTGGGCGAAATTGCTTTTGACGGAGACGAGGGTGCTAGACGACGCCCGATGCACACCACCATCGATTCGATTCGTGCCCTAGGAATAAAGGTTTCTGCGGATTCTCACTCACTTCCCTTCACGGTTCACGGAACCGGCAGAGTGTTAGGTGGCGAGCTTTCAATTGATGCTTCTTCTTCAAGCCAGTTTGTTTCGGGACTGCTTTTGGTGGCAGCCAAATTTGAGCGGGGTTTGACGCTTCGCCACACCGGTGAGGAATTGCCATCGCTGCCACACATCGAAATGACCCTCGAGACACTGCGTCAGCGTGGGGTGGATGCCAAGACCATCGATGAGCGCACCTGGCGGGTTGAACCAGGTGAAATTGCTGGTGGGCGAAAGGTCATTGAGCCAGATCTATCGAACGCTGGTCCATTTCTTGCCGCAGCCATGGTTGCCGGCGGCACAGTTCGCATCCCAAATTGGCCAAAAGTCACAACCCAGGTCGGCGCGGAATTTGAGCGAATTCTGCCGATGATGGGTGCAAAGTGCCTTGTTGAAGACGAGGTTCTAACTATCCATGGCGATGGCAACATTCACGGAATCGATATCGATCTTTCCATCGGAGGTGAGCTAGCTCCGGTGATTGCAGCTCTAGCTGCACTTGCAGATACGCCTAGCCGAATTACCGGTATCGCTCATCTTCGTGGTCACGAAACCGACCGACTTAGCGCGCTAACGCGGGAGCTAAACAACCTTGGTGGGGATGTTAGCGAACTGGAAGACGGTCTCGAAATTCGACCTGCCACTTTGCACGGCGGGAAGTGGCAAAGCTATGAAGATCACCGCATGGCAACCGCGGGGGCAATTTTGGGACTTCGTATTCCAAGGCTAGAAGTTGAGAATATCGCCACAACTTCAAAGACCATGCCCGAATTCACAAAACTCTGGCAAGACATGTTGGACGCTAAATGACCTGGATGTTTGAACCAGGTCCGGGCATGGACCTCGATGAGGATGATGTTCGAATCCGCCCCAAC
The DNA here is from genome assembly GCA_945860535.1 of Auritidibacter sp. Marseille-P8566. Classification (GTDB taxonomy): domain Bacteria; phylum Actinomycetota; class Actinomycetes; order Actinomycetales; family Microbacteriaceae; genus Aquiluna. The sequence continues at coordinate 7,334 of CAMAQN010000039.1, forward strand.
CCAAAGGGCTCTAAGCCTCGAACCAAGCGTCGTCCAACACACGATAACGCCCTGATGGGCATGGTGCTGGAAGTTCACCTAGCACGCTACAAGGTATTGACCGAGGATGGCCGTGAGGTCCTTGCCACGTTGGCCAAGGAGCTTAGAAACAAGGGTTGTGTGACCTGCGATCGGGTTGCCTTAGCTGGAGAGGTGTCTGACCAAAAAGGCACTCTTGCTCGAATTGTCAGAATTGAACCTCGAACCACGGAGCTCACTCGTTCAAGCGATGAGAGTGATACCGGAGACCAGACCATTGTCGCCAATGCCGACCAACTTGCAATTGTTATGGCTGCTACCAACCCAGAACCAAAACCTCGATTGGTGGATCGATATCTGGTCGCGGCCATGCACTCCGGACTCAAGCCAATTTTGATCATGACTAAATGCGATCTTGCGGACCCGACAGAATTCATCAATGGGTTCGAGGGTTTTGACCTAAAGGTCTTCAAGCACTCAAAAGAGCAGCCAGACCTTGAGGGACTTGAGGCACTGCTTGCCGGCAACACCACCGTGTTTGTTGGTCACAGCGGTGTTGGTAAGACATCGCTCATCAACCTTTTGGCTCCGGACTATGTCCGAGCAACCGGCGAGGTGAACGAGGTAACCGGCAAGGGTAAGCACACCTCGAGTTCTGCTAAGGCGATTCCGGTCCGAGATGGCTGGATTGTTGA
>CAMAQN010000040.1 GCA_945860535.1 Auritidibacter sp. Marseille-P8566
TCCCCTGGGAAAGCGAATGCTTGCAGTCCCATCGGCAGCCAACTTATCGATTTGTGGCCCGCCCGGATATGGCAAACCCAAGACCCTGGCCACCTTGTCAAAAGCTTCGCCAGCGGCGTCGTCGATGGTCTCCCCCAAAAGTTCAACGTCGTTGAGCAGGTGCCTAACCAAAAGAAGTGAGGTGTGACCACCGGAGACCAAAAGCGCAATGGTTGGCAATTCGACCGCTCCACGTTCTAGAACATCTGCACCGACATGTCCGACCAGATGGTTCACTGCATAGAGCGGTTTGTTGTGGGCAAGAGCAAGGCCCTTAGCTGCACCGATTCCAACCATCAGAGCGCCGGCCAACCCAGGCCCGTTGGCAACCGCGATGGCATCGATATCGCTCATCGACAACTTGGCCTCTGCGAGTGCTTTTTCTAGCGTCGGTCTAATGGCTTCGAGGTGAGCTCTAGCTGCAACCTCTGGAACCACACCGCCATATTTGGAGTGTTCGTCCATGGAGCTGTGAAGTGCATTGGCTAGCAGTCGATTCCCCTGCACAATGCCAACCCCGGTTTCATCGCAGGTGGATTCGATTCCTAGCACGATTGGCTGCTTGATAGCCAGCCGCATGATCAGGGCGTCGATACCGGCAGGTTGGTAGTAGCGCTTTCGAAGATCGATCTGCACAAAACCTAAATCAAGATAAAGCGAGATTGCCGCTTGATTATCGGCCCTGACCTCAAGCATCACTTGCTCGGAACCCAACTCTTTAGCCTTTGTGATCAGTCGCTGCATAAGCTGGCGACCAAGACCTAGGCCACGTTTTTCGATTCCAACACCAACGGTTTGGATATCTGAGCTAAAGGAGCCCACCGAAGTTGAGAGCCCGGCGTAGCCAATGAGTTCTGGATCGAAGATGCCTAGGTAATAGGTTTGGCTGGCGTCAAGTTCTGCGGCCATGCTGGTTGCAGACCAGGCGTCATCGGGAAATAGTTTTTGCTCTAAATCCATCAAGGTGGTCAGGTGCTCTTTGCCAAGTTGTAGAAATTCCATTAGCCAGTCACCCGCTTTCCAGCCGATGGCGCAACATCTGGAGATCTCAAATAAAGCGCAGAGGAATCACTGAGATCCTTCCCTGCAGCCTTGGCCCAGAGTGCATATCGGCCAACTAGCTCCGCATTGCACTTGCCATCAACTTGGTCAAAGCCTGAAAACTGATCAAGTGCCTCGGGCTTTAGCACCGACGGCCCAAAGACGCGCTCTCCCAAATCGTAGGTGGCAACAAAAAGCTCTTTGCGCTTGGCGTCTGAGGAAACCAAGATTCTGGCTTGGCCATGCGGGAGTGCGACGGCATCCAGGTTCATAACAGCATATATCGGGATTCCAAGTGCCATTGCAAATGAGGTGCCAGCAGCCATACCAACTCGAAGCCCTGTGTAGGGAGCTGGTCCGCGACCAATCGCGACCGCGGTTACCTCTCTCGCAGATATGCCCACTTTCGCCATGACCTCTGCAATTGCGTTGCCGATGCTCTCAGCGTGACCAAACGGGTCATCGTATTCGACAAAACCTAAGAGCTTATCCCCGGCGAAAACTGCAGTTGAGGTGCCAGCCGAGGTATCAATTGCTAATAGCAATTTCTACCCCTTCCCAACGCTGACCCACACCGGAAATTTTCACCAAGCGAGATTCGTCCTCGGACTCACGATTGATATCCACCTGCAACCAGTTCTCCGCAATCCCATCGATGTAGTCCCTGGCCCACTCGACCACGACAATTGAATTAGCAAAATCGATGTCCAAATCATCGAGCTCAACCGCCGAATTCAATCGGTATGCGTCAACGTGAACCAGCTTTGGTCCAACCGCGGTTCTGTGAGTTCTTGCCAAAACAAAGGTTGGGGACTGTACGGTTCCCTGAGCACCAAGGCCCTCCCCGATCCCTCGGGTCAGAGTTGTTTTACCAGCACCTAGTGGGCCATTGAGCAACAGCAAATCACCTGCACGCAGCACTTTGGCGATAGCCAAGCCAAGCAGGTGCATATGATCTGGGTCTTGAATTCGAAATTCCATACCTAGAGGTAAACCCTTTTTGCTCTTCCGCCAATCCGGGTCACAATCTCATAGTTGATTGTCCCGGCGGATGCACCTAGGTCTTCAGCCGAAGGTTCACCGTTCGCAGGGTCTCCAAAAATCACAACTTCGCTGCCAAGTGACACCTCGTGGTCGCCAATATCGACCACGAACTGGTCCATCGCAACCCTGCCCGAAACCTCAAACTGCTTACCCGCAATCAGAACTTTGGCACCAACTGCAATTCTTGGCATGCCCTCGGAGTAGCCAAATGGCACCAGCGCCAAAGTGGTCTCCTGTGCTGTGCGATAGCGGTAACCGTAGGAAACCCCCTGGCCAGCCGGAACTCGCTTTAGATTTACCACCTCAGACACGACCCGCATTGCAGGGTGAAGCTGATACTGCCCGTACTCGCGGTCCTCCCATGGGTTTAGACCGTAAATGCCAATACCAGCGCGCACCATTTCGTATCTCATGCTCGGGTAGCTAATCGCTCCCGCGGTTGCAGCCAAATGACGCTGCGAAATCTTGACTCCGGAAGCTAAAGCAACCTGCTCTGCTTCCAAGAACAACTGCTCTTGCTCGCGGTCTTCCTTATCCGAGGTATTGGCAAGGTGAGAGAACAGGCCAATGGATTCTCCGGATAGTTTTTCAAAGACCTCTGACCACTGAGCCTTGGCGAAACCTGCCCGCCCCAATCCAGTGTCCACCTTAATGTGGATGCTTTTCACATTGGCGGCTAGAGCTGCTTCCAAAACCGGGAAGTTAGATACTCCAAGTTCAATTTCCTGCTCGGCCGCCATTTCAAAATCATCGTCGGCGTTGAGAATCCAGCACATCAAGCGAGATTTGATTCCTGCCGCGCGAAGCGCGATTGCCTCTTCGAGATCTGCCACACCAAGAGCGTCTACTGATATATCTTCCAGGGCCTGAGCAACCTCGTGCATGCCGTGGCCATAGCCATTGGCCTTGACTATGGCCATAACCTCGCTGGGCGCGACCAGCGACTTCAGCTGTCGATAGTTGCTCTGGATCTTGGCTAGGTCGACTTGAATTTCGCGCATCTAGTTAGCCTCCAACACAACAAATGCAGACGCAAGTTCCTGCTCATGCGTTAGCGAAAGCTGGATGGCTGTAATACCCAAAGTTTCTACTCGCTGCTTGGTAAGACCATGCAATTGAATGCTTGGTTTTCCCAAGGCATCTTTCACGATCTCAATCTCTGACCAACTCAAAAGCGTTGGGTCGCCTAATGCTTTTGCAAGGGCTTCCTTGGCAGCAAACCGGGCAGCAAGCGATGCGTTGGCAAGTGAGAGCTCGTTTGGATGAAACAGTCGCTCTTTGAGATTAGGAGTCCGCGCCAACGAATCAGCCATGCGCACCACTGAGCAAAGGTCAGTGCCGACCCCGTAGATCACTTATTCGACCGTAACGCTCTTTGCCAAGTTTCTTGGCTGGTCAACATCCAATCCCTTCGCTGAAGCAAGCTCAAGCGCGAAGGTTTGCAGTGGAATCACAGAGAGCACAGCGGCCATCATTGGGTGAGAGGCAGGAATGCTAAACACCTCATCGGCAAACTGTGCCACAAGCTCATCGCCAGCTTCTGCGATAGCAATTACCTTTGCGCCACGAGCTTTGATTTCCTGAATATTCGAGATCACCTTGGGGTGCAGCGAGTCTTCACCCTTAGGGGAAGGAACCACCACGATTACTGGCTGGCCAGATTCGATGAGCGCAATTGGACCGTGCTTTAGCTCACCGGCCGCAAAGCCCTCGGCGTGGATATACGCGAGCTCCTTGAGCTTTAGGGCACCCTCCATAGCAATTGGGTAACCGACATTGCGGCCTAGGAACAGCACCGACTTGGCATTTGAGTATTCGCGACCCAAATCGCGCATGCGATCAAGTGATTCGAGTACGTTCTTGACCTGACGTGGAAGTTTTAGTAGCTCTTTACCCAGGGCCTCAAGCTGTGCTTCTGGAAGTGCCTTGCGCAACCAGCCAAGCGACAGTGCAACTAGCAAGCCGGCAGTGATCTGCGCGGTGAAGGCCTTGGTGGATGCCACGGCAACCTCAGGACCTGCGTGGGTGTAGATGGTTGCATCCGATTCACGAGCCAGGGTTGCGCCCTGGGTGTTGCAGATACTTAGGACCTTCGCGCCCTGCTCCTTGGCGTAGCGAATGGCCATCAGAGTGTCCATGGTTTCACCAGATTGGCTAATCGCAAGAATCAAAGTGTTTTCATCGATAACTGGATCGCGGTAACGGAATTCGTGAGCTAACTCAACGCTCACTGGAATTCTCGCCCACTTCTCAATTGCGTACTTGGCAACCTCACCTGCATACGCTGCGGTGCCGCAGGCGGTGATGATGATTCGGTTAACTTCTGCCAGCTTCTCAAGCCCTGCGAACTCATCCAGCTTTACTCGACCTTCGGAATCCAGGCGGCCCATCAAAGTGTCGCCTACCGCCTGTGGCTGATCTGCAATCTCTTTGGCCATAAATGAAGGCCAGCCGCCCTTAGAGGCGCTCGAGGCATCCCAACTAACTTCAAATTCCTTTAACTCAACCGGTTCGCCCTGAAATGTAGAAACCCTGACCGAGTCAGATCTAAGTTCAACAATCTGGTCTTGACCGACCGAGACTGCGCGCTTGGTGTGTTCAACGAATGCTGCCACGTCGCTACCGAGGAAGTTCTCATTCTCGCCAAGTCCAATTACCAGCGGAGAGTTTCTGCGAGCAGCCAGGATCAGGTCTTTGTGATCCTCGTGAATACAGAGCAGGGTGAAAGCGCCATGCAGGCGGTTAACCACCGAAACGAATGCTGCCTTCAAATCCTTGGTTTCGTCATAAGCACGAGCGACGAGGTGAGCTGCCACCTCAGAGTCGGTCTCAGACAAAAACTTCACACCCTGGGCCAAAAGCTCAGCCTTTAGCTCAGAGAAGTTTTCGATGATGCCGTTGTGAATTAGGGAGAGCTTTAGGTGTTCGCCACCTAGATGCGGGTGAGCATTGCCATCGGTAGGGGCACCGTGAGTTGCCCAGCGAGTGTGACCAATTCCGATGTGAGCATCGGAGAGTGGCGAGTCCTTCAGATCATCGACCAACACCTGTAATTTGCCGGCGCGCTTACGCGTCTGCAGACCCAAATCTGGATCAATAACCGAAATACCAGCGGAGTCATAGCCTCGATATTCCAGGCGCTTGAGGCCTCCAAGAAGTACATCGAGTGTTGACCCCGGCCCTACATAACCGACGATTCCACACATGACCACTAATCTACGGCAGAATAGCCAATTATGAGCGCAGCACAGGGCCTTGGGGAGCTTTCTCCCTACCTCGCAATTGAGCGAGCTGACTGGGCTGAACTGGGCAAAAATACTCAGTTGCCGCTCACTGAAAAAGAACTCTTAAACCTCAAGAGCCTCGGCGATTTCTTAGACATGAAAGAGGTTGAAGAGGTCTACCTCCCGGTCTCCCACCTGCTCTCACTTCACGCCAACCAAACTCAAAAACTGCACTCTGCGGCATCAGACTTTTTAGGCGAAAGATCCGCTAAAACCCCTTTCATTATTGGCATCGCAGGTTCGGTAGCGGTTGGTAAATCAACTGTCGCAAGGCTCCTAAAGGAACTGATGTCGCGCTGGGAGGGAACTCCAAGGGTTGAACTGGTAACCACCGATGGCTTCTTGTATCCAAACGCAGAACTTGAGCGGCGAGGGATTTTAGATCGCAAGGGCTTCCCCGAAAGCTACGACCGCAAGCGCCTCTTGAAGTTTGTAAGCGATGTGAAATCCGGCGTTGAGAGCGTGACCGCTCCGGTTTACTCCCACCTTTCATACGACATTGTGGATGGCGAATTTGAAGAGGTTAGAACTCCGGATGTTTTGATTCTCGAGGGGCTAAATGTTTTGCAGCCGCCGGCTATCGGACAAGAGCTGGCACTTAGCGATTTCTTTGATTTCACCATCTACATCGATGCCAACCCAAACACCATTGAGAAGTGGTACCTATCGCGCTTCAAGCAACTTTGGACCAGCGCTTTTACCAACCCGCGCTCTTACTTCCACCCGCTCACCAAACAGCTAAACCTTGAGCAGGCAACCGAGCGAGCAAATGGATTTTGGCAGGACATTAATCTCCCGAATTTGCGCGAGAACATTGAGCCAACCAGATCACGTGCGAAGTTAGTGATGCAAAAAGGCGACGAGCACCGCGTCCAGCAGGTATTACTTAGGAAGATTTAAGGCTTCCACAAAGTTGATGTGCATCGCATCGATGCATTTTGGGAGAGTTTCTACAGCCTTAGCCCGCTCAGCTGATGAATTGTATTGCTCTTGGATTTTCAAGAAATCATCCTGATCGCCAGAAAGCGATACGCACCAAACAAACTCTCCAGCCTCGTGGTCAACTAGCTGAAACTCGACTCGGAAGCCAAAACCTTCCCGGACTGGAATCAAGGTGCTGTTTAGCCAACTGGCGAATTCGGGGAGTTTGCCTTCGGCAATTTTGTATCGACGAAGCTGGTGGGTGCGCACTAAAGACCGAGCCTGCGCTCAACGGCCAAAGCGATTCGCTCGGCCCAGCTCTGCGCGTTGCCCTGATCTTGAGCCTCAACCATTACGCGAACTAAAGCTTCTGTTCCAGATGCACGAAGTAGCACTCGGCCGTTATCGCCAAGCTCAGCCTCGGCGGTTGCCACCAACTGGTTGAGCTCTTCATCAGTGCTCAACTTGGTCCTGTCTACCCCTGGAACGTTTATCAAAACCTGCGGGAAATTAGGCATAACCGCAGCCAGCTCGCGCAGGGTTTGCCCTGAGGATGCAACCTTGGCAGCGATGTGCAAACCAGTTAGCACTCCATCGCCAGTGGTGGCGTACTGCGCAAAAATCACGTGCCCAGACTGCTCACCACCTAGGGAATAGCCGCCCTCGCGCATTGCCTCTAAAACGTAGCGGTCGCCAACATTGGTCTCGACGATCTCGATTCCTGCCCCGCGCATCGCGACCTTCAGCCCCAGGTTCGACATCACCGTGGTGACCAGGGTGTTTCGAGCAAGGCTCCCGGTTTCCCGAAGTGCCAAAGCCAAAATGGTCATTAGGTGATCGCCATCGACGATTCCACCGGTGTGGTCTACCGCTAGACAGCGATCGGCATCGCCATCGTGAGCGATACCTAGGTCAGCCTTGTGGCTTATCACCGCAGCCTGCAAAGCAGATAGGTGAGTGGAACCATAGCCAGAGTTGATGTTGTTGCCATCCGGATCGGCACCGATAACGATTACCTTGGCTCCGGCATCGGAGAAAATCTGTGGGGAAATAGCACTTGCCGCACCGTGGGCGCAGTCCAACACAATCTTCAAGCCGTCGAGGCGATTCGGCAGCGTGCCAAGCAGGTGAACTATGTAGCGGTCTTCGGCGTCGGAGAACCTGGTTACCCGACCAACTTCAGATCCAATTGGGGTCAGGGCCTGACCCATGGCTTCGGCAATTTTGTCTTCGGTGGCATCTGCCAACTTGTGGCCGCCGCGTGCGAAGAACTTAATGCCGTTATCGGGTGCCGAGTTGTGGCTGGCCGAAATCATGACGCCAAAATCAGCGCCAATGTCGGCAGTCAGATATGCCGCTGCCGGGGTTGGAACTACTCCCGCATCAAAGACGTCAACGCCGGATGAGGCTAGTCCGGCTGCGACGGCAGCCGAAATAAAGTCACTTGAGATTCTTGGGTCGTGGGCAATAACAGCTCTTGGGCGATCACCGCGATTTCTGGCATCTGCGCCCAATACCA
>CAMAQN010000041.1 GCA_945860535.1 Auritidibacter sp. Marseille-P8566
TAAAGACCGGTGAAACCAAGTTCAGCGAGACAGTTGCCCAGCATGACAAGGCAGCGCAAGAGTTCTACGCCTGGCTGCGCGAGAATCCGCACTGGAATGACTAATCGCTACGCGGTGCTTGGATCACCAATCACTCACTCTAAATCTCCGACCATTCACAACGCTGCCTTCAAATTTTTAGGTCTCGCTTGTGAATACGGTTCGTTTGAAGTTGCAAACCGCCTCGGGCAGTTCCTAGCTACTCAGCCAATCGAGTTTGTGGGATATAGCGTCACTATGCCACTGAAGGAGCAAGCACTGAACCTGGCAGAGCGGGTGGACTCCATCGCGATTGCAAGCCAAGCAGCGAACACTCTGATACGAACCGAATCGGGTTGGGATGCCTACAACACAGATGTGCTCGGCATCCAAATGGCTCTCTCGACCAAAAAATTCAAGTCGGTCTCTGTTCTCGGCACAGGTGCGACCGCGAGAAGCGCCATCGTCGCGATGCAGGAGCTGGGCAAGAGTGTGTCCGTTTGGGGACGCAACTCAGCTGCAATCAAGCAGTTGACCGCAGAGTATGAAATTGACTTTGAGCCATTGCTACACAAAGCGGTAAAGGCAGATCTGGTCATATCTACCCTGCCACCGCATGGACTTGATGAGCACCTAGTTACTCTATTGGCCAAGCCAAATGGCCTACTTTTAGACGTCGCTTACGACCCTTGGCCATCTAAGGCGGCCGAGTTGTGGGGTTTGGAGAACACAGTCTCCGGACTCGAAATGTTGATTTGGCAGGCAGTCGGCCAGCAGCGTCTTTTTGCGGGAAATGATCTCTCTGAGCCACTTTCAGGCGAGAAAGAATTGGTCTTAGCTATCCGCAGCGCTCTAGACATGGCAAAATAGACAGATGTTGCGCTGGATTACTGCCGGGGAATCTCATGGCCCCGAACTCATTGGTGTCATTGAGGGTATGCCTGCTGGTGTGCCGGTTCTGGCAAGCGATATCCAAGAGGCCCTTTCCCAAAGACGTCTCGGTTATGGTCGTGGTGCTCGAATGAAATTCGAACAGGACCAGGTAACACTCTCCTCTGGTATTAGATTCGGGCTTACCCAGGGTGGCCCTATTGCCGTTCGCATCGCGAACACCGAATGGCCAAAATGGGAAACCGTTATGTCCGCGGCGCCAATCGAAGCAGACGAACTAACCGGGGCTAGGGGAGCACCTCTAACTAGGCCGAGACCTGGCCATGCGGATTTCACCGGAATGCAGAAGTACGGTTTTGACGAGGCGCGACCCGTGCTGGAACGTGCATCGGCACGCGAGACCGCAACCAGAGTTGCATTAGGCCAGATAGCCAAGAACTTCCTAAGCGAGCTCGGAATCGAGTTGGTAACCCACACCGTCGCGATCGGCACGGCGCTGAATAACAGCACGACCCTTCCGAGACCAAGCGACAACAACACTTTGGACGAAAATGCAGTCCGCTGCTTCGACAAGGACGCAAGCGCGGCGATGATTGCAGAAATCGATGACTGCCATTCATCCGGGGACACCATTGGTGGCGTAACCGAGACTCTGGTTTACGGCTGCCCTCCTGGACTTGGGTCATATGTGCACTGGGATCGAAGACTCGATGCGCAGTTGGCAGCCGCTGTGATGGGCATTCAGGCCATGAAATCTGTTGAGATTGGCGATGGTCTAGAAACCACCAAGCGTCGCGGCAGTGTGGCTCACGATGAAATGATTCGCGAGGATGGTTCGGTCCACAGAATTACAGACCGAGCCGGTGGCATTGAAGGCGGTATGTCCAACGGCGAAGTTATCCGAGTGCGCGCGGGAATGAAGCCAATTAGCACCGTCCCTAAGGCCCTGCAAACTATTGACACCTCAACCGGCGACGCTGCCACCGCTCACCACCAAAGATCCGACGTTTGTGCAGTCCCAGCCGCGGGTGTTGTTGTAGAGGCAATGGTTGCCCTAGTGGTTGCTAACTCTGTGTTGGAGAAGTTCGGAGGCGATTCAGTCAACGAGACTAAGCGCAATCTAACCTCTTACCTCGAGAGTATTCCTGAGGTTCTAAAGTCCCGTATCGCGCAGCCCTAGTGGATACCTTGATCCTGATTGGACCGATGGGTTCAGGGAAAACCACTCTTGGTAAGAAACTTGCCAAGGAGCTAGGAGTCCCGTTCGCAGACACCGACAAGCTGGTGGCTAAGGAACACGGATCCATCGTTGAAATCTTCGCAAAATTTGGTGAGGCGCACTTCAGGACTCTCGAAACCAGTGCTTTGATCAAAGCCCTAGCAAATGGTGGAGTGATTGCCACCGGGGGCGGCATTGTGCTTAGCGAAGAGAATCGAAGGCTGCTCTCTGGCTACCGAACAGTTTTCCTTGACACCGCAAGCGAGCATGTGCTGGGCAAGATTAATCTGAGTAAACGACCGCTTCTCAAGGACAACCCGGAGCGCTGGGATGCCATCTACTTGGAGCGCAAGGCTCTATACGAGCAGTGTGCCACTGCTACGGTCTTCACAGGCGGAAGGCCGATTAAGGCACTGATCTCTCAACTCAAGCAGGAGGCAAATAAATGACATCGATAATCGGTAGATCATTGCTTTCTGAAGTTGGCAACTCGCTAGACGGGGTGAAGAAAGTACTCATCTTGCACCCGCAAGCACTTAGTGCGACTGCATTGCTGGTCCAAGAGGATCTCCGCGCAAAGGGATTCGAAGCCTTGGTCGTCGAGGTGCCAAACGAAGAGGATGCCAAACGCATCGAGGTAGCTACGTTTTGCTGGCAGGTAATGGGTCAAGCCGACTTTCACCGCAATGATGCAGTCGTTGGAATCGGTGGGGGCTCAACAACCGACCTAGCTGGCTTTGTAGCCGCAACTTGGCTGCGCGGGATCAGGTCAATTCTGATCCCAACCACGCTTTTGGGAATGGTGGATGCTGCGATCGGCGGAAAGACTGGGATAAATACCTCTGAGGGTAAGAACCTGGTAGGTGCATTTCACCTCCCACATCGAGTAATCATCGATCTTGACACCCTGGAGACGCTGCCCCGAAATGAGCTATTGGCTGGCATGGCAGAAGTGGTGAAATATGGCTTTATCTCCGACCCCTGGATTCTTGAAGCTGTAGAGGGATCGGATGAGGCTACGGACATAAAGAGCGATGTATTTGCTGAAATCATCTCTCGCTCTGTAACCATCAAAGAGCAAGTCACCGCCGCAGACTTCAAAGAGGCCGGCCAGCGTGAGTTTTTGAACTACGGTCACACTCTTGGTCACGCAATCGAGCACGCTGAGCGCTATAAGTGGCGTCACGGAGCTGCAATAGCTATTGGAATGGTATTTGCTGCCGAACTATCGATGCTCAGCGGTCGCCTAAAGGAAGCCGATGTCGAAAGACACCGCTCAGTGCTTTTGAAATTGGGGCTTCCTATGACTTATCGAGCGGATCGTTGGGATCAGCTTTTGGCAACCATGCAGCGCGATAAAAAGAGTCGAGCAGGCTCCCTGAGATTCGTTGTGCTAGATGGAATTGGTAAGCCAGGAATTCTCAGCGCTCCAACTCCGGAGCTACTATTCACTGCATTTCAGTCGATTGTGGAATAGCGTTTACCCATGAGCAAGATATACGTCCTAAATGGTCCGAACCTAAATATGCTTGGCGCACGCGAGCCAGAGGTGTACGGCACCATGAACCTTGCAGACATCGAAGCGAAGATGCGCAAGCAAGCGCCACAGGTGGATTTCGTCTTCGGACAGAGCAACAGCGAGGATCAACTAATCTCCTGGTTACACCAAGCCTTCGATGAGAAGGCAGACGTCATCTTGAACCCAGCGGCTTTCACGCACTATTCATATGCTCTTCGCGACGCCTGCGCCATGCTTAAGAATCGCTCGAGACTCATTGAGGTCCACATCTCCAACCCGCATGCCCGAGAGACTTTCCGTCACAACAGCGTCATCTCAGCAGTTGCAAGCGGAGTTATTGCCGGTTTCGGAGCCGATAGTTACCTTTTGGCGCTGCAGCAACTTACTCGCAACTAGAATTTCACAGGTTTATCAAGGAGAAAAATGGCAACCTCAAACGATCTAAAAAACGGCATGGTCCTGAACATGGAAGGTCAGCTGTGGTCGGTAATCGAGTTTCAGCACGTAAAGCCTGGCAAGGGCCCAGCTTTTGTTCGCACAAAGATGCGCCATGTGCTATCCGGCAAGGTTGTTGAGAAGACCTTCAACGCTGGCGCAAAGATTGAGACCGCAACCGTAGATCGCCGTGACATGCAGTACCTATACAACGATGGCACCGGCTACGTCTTTATGGATAACACCACCTACGACCAAACCACCATTGCAACTGAAACCGTTGGAGATGTTGCGAACTATTTGCTTGAAAACCAGATGGCCACCGTCGCACTTCACGAGGGTTCACCGTTGTATGTCGAACTTCCGCCGTCGGTCGTGCTCGAGATTACCTACACCGAGCCTGGTCTGCAGGGCGACCGCTCAACAGGTGGCACAAAGCCTGCAACTTTAGAGACCGGCTACCAGATTCAGGTCCCACTGTTCATTGAGAACAACACCAAAGTAAAGGTGGACACCAGAACCGGTGACTACCTTGGTCGCGTGAGCGAATAGGTGAGCGCTAGAACAAAAGCACGGAAGCGCGCACTCGATGCTCTGTACGCATCAGATGTTCGAGGCGAAGAAGCACTTGAGCTTCTGAGGCAGACCGAGGTTGAACTTCTTGATCGTCAAAACCAACAGGCGATATTCGACTACGCGGAGATGCTTGTCACCGGCTACTTAGAGAACGCCTACCAAATCGATTCCGAGATCCAAATGCTCGCTGACAATTGGTCGCTAGATCGGATGCCTGCCGTCGACCGAGCAATATTGCGCATGGCAGCGTGGGAAATTCTTCACAACAGTGAGGTTCCAAGCGAAGTGGCAATCTCAGAAGCCGTGAGCCTTGCTGGGGAACTGTCAACCGATGAATCGCCAAAGTTTATAAATGGTGTTTTGGCACGCCTAGCTAAAGGTCGCCAGGCTCTCTAATAGCTGTATACTTTTCCAGGAAACCACCTTTAAATTCGTCCTGTGAGGCGAAGAAGGACTGCAAATGCAAGAGCGCGTCGTACTCGATTCGCCCGACATTGATCGGGCCCTAAAGCGCATTGCTCATGAAATTCTCGAAGCTAACGAAGGTCCTCAGGACCTAGTGCTTCTCGGCATCCCAACCCGCGGCAAGTACCTTGCGGAGAGAATCAGCTCTCTACTTAGCCAGATAGAGCCTGGTTACCAGCACAATTGCGGCGTTTTGGACATCACCATGTACCGAGATGATGCAACCAACGCGGAGCGCAAGATTCAGACGACATCTATTCCGGAGTGTGGAATCACCGACAAGGTGGTCGTCCTAGTCGACGACGTGCTCTACTCGGGAAGAACTGTGCGAGCAGCGCTTGATGCGATAACTGACTTCGGACGTCCAAGACAGGTCAAACTCGCCGTATTAGTCGACAGAGGTCACCGTGAGCTTCCGATCAGGCCCGACTTCGTGGGAAAGAACTTGCCAACCGCAAAAACCGAACGCGTCAGGGTGCTGCTAAACCCAACCGACGGTCACGATCAGGTGGTGATTAGCTAATGAAAAACCTGACTTCCATCCGCGAGCTCACGAAAGACTCTGCTATCTCTCTTCTGGACAATGCGCAGCAGCTGTCCCAGGTTAATGATCGCGAGGTCAAGAAGCTTCCAGCCCTCAGAGGCAAAACAGTTGTGAACCTATTCTTTGAGAACAGCACTCGCACCCGCATCAGTTTTGAGGTTGCTGCAAAGAGACTGAGTGCGGACGTAATCAACTTTTCAGCCGATACATCTTCGGTATCTAAGGGAGAGTCACTAAAGGACACCGCTCAGACACTCGAAGCCCTAGGAGCAGACGCGATTGTCATTAGGCATCCACTATCAGGGGCTCCCAAGTTGCTTGCTGAGCAGAATTGGATTTCCGCAAGCGTAATCAACGCAGGGGATGGCTCTCATGAACACCCCACCCAAGCTCTACTCGACGCTCTGACTATTCGACAGGGCTTTGGCCTCACCCAAGACCTATCCGGACTCAAGGTCCTAATAGTTGGAGATATCCGCCACAGCAGAGTCGCAAGATCAAACATTCTGCTTCTTAATCTTTTGGGTGCAAATGTCACGGTGGCGGGACCTCAGACCCTCATTCCGTTTGGCGTCGAAGAGATGGGCGCCATCGTAAGCAACTCTTTTGAAGAGGCTCTCAGCAGCAAGCCTGATGTGGTGATGATGTTGCGCGTTCAAAAGGAGCGAATGCAGGGGGAGTTCTTTAGCTCAACCGAGGCCTATTCCAAAGCTTGGAGCCTCGAGGGTGACCGTTTGAACATGGTCGGCAAGGATTCTTTGATTCTTCACCCAGGACCTATGAACAGAGGTTTCGAGATTTCATCTGAGGCTGCAGATGACCCAAGGTCCCAAGTTCTCAGACAGGTTTCAAACGGCGTTGCGGTAAGAATGGCAGTGCTCTACCGCTGTCTGAGCGGGGAGCAGCTATGACATCTTTGATTCTGAAGAACCTCACTCTTCCAAACGGCTCTGGCGCTGACATTGAGATCGAGAACGGTCGCATCTCCCAAATCGGCTCTGTTTCGGGTTCGGGAATTGACTGCTCTGGGTTGCAAGCTCTTCCCGGTTTCGTTGATGTCCACACTCACCTGCGCGAGCCAGGATTTGAGGCGAGCGAGACAATCCTCAGTGGTAGCAGAAGCGCGGCTGCCGGCGGCTACACAGCTGTAATGGCGATGGCTAACACCAATCCAGTCACCGACAAAGCCGAGATCGCTGATTTCATTCTGGACTCGGGTGTAAAAGCAGGCTTTGTCGAGGTGCAACCAATTGGCGCTGTTACCAAGGGTCTTGCGGGAGTTGAACTTTCGGACATCAAAGGTCTTTCTGAATCGCGCTCCAAGGTTCGAATGTTTAGTGATGACGGCGTATGTGTCTTCGATGAGGACCTAATGCGTAATGCCCTCATAGCTGTCAAGGCATTCAATGGTGTGATTGCACAGCACGCACAGGACCCGACCATGACTGTTGGTGCTCAGATGAACGCCGGAGCTCTCGCGACTGAATTGGGAATGGCGGGGTGGCCCGCCGAAGCAGAAGAATCAATCATCAAGCGAGATGCAGAGTTAGCTGAGCAAACAGGTTCAAGACTTCACATCTGCCACCTCACTACCGCGGGTGCTGTTGAGGTGGTTCGCTGGGCTAAAGCTCGAGGTGTAGACATCACCGCAGAAGTTACCCCGCATCACCTGCTGCTGACCGAGGAGCAAGTTCGAGGCTACGACTCTGTCTATAAAGTGAACCCGCCGCTTAGAAAACTTGAGGACACTCTGGCGCTACGTGAAGCGCTTCTTGATGGCACGATCGATGTGCTTGGAACGGACCATGCCCCGCACTCTCGAGAGAAGAAAGAGTGTGAGTGGCAGAACGCCGCCTTTGGAATGGTTGGTCT
>CAMAQN010000042.1 GCA_945860535.1 Auritidibacter sp. Marseille-P8566
TCAGACCCTCTTGAACCACCAGTCACGACCTTTGCGCCAGCAGCAACCGCCTGCTGAAGCATGGTCTCCATGCTGCTCAGCGCATTTGCGTTGGCAAGCGGACCGATCTGGGTTTGCGGGTCAAGTCCATCGCCGATTCTTAGGCTTTCCATCTTCTGAGCAAACTTCGCTACGAACTCATCGGCAACACTGCGGTGAACCAAGAACCGGTTGGCAGCGGTACAGGCCTCGGCGTTGTGACGCATCTTGGCAACCATCGCGGATGCCACGGCGAGGTCGATATCAGCATCTTCAAAAACAATAAATGGTGCGTTTCCACCGAGTTCCATAGAGCAACGCAGCACCCGATCAACAGCCTTGCGCATCAATATCTGTCCAACGCGGGTCGAGCCGGTGAATGAAATTGTTTGGACTTCGCTGTCGCGAATTAGCTCCGAAACCACTTCGTTGTCTCTGGTGGGAATGATGTTCACAACCCCGGCAGGAACTCCGGCTTCCATCATCAGTTGACCCAGGTATAGCGCGGTGAATGCGGTGTCGCTGGCTGGTTTGATTACCGCCGTGCAGCCAGCAGCGAGCGCCGGCGCTACCTTTCTGGTAATCATGGCCGCCGGCAAGTTCCAAGGAGCAATCAGCAGTGCAACTCCGATTGGTTCTGAGATTTCAATAATCTTGCGTCCAGTCACCGGAGCGGTGGACATGTGCCCGGGCAACCTAACGGCTTCCTCAGCGAACCAGCGGAAGAACTCCGCTGCGTAATGGACCTCGGCAACAGCTTCGGAGTGAGGCTTACCGTTCTCCATGACAATCAACTCAGCGATAAAGTCCTTGCGCTCAATCATCAATTCATAGCAGCGCCTGAGAATCTCGGCCTTAGTTCTTGGGACAACTAAGCGCCAGCTAGCCATCGCCTTGTGTGCGGCATTTGCTGCGCGAAAGCCGTCAGCGACTGTTGCCGAAGCGACCGAGCCAAGAATCGACTTAGTGGCTGGATTCTCCACACTAATGCGAGAGCCATCGCTCGAGTCTTGCCACTTTCCATCGATTAGCAGCTGGTTCGGGAGTTCATGGAAGTTCACCATTACTTACTCACCAACTTCGCAATGAAATCTTTGCCCGCTAGGAACTCAGAGATCTCGGCACTGTTATCGACAGGCACGTCAGTGCCATTGATCCAGCGCGCGCCATCGCTAGCGAGGAATAGCACAACGTCTGCGATCTCCTCAGGGAAGGCATTGCGCCCTCCGGCTCTAGCGGTTAGCGGGTCGAGCTCTTCGTGGCCCATAGCCTCATAGAACTCATCGAGCAAAGGCGTCTGCACTGGACCGGGACTTACGCTATTGACTCGGAACCTGCCCAGGTATTCCTGAGCCGCCATCGCACTCCATACCACCACGGCCTCTTTACTTCTGGCGTAAGCGCCGTAGCCATCTTGCACCCGTTCGGCAACCACGCTTTGAATCTCATCGTCAGATTCGGCTTGAATAATTGGCAATAAGTCATCTAGGTGATCCCGCCAGAACCAACCGGAGGTGGATGCGATGTTTACCACCACTCCACCTTCGGGAATTCTTGGAGCAAGTTCCCTGGTGAGCGCCCTGAGTCCATAGAAGTTAACATCCAACACGGTTGGGATGGGCAGCAATCCAGAGACTCCAGCCGCATTTACCAAGACATCAATCCGACTCGGAAGTTGCTGTGCTAGCTCTGTCATTCCTAAGCGATTGGTGAGGTTTGCGTAAACATAACTGACACTTTTGTTTTCGGGTGCATTGAGATCCAGACCCCAAACCTTGTGACCTAAATCCAAAAACTTCTGGGCAATGCTCTTACCAATACCTGAGGCGGCACCGGTGACGACTACATTCTTTGAACCGCTCATTAGAGCACCAACTTCTTAGTAGGGGTGAAGCTAACCGGAAGCGAGGTAACGGCGTTTACGAAGTTGGATTGTGCGAACACAGCATCTCCGGAGACCTGGATGTCAGGGACAATTTCGAATAAACGCCTAAGGAATAGGGTGGTTTCCTTTCGGGCTAGGACTGCCCCCAGACAGAAGTGCGGTCCACCACCTCCAAAGCCAACGTGGGGATTCTGTTCGCGGTTGAAAACCAGGCTGTCTGGATTGCTGAATACCGTCTCGTCACGGTTAGCGGAGTTGTACCACATGACAACCTTGTCGCCCTCGCGAATTAGCTGACCGCCAACCTCGACATCTCTGGTGGCAGTTCTTCTAAAGTGCTTCACCGGGGAGACCCAGCGAATCAGTTCTTCAACAGCTGCGGGTGCTAGCTCGTCGAAGTTGTTCTGCAACTCGACTCGACGATCCGGGTGAAGACTTAGGCCATAGAAACCGGTGGCCAAAGTCGAAGCCGTCGTCTCGATTCCGGCGGTTAGTAAAAGCGCGAAGAAGATTGCGATGTCTTGATCAGACATGGACTCGCCATCCACCTCAGCGGTAAGTAGACGACCTAGGAAGTTATCGTCATGGCCAGATTTTCTTACCTCATTAATTAGGCCTAGGGCGTAGTCGATGATCTCGAGATAAGAGCTGTAGGCCTGTTGGGTCCCATAAGCCGAAAGGGCTTGGACCGTGAGGTCGATCAGTGGTGCCCGGTCCGACTCTGGAACGCTTAGTAGGTCACCAATGATCTGGGCTGGATAGTCGCCGACAATGTCGAGAACAAAGTCAGCGCTGCCTTTTTCAACAACTCGATTGATGGCAGCAACCGCCTGGCGATCAATGTCCTCAGACATCGCTTCCACAGTTCTGGGAGTGAGAACGCGATTCACGATTGAGCGGTATTTGGCATGTTGAGGGGCGTGCATGTTGAGCATGCCACCGAAGGTTGCCTGCTCGAGCGGAGTCATGTCGACAATCTCGGTACCGAAACCGGAGGTGAAGGTCTCCTGGTCTTTGCTCACTTGTGTTACTTCGGCGTGACGCACCACTGACCAGAAACCTCGACCACCTTCAGGAAACCACTCAGAGGCGATTTCCTCGTGCCAAGAGACCGGTGCCTGCTCTCGAAGCAAGCGAAAGGCTTCATCTTGGTCGCTGCGGTTCCAAAACTCTGGATCCGACAGGGTGAAGCCTAGGTTTGGCTTTTGATCTGACATGGTTTCTCCTCGGGAATTAGAGATCTAGGACTAGTCGGGCTGACTTGGAGCGGCCAACGCAAATCATCATGCACTCGTTGGTTTCCTTCTCCTCTGGGGAGAGAATGCTGTCTCGGTGATCCGGCACACCCTCGAGGACACCGGTCTCACATGAACCGCAGTAACCCTCTTCACAGGAAAACGGAACGCTTGGAACCACGGTTCTAACGACGTCGATAAGTCGGGTGTCTTCCGGCACCGTCAGCACTGTCCCGGTTCGGGCTAACTCAACTTCAAATGAGTCACCGGTGGCCGTCGGGGTTTCGCCAGCAATAGGACCGAAGCGCTCAAGGTGGACTGGGATGCCTAGCTTTGCGCCAGTCTGCTCGACCTCGTCGATCATCGACTCGGGGCCACAGACGTAAACAACATCGCTTGAAGACAGATCAGACATCACATCTAGAACTGGAATTCTGCGGGTTTCGTTCTTTAGATAAATGTTGATTTCGTTGCCGTCCATCAACTGAAGTGCATCAAGATACGCGAGTGCTGCGAGTGATTTACCCCCGTAGTGCAGAGCCCAGGGCTGGCCATCTTCAGAAAGCTTGCGCATCATTGGCAATAGTGGTGTTATTCCAATTCCACCGGCAACAAAAACAGTCTTGGCTCCTGGCACAAGCTTGAAGTGATTCTTAGGACCGCGAATGGAAATCTGGTCACCGACATTTAGATTTTCATGTATCTCAATTGAGCCACCACGAGATTGCTCCTCTTTGAGAACAGCAATGGTGAAAAATTCATCGGCTGGATCGCCACAGAGTGAATACTGCCTTACCAAACCAGAAGCCAGGTTTAGCTCAATGTGAGCACCTGGCTCCCAGGCCGGAAGCGCTGAGCCGTCAGTGCTGGCGAGCTTGAATTCGACAATCCTGCCAGTAATCAAATCTCTTCGGGAGATAACCCCCACCAAGTATTCGCTATCCATTGATTGCCTCACCTCGAAGTCCTCTTCGACTCCAAATGTATACAGAAAAACTATCCCAAACTTGGTTTTTTATCAATTAAACGCCCCATATATCCGAATTTGTGACAAATTAGGCGTCTGAGGCCAGAATTGAAATGGCCACCGGTCCCGCAATCGTCACGGAGAGCTTTAGCTGGCCAGCGGAGTCGGCGGAATGCGAACTGTTTGCGGTCCCATTTGAGGAGACTGTGCTGACTGCATACTTTGCTCCTGGCTTCAGGCTCGACACTTGGTACTCGAAGGATTCCGGTTGATCAGCTAGGAGCTCTAGATCGAACTGGATTCCAGACTCATCGGAAATTGCCCTGGTGACCAAAACTTTTGGATAAGAGAGATTTGAAATGGTCGGCAATGAAAGTTCGCGTTCGGTCCAAGGGTTATTCAGCAGGTTTGATAGGCCATTCTTGGGCACCAGTCTGGTTGCAGCGATCAAGGCATTACCCGTGACGCATGTGACATAGCTCTCGGTATCGAGGTCGTCGCATCTTGGATAGAACAGCCCGCCATCTTTCCAAGTTGGGTTCATCTTGGCATCGGAGTGAGCAAGCAGTCCGGCTTTAGTCTCTTCGTCGCCCATTTCCGCGGCCAGTAAACCAAGCATGCCGTGAGTGTGAACACCGAGCATCATTGGGTCTACCAGATCGGTTGATGGCTTTTCTTGATACTGCAGATGGGTTCTGTGGAATTGCTCGAGGCTGACACCAAAGCCTGCGGAGGTCTGAACCCTGACACCGTGAATCACATTTGGGTAAAGGCCCTCGACATACTCAGGTTCCCAGATGTGCAACATCGGACCCCAGGAAACGACCGATGCCGCCTCCTTATTATCGGGGCCGCTCTCGGTAATGACCTCATTTTGACGAACGGCATAAAACACCGGGAGCGAACCGCTACCGGCAGGCTTGAACAGGCTGGACTTCTGTCCCCAGGCAGCTTTGAACTGCTTGAACAGCTGTGCCGATCGGTTTGTCCCAAACACATGGTCGTATAGCTTTAGGCCCATCAGCGCGAACTGGTTGCAGTAAACAAAGACGCCGTTCGGCTCGCACTCGCAACCCATTCCATGGGAAGAGGCGAACCCGGCTGCGATAACCGAAGAGAGTTTGTGGAAGTCGTACGGGAAATCCTGCGGCCCCATGCCTCTGAATGGCGGGCGACACATGAAGGTCAGGTGACCCTCTTGGTTGTAACGACCATCTCGGTAAAGCATCTCGTAGAGGCCCACCATCATCAGCAGGTGGCCGCTGTACATCACATTCTTACCAACGACCGGATCGACCCAGCCTTCGACCAAGACCTCCAGGTCTGGGTCCATGACCTTGCTGCCCTTGCTGGTTAGTTCCCAGTAGCCCCAGACGTCGTGGCGCATCATCTTTTCGATTAGATTCTGGAAGGTCTCTTTGAACAGCTCACGGTATCCGGGCAGATAGTGCTGCTGCACAATGGCAAGGGTGTAGGCCATGTAGGCAAGCTGGTAACGATAGGCGTCATCACCTTCGTTGGTTGGATCAAATGGACCCATATCTGACCAGTCACCCGGAGCCTGACGGCTTAGGCGAATGATGTGCCGGATGTGGCCCCACTGTTTAGCATCCAGGGTAGGGATGGGTTCAGCCGAATTAGAGTCGTGCATTTTTGCTGAACCCATCCTTACCCCAGGCGAGCATTAGGAGTTGCTCGCCAGGATTTGCTTCTTTCTTGCCGAGTAGGCCAAGACACCAACCAGTGAAATGATTACGACAATTATCACAACTCCGTACTGGATGTACCAAGGTGAGGCGGTGTCACGCGGCCAGGCAATATTGACCAGCTCGAATAGCACCCAAACCGCTGCCACGTAGGTGATTGGCTTGCTCCACTTGCCGAGGTTGAACTCGCCAGCCTTGAAGCTGCCATCGGATAGACGCTTCGCTAGTCCCAGCACTGGGAAGGCAAACGAGATGTAGAAACCTGCGATTGCAAACAGCACTAGCACCTGATAACCGGCACCTAGTAGCGAGGTCGAGACCACAAGAATCGGAACGATTGCGGTAATCAAGATTGCGTTGGCAGGAACCTTTGTGCCCGAGGATAGCTTGCTCAGTGCCTTGCTTCCAGGGAGCATGTTGTCGCGAGCGTAGCTCCAGATAACGCGGGAAGCTGCTGCCTGAGCGGTCACGAAGGTAGCCAAGAATGCAAGCACAAACATTCCAAACAGCGGGGCAACAACTTCGGCTCCGAGGTGGAAGATGATGGTGTCAGCAACTGGATCTAGGGACTCACCGGTCACCGCAGCTTCAATGTTAGGCATGGCCAAAATCACAGCTAGAGCGGAGAACAAAACGACAACTCCAACGGTCAAGATCGAGAAGATCATGGCCTTAGGAACTGCACGCTCTGGGTTCTTGACCTCTTCAGCGATGTCTCCAGCGCTTTCGAATCCAACGAATGCCCAACCTACGAATGCCACCGCGGCCAACAAGCCGCTCCAGATCCATGGGCCTTCACCATATCCGGAACCGAAGCTCTCGAAAATGACGCTGATTGGCTGAGTC
The DNA here is from genome assembly GCA_945860535.1 of Auritidibacter sp. Marseille-P8566. Taxonomy (GTDB): domain Bacteria; phylum Actinomycetota; class Actinomycetes; order Actinomycetales; family Microbacteriaceae; genus Aquiluna. The sequence continues at coordinate 6,658 of CAMAQN010000042.1, forward strand.
TGCTTGAAAAGCAATAGGTAAGCACCTAGGCCGACGCTGCCGATGACCTCAATGATCACAGCTCCAATTGCAACTGCCTTGAGGGCCTTGCTGCCAAGCAGGTTGAGCCCGGTTCCAATGAGGATAAACACAACTGCCCAGAGGACCTGCGACATCGGATCGAATGCCTCGATACCTAGGACCGCCGGCACGAACAACATGGCGATGTAGGCAGCGGAGCCGATGGCGATCATCTGAGTCCAGATATACGCCCATCCGGAGAACCAGCCGGCGGTGGCGCCGAGCAGTCGCTTCGTCCAGGCATAAACGCCACCGGAGATTGGCCACTTGGATGCCAGCTGGCCAAAGACCATAGCAACCAAAACCTGAGCGACCAAAACAATCACGAATGCCCACCAGGAGGCTGGGCCAGCCGCTAGGAACACTAGGAAGAAGATTCCGTAGAGTGCAACTATCGGGGAGATAAAAGCGAAAGCAACGCTAAATGCGCTCTTCCAATCGAAAACTCTTGGTGCGACAGCGGTTGAAGTGCTACCGCCATGTGAAGCACCAGATGATGAGACATCTGACATACAGACTCCTTCGTCTATTAATAGGGCACCAAAGGTGCTTTGTGTCATTCTGTCAAAAATCAAGGTATTTCTAAGATTTTTAGATAAATAATC
>CAMAQN010000043.1 GCA_945860535.1 Auritidibacter sp. Marseille-P8566
TTGATGTCATCGACAATCGCTACATCTGCACCATTAAGGGTTTGCAGTGGCTGGACGCCGACCCTGCCCAGCGTTGGTTCAGCTTGGCAAGCGAGGTCTGGGACCTACCTGAAGTGGTTATTACATCCGGGTCACTAGAAACCATGATCGGTGAGCAGTATCCGTTGTTTGACCAAAACGATCTGGAGCTTTTGCGCTACGGACACATCCTGGGATTGCTCTCCGATTTCGAACCAACAGTTTTATTCAAATCGGCGAGCGCCGATTTGGCTAATGCCGGGCAATTGGTGTGGGATCAGTTTCCAAAGCCAGTTTCTCGAATCATCATCCAGGGAGATTTGAGCATCATCTCTCCGGGACCACTTTCCCCATCAGTTCACAAGCAAATTGACCTGCTTGCACAATCTGAGGATCTTGGCCTTGCCTGTCGTTTCCGCCTGTCCCTAAATTCAATTCTGCACGCCATGGAGATGGGCATAACGGCAAAAGAAATTGAAACAAATTTGCTTACGCTCTCGGGTTCCGACCTACCGCAGCCAGTTACGTATCTTTTGGCCCAAGCCAAAAAGAAGTTTGGCGAGCTAACCGTTCGGGCCGGTGATGGTGAGTCGGTCGTGGAATCCAGCGACCCTATTTTGCTCACTCAGATTTTGAATGAGAATGGGCTGGCAGCTCTGATGCTCAAGGGTGAGGATGACCATCTAGTTTCAAGGTTGAACCCGAGCCTTATCTACTTCAACCTTCGTGACGCTGGGTATCCGGTTATTCAACTTGGCGAAGACGGCAAGGTAGTAGCTCCAAGGCTCGCGCAGGTTTTCATTGAGGAGCAAAGCGTTGATCTGTTCGGACTGCAAGCCAAGTCGCTACTTAGCGCCGAAGCCCTAGCTCCTAGCCCGGATGATCACCTAAGACAGCTGCAGTTTGCCCTGAAGAACAAGCTTCGGGTTGGCGTCCGAGTGGATATGCCAGAGGGCATTGTCGAGATTGAAATGACTCCACTTGGTATTGCCGGTGGCCGATTCCGCGGCAGAGATGTGGAAAAGGAAGCGGAGCGCACCTTGCCACTTTCTAGGATTCAGGCCGTCTGGCTCAGTTAGGCTTTAAGGATGTCTCTTGGGCCGCTGATTGTGCAATCCGACCGCACTGTCCTGCTCGAAACAGATCATCCACAAGCTAAGGACGCTCGCCATGAGCTCGCAATCTTTGCGGAGCTAGAGCGAGCACCTGAGCACATCCACACCTACCGCATCACCCGACTGGGTCTTTGGAATGCCAGGGCTGCAGGTCACGATGCTGAATTCATAATTGATTCGCTAAAGCGTTGGAGCAAGTACCCGGTTCCAGAAGGTGTTGAGCGAGAGATTCGCTCCACCATCGATCGCTATGGCAATTTGGTTATTGATCGCGATGAGACAGGTCTTCGCCTTACCGGTTCTACCCCTTCGATCCTGATTGAGGTTGCCAGCAACCGAAAGATCTCTGAGCTATTAGATGAGAGATTAGAAAACGCCTACCGCGTCAAAGACTGGGCCCGAGGTCAGCTCAAACAAGAGCTATTGAAACTTGGCTGGCCAGCCGAGGACAATGCCGGCTTCACCCCGGGCACACCTTTTGAAATATCCCTAGATCAAAGTCTTTGGAAACTGCGCGATTACCAAAAAGAGGCGGTGGCAAAGTTTGAGCTTGGTGGCTCTGGCGTTGTTGTTCTTCCTTGTGGGGCGGGTAAGACTTTGGTTGGTGCTGCAACCATGGCAGAGATCAAGACCAACACTTTGATTCTGGTAACAAACACAGTTTCTGCAAGACAGTGGCGAGATGAGCTTTTGACAAGAACGTCTCTCAAAGCAGAAGACATTGCTGAGTACTCCGGGTCGACCAAAGACATCGGTCCGGTGACGATTGCCACCTATCAAATTTTGACCACCAAGCGAAAAGGCGAGTTCGCTCACCTGGAACTGCTAAACGCCCGCGACTGGGGATTGATCATCTATGACGAGGTGCACCTATTGCCAGCCCCTATTTTCAAGATGACCGCAGATCTGCAGGCAAGAAGACGACTTGGACTAACCGCAACTTTGGTGCGCGAGGATGGCCGAGAGTCAGATGTCTTTTCCCTTATTGGACCAAAACGCTTTGATGCACCTTGGAAGGACATCGAAGCCCAGGGCTATATCGCTCCAGCAAGTTGCTATGAGGTGAGAGTCAGCCTGCCGGATGAGGTTCGCATGGACTACGCGATTGCCGATCAGGACGCCAGATTCCGCATAGCCGCAACCGCCGATGCAAAAATGCCGATCATCAAAGAACTGCTTCACAAGCACAAGGGCGAACCGACTTTGATCATTGGGCAATACCTCGACCAAATCGAAGAGGTATCGCAAGGTTTGGGGCTTCCAAAACTAACCGGCGAGACCCCGGTCGATGAGCGCGAGCAGCTGTTTGCAAAGTTCCGCCGCGGCGAACTAACCGCCCTGGTGGTTTCCAAGGTTGCGAATTTTTCTATTGACCTTCCAGAAGCTTCGGTCGCGATCCAGATCTCTGGAGCCTTTGGTTCTCGCCAGGAAGAGGCACAGCGCCTCGGACGACTGCTCAGACCCAAAGCCGACGGCCGGTCAGCATCTTTCTACACGCTGGTGGCAAGAGACACTGTTGAGCAGGACTTCGCCCAAAATCGTCAGCGCTTTTTGGCGGAGCAGGGCTACTCCTACGAAATCTTGGATGCAGACGAGATTTAGACATCCAGATGATTCTCAGGAATCTTCCAGCTAACTAGTTCATGCTTGCGTAATGGATAGCCTAAAAGTACTTGTAGTTGACGATGAACCAAACATTCGCGACTTGCTTTCAGCAAGCCTTCGATTCGCTGGGCACCAGGTGCTCACCTCCCCAAATGGCACCGATGCGATTGCCAAAATAATTGACACGCAGCCGGATATCGTGCTGCTCGATGTGATGCTTCCAGACATTTCTGGATTTGGTGTCACCAAGAAGATTCGCTCGATGGGTATCGAGACCCCAATCCTCTTCCTTACCGCTCGCGATGAGACCGAGGATAAGGTGACGGGTTTGACTGTCGGTGGCGATGACTATGTCACCAAGCCATTTAGCCTCGACGAGATTGTGGCTCGAATCAGCGCAATCATGCGCAGAACCGGCAAAGACTCCGATGGCCACTCAGTGATCCGAGTTGGCGAGTTAGAGATGAATGAGGATGCTCACGAGGTAACCGTAAAGGGCGAAGTTGTAGAGCTATCCCCCACCGAATACCAGCTTCTTCGCTACCTTGCCAGCAATCCAAATCGCGTGCTAACTAAGGCTCAAATCTTGGACCATGTTTGGGAGTATGACTTCAACGGCGAAATGGGCATTGTAGAGTCTTATGTTTCTTATCTTCGAAAGAAGCTTGACCCAGTCAGCACAGAACCGCTTATCGTTACCAAGCGCGGCGTTGGCTACATGCTGAAGGGTCCAAAAGGTTAGCTAGTTGAAGAACAAGTTTCAGTCGGCATGGGAGCGAGTTTCCCTAAGAGCAAAACTTACCGCGTTGTCAGTTGGTTTGATTGGGTTACTCCTCACCGTATCGAGCGCTGGAACTGTTGCACTGCTGAGTACCTACCTGCAGCGCAACACCGACACCCTGTTGGTTGCAACCGCCTCCACCTTGGCATCTGAAAACCCGGTAATGCTTGATCGCCGAGTCGCCAATGGAGATCTCACGCTTCCTTCACTGCCAAGCGATTACTACATCGCCATTTTGAATGCGCAAGGCAAGCAGTTTCTCGGCTTGGTTTCATCGGCTGGCAGTCAACGCGTCACGCCAAATTTCTCATCCTTCACCCTTGAAGTTGTAGAGGAAACCGAGGGTGTTCCGTTCGAGGTTGAGGTTGACAACGTAAGAGGGCCAAACACCACCTGGAGAATTGTTGCGCTTCCGCTCAATCGTGCCGCTGGATCTGTAGTTGTTGCGCTCCCCACCAACACCAACCGCCAGATCATCAGTGAATACGGCAGTATTGGTGGTCGCTTTGGCATCTTCCTTATTGTGCTCTCAGGAATGAGTATTTGGCTCACCATTACATCTGCACTCAAGCCGCTTCGCGAGGTCGAAAGAACCGCACAGTCGGTGAAGGCAGGACAGTTTTCTTCGCGCCTGATTAACCGTCATGACAAGACCGAAATCGGAAGACTAAACAACGCCCTAAACAGCATGTTGGATTCGATCGAGTCTGCAGTGAAAGGCAAAGACAAGACCCTGGAGCAGATGAGGCGCTTTGTTTCAGATGCCAGTCATGAGCTAAGAACCCCGCTTGTGACAGTCCGAGGCTATGCCGAGCTTTATCGCATGGGAGCCATCAAGAAACCGAAGGACGTCGCTGAGGCGATGGAACGAATCGAGTCAGAAGCGATCCGAATGTCCGGTCTTGTGGAGTCACTACTGACCCTTACCCGGATGGACGAATTAGGCCAGCTCACCAAACAAAAGGTGGCTCTGGAATCCATATCAACGCCGGTGATCAAAGATGCCTCGGTTGCCAATCCAGATGTGAAGTTTGAACTCGAAGATCAGACCAAAAACCTGGAGGTCGAACTCGATGCCGACCGCATCAAACAGGTTTTGACCAACCTGGTTGCAAATGCCTCTCGCTTTGCCCCTAAGGGATCCACCGTCACAGTATTGGTAGCAAGGGTTGATAAGAACATCAAAGTTTCGGTTATTGACAGCGGTGATGGCATACCTGAACCGCTTCAGGAAAAGGTGTTTGATCGCTTCTATCGAGCTGACAATTCAAGAAACCGAGAGACCGGTGGCTCAGGCCTGGGACTCGCGATTGCAAGGTCAATAATCAATGCTCACGGCGGAACAATCTGGACAGAAGCTACCCCGGGCGGTGGAGCCACCTTCAGCTTCGAGATTCCAATCTCCTAAAACGAAAAACTTAAAGAAAAAGCCGGGGTGATTACCACCCCGGCTTTTTTGTACTTACTTCTCTAGAAGTCCATTCCCGCACCAGCGTCGCCAGCAGGAGCCGAAGCAGGCTCTGGGCGCTCGGCCACAACGGCCTCGGTGGTTAGGAATAGACCTGCGATGGAAGCTGCGTTCTGCAGTGCAGAGCGAGTTACCTTCACTGGGTCGTTGATACCGGCCTTGAGCATGTCTACATACTCACCGGTAGCGGCGTTTAGACCGTGACCGTCTGGCAGGTTGGAAACCTTCTCAGCAACTACACCAGGCTCAAGACCTGCGTTTAGCGCAATCTGCTTTAGTGGCGCAGAGATTGCAACCGCCACGATGCGAGCACCGGTAGCTTCGTCACCAGTTAGGTTTAGGTCCTTGAACGCAACCTTGCCAGCCTGAAGCAGTGCAACACCACCACCGGCGACGATGCCTTCTTCAACCGCTGCCTTTGCGTTGCGAACTGCGTCCTCAATGCGGTGCTTGCGCTCCTTAAGTTCAACCTCAGTTGCAGCACCCGCCTTGATCACAGCTACACCACCGGCTAGCTTGGCTAGACGCTCCTGCAGCTTCTCGCGGTCGTAGTCAGAGTCAGTGTTGGTGATCTCGCGACGAATCTGCTCAACGCGACCCTTGATCTGGTCAGAGTCACCAGCACCCTCAACGATGGTGGTCTCGTCCTTGGTGATTACCACCTTGCGAGCGCGTCCCAGCATTGCAAGCTCGGTGTTCTCAAGCTTCAGGCCAACCTCTTCGGCGATAACCTGTCCACCGGTCAGGATTGCGATGTCCTGCAACATAGCCTTACGACGGTCACCAAAGCCTGGAGCCTTTACAGCAACAGACTTGAAGATGCCACGGATCTTGTTTACAACCAAGGTTGCAAGGGCTTCGCCCTCGATGTCCTCAGCAATGATTAGCAGTGGCTTTCCAGCCTGCATAACCTTGTCAACAATTGGAAGCAGGTCCTTCATGTTGGAGATCTTGTTGTTGGCGATCAGGATGTAAGCATCCTCCAGGATTGCCTCCTGGCGCTCTGGGTCGCTCACCATGTAGGCAGAAACGTAACCCTTGTCAAAGCGCATACCCTCGGTTAGCTCAAGCTGGATACCGAAAGTGTTTGACTCCTCAACGGTTACAACACCTTCCTTACCAACCTTGTCGATTGCCTCGGCGATGATCTCACCGATGACTGAGTCACCAGCAGAGATCGAAGCGGTAGCAGCAATCTGCTCCTTGGTCTCAACTGGAACGGCCATCTTTAGTAGAGCTTCGGTGACAGCGGCAGAAGCCTTGTCGATACCGCGCTTTAGCGAGATTGGGTCTGCACCAGCAGCCACGTTGCGAAGGCCCTCTTTTACTAGCGCCTGGGCTAGCACGGTTGCGGTGGTGGTTCCATCACCGGCAACGTCGTCAGTCTTCTTAGCAACTTCCTTTACTAGCTCAGCACCAATTCGCTCTAGTGGGTCGCTTAGCTCAATTTCCTTGGCGATGGAAACACCATCGTTGGTGATGGTAGGTGCGCCCCACTTCTTCTCTAGAACGACGTTGCGTCCACGAGGTCCAAGGGTCACCTTTACGGTGTCAGCCAGAATGTTTAGTCCGCGCTCTAGTCCGCGACGGGCGTCTTCGTTGAAGTGAATGATTTTTGCCATTTGGGTTTCTCCCGATTGCAGTTAAAAGATTTGGTTTAGCACTCGGCATAGTTGAGTGCTAATACATTTTTAGCACTCTCAGGACCAGAGTGCAAGTGAAAGGCCGATGTGCTTTCGCACATCGGCCTGACTTGAGATCTTTGTTCTATTAGAGGACGTTGACGTTCTCGGCCTGAGGGCCCTTGTCACCGGTCTTTACGTCGAACTCGACTCGCTGGTTTTCTTTCAATTCGCGGTAACCATCGGTCTGGATAGCGGAGAAGTGTACGAATACGTCTGGACCGCCGTCCTGAGTGATGAAACCAAAACCCTTTTCAGAGTTGAACCACTTTACGGTTCCTTGTGCCATGTTGATGCTCCTGATGCAATTCCGGCATTCGAGTACTTCACGAATGCATCGGGCTTCAACCTAGGTCCCACTCCGACATCCCAACTTTACGCACTAATGGGTGAAAAGCCAAGGAATTGAATAACCTATTTATTGTGTTACTAAAGGGTTATAAAGCCAAATTAGCGAAAGTTGAATTGATGTACGAGGTCTATAAAACCGACGAGCAGTGGAAATCTGAGCTCAACGAGTTCGAATATCACGTGCTGCGCATGGCCGGTACCGAGCGTGCATACACCGGTGAATTGCTAGATGAAAAGCGTGCTGGTAGCTACCACTGCCGAGGTTGCGATGC
>CAMAQN010000044.1 GCA_945860535.1 Auritidibacter sp. Marseille-P8566
GTTGTGGGTAACGATGACGATGGTCATGTTTTCCTTTAGCTCCAGGATGGTCTCCTCGATGCGACGAGTAGATCCTGGGTCAAGGGCTGAACATGGCTCGTCCATCAAAAGCACGTTTGGGTCCATAGCCAATGATCTTGCGATGCAAAGACGCTGCTGCTGGCCACCGGAGAGCGAGAGTGCGGGCTCGGAGAGGCGATCTTTGACTTCGTTCCACATCGATGCGCGCTGAAGTGACTTCTCAACCAGTCCATCGCCATCCTCAATCTTGCGACCGGAGAGCTTGAGGCCGGAAAGAATGTTCTCCTTGATGGTCATGGTTGGAAATGGGTTTGGCTTCTGGAACACCATGCCGATGTTGATGCGAACATTCACCGGGTCAACCGCCTGAGCGTAAATATCCTCGCCGTTCAGCAAAACTTGACCGCTAAGGCCAGCGCTTGGGATGAGCTCGTGCATGCGGTTCAGGGTGCGGATAAAGGTTGACTTTCCGCAACCGGATGGTCCGATTAGCGCTGTGACGTGATTGTTCTGAAACTGCAAGGAGACATCACGCAGAACGTGGCGCTCACCAAACCAAACATTGATGTCTTTGGTTTCTAGGTGATTGAGGTTGGTCATTATTTCTTTCTCCTCTTTGGCTTTGAGCCGACGCGAGTGGCAGAAGCTATACGCGCTCCGACGAACAGGATTCCAACAAAGATCAATAGCACAAGCGCTGCTCCCCAGGCACGCTGCAAGCTGGTCGCGTCTCCTAGGTATAGGAAGTTGTAGATGTAGGTAGGTAGGGTTGCCATTCCGCCGGCAAGTGGGTTCGCGTTGGTTTCGTTTGCAATAACCGCAGTCAAGATGAGCGGAGCTGTCTCACCAATGATTCGAGCTACACCCAAAAGCACTGCAGTCACGATTCCAGACTTCGCAGCTGGCAATGTGACCATGAAGAATGCCTTATAGCTCGGTGCACCCAGCGCTAGTGCTCCGTTGCGAAGTTCGGTTGGAACCAGGCGGAGCGCCTCTTCAGCAACACGCGAGATAGTAGGAAGCATCAGTGGGATAAGCGCAAGCGAGGCCATGACGCCCACCTGGCTCGACCAACCGCTAACAATCAACATTGAGTAGATGAACAGACCCGCCACAACCGAAGGCAAACCAGCTAGGGCCTGCAACAAAGTGCGCACCACTCCCCTGGCACCATCGCGAGTCTCGGTTAGGTAGACAGCGGTTGCAACAGCTAGCGGAACTGTGATGACAGTCGTGATTCCGGTAATGATTACCGAACCAAGAATCGCATGACCGGCTCCACCAATTTCAAGCCCGGTAGTTCCCGTGATGTAGCGATTGTTTTGGTAAATAAAGTGCGGTGAAAGCGCAGCTGCACCTTCGGAGATAACGCTCCAGACCACCGATGCTAAAAGCACCAGCACGAAGGTTGAGAAGAAGAAGGTCACGACCATCAATAGACCGTCGTTGACGCCCTTGCGGCCATAGGAGTAAAAACCTGCCCAGGCACCAAAGGCCAACTGAATTGGCAGGAAGATTGTTAGCAGGGCCGCCATAAAGTCAAGCTGCAACCCAAGCCAAGCCGCCACAAAGATTGCCGCTGGAACCAGCGATGTGATCCAAGAGGCAAAACGAACGCGTCCACCTAACTTCTCCCAAGGCGCGGCGTTCTTTGGTCTTGGCTGTGAAAGTGTTTCGGTCATAGCTTCCTCCAAGGCTGAGCCTTAGCAACGATGTAAGAGGCGATCGAGTTGACAATCAAAGTCACCACGAACAGCACTACACCAGCGGCTAGAAGGGCAGAAAGTTCAGTCTCTAGTGCTTCGTTGAAGCGAGCTAGCACCAGCGATGCCACCGCACCACCGGATGGCTCAAGAATCTTAAACCAGTTGAAATCGTCAAAGGTTAGGTTTAGCACGAAGAAGATGGCCACGGTTTCGCCCATTGCGCGACCTAGAGCCAACAACACTCCACCGACGATTCCGCCGGAGGCGGTAGGCAGAATCACCTTGCGGAAGATTGACTCTCTTGTGCCGCCAAGCGCCATTGCACCCTTGATCATCTCCTGATCCATCTGAGAAAAAATCTCTCGGGTGATCGAAGCGATAATCGGCACGATCATTACTGCAATAACCAAAGAGGCAATAAATGGTGAGCGCAGGAAGATGTCGACTGCGTTACTGAAAATTGGGATAAAGCCAAGTGCCTCGCTGAGCATCCTTCCCCATTCGGCAGCTACCGGGGAGAAGACTCCCAGTCCCCAAAGACCAATCACGATCGAAGGAATGGCTGCCAAAAGGTCAACCACAACGGTTGCCACCTTGGCCACACGCTCAGGCGCGAGGAATGAGATGAAGTAGGAAATCGAAATAGCCATCGGAACTGCCAACGCCACGCCAATTGCAGCAATCAGCAGCGATCCATAAAGCATTGGGCCCAGGTGAAAAATCTGTGGATCAGTTGTTGAATTCCAGCCTGCTCCGAAGATGAAGTTCACTACACCTTGAGATTCAAAAGCCGGCCATGCACGAAGCATCAAAAAGAACAGAATTGCGGCTACCAAAACGAATGATGAATAGCCGGCTGCCTTAGCAACCGCAAAGAACACCTTGTCCGCGGTGCGAGATGGCTTGCTGCGCAGCTTTAGGCGCTTAGGCGCGACATCGTTCGACATGTTCACTAGCGTGGGGTCTGTGGGTTGAATTGCCACGAACAGAAGGTTAACGAAAGGTTAACTGCGAGCGAGAATTACGAGAATGAAACTGGAGTGCCACTCCAGATTTGCTGCATTCGAACCAGCATTACTGTCACTGTCAAGATTCCAGCACCCATCACCACAGTTGACCAGCGATTGCGGTCAATAAGTGCCCAGATAGCTGCGGCTACTGGCACCATTAGCGCCACAATCAGATAGCCAAAGAATTCCCAGGTGTCGAGCTTGGCCCGCTCCCCCAAAATCACCAAGGTAATCGATGCAATCAGCTGCATCAGCAAACCGAATTCGCTGCCGGCAACAAGTGCTAGCGAGAAGCCAGATGGCTTGCGACCGATCAGGCCCATCACGACCAGCAACAACCCAGCCAAAACGCCAAACCAAAGTTGGGCCTGATACCACCACTCAAGCATTGAAGACCTCTGGGAATACGACAACAGACTTCAGCTCAGTGCCAACAGGTTCTAGAACCGCAAGCAATTCTGAATTCCAGGTGGTAGCGATCATTCCGCTTGCCTCTAAGGAGATCCGCTTACCGTGGACAATGTCCTGAGCTTGGTCGAAACTGAGCTCAATCGCTGGAAAAAGCATTAGCACTGCTTCACTAAGTGGAATTGCTACCGGTCGCTTATCGATCTCGGTGGCGTTAGCTAAGTCGAAGTTGCCGATTTTGGTTCTTCGCAGCTCGGTCAAGTGACCGCCAACACCTAACGCAGCGCCAATATCTCGGGCCAGTGCTCGAATGTAGGTGCCAGAAGAGCAATCAACTACAACCTCGAAATCTAGGTATTCGCCGACCCTGCGAGGGTCAGATACCCTTAGGAATTTGGTCACCGTTACCTGGCGGCCCTTCAGCTCAACCTCTTTACCTTCGCGAACCAGGTCGTATGCGCGCTTGCCATGTACCTTGATTGCACTTACCGATGAGGGGACCTGGGTGATTTCGCCAGTCAATTTTGCAATCTCAGCATCAATCTGCTCTGCACTTACCCCGACCGCTGAGGTTGAGGAAAGGATCTCACCCTCGGCATCGTCCGTTTGGGTGGACGCACCTAGTCGAATGGTTGCGATGTACTGCTTATCGCTACCGGATATGAACTGCAGCAATTTCGTGCCGCCTTCAACGCCCAGCACCAAAAGCCCGGTAGCCATAGGGTCCAAGGTTCCAGCATGACCGATTTTCCTGGTGCCCAAGATGCCCCGCAGTTTTGCAACCACGTCGTGGCTGGTCCAACCCTGCTGCTTATCTATCAGCACCAGTGCGGAGGGCATTACTCTTCCGAGATCTTTGGCTTGATGTATGGGTCGGCGTCTCCGGCAGGCTCGGCATTCTTGGCAATCTTTTCCAGCTCGGCATCGCGACGCTTTGCCTCAGCCAAAAGATCAGCCATAGCACCGGCAGCAACCGGAACCTCATCGTTGATGAACTCAATAGATGGGGTGATTCGAATCCCGAGGTGGCGACCGATCTCGCTGCGAAGCTTGCCCTTGTGGCTCTCCAGAATATCTCTCGAAACCTCAAGGTCCTCAGCGCTACCAAACACGGTGAAGTAAAGCTTTGCCTGCGAAAGATCAGGGCTTACGCGAACGTCGGTAATGGTCACAAAACCTAGGTCTGGGTCTTTTACAACCTTTTCCATTGCCTCTGCGGCCAATACCTTGATTCGCTCCCCTAGTCGACGAGCACGTGCGTGATCAACCACTAGACCCTCGGCTTCTCGACCATCTCGTAGGTTTCGATAACGTCATCAACCAAGATGTCGTTGAAGTCACCAAGACCGATACCACACTCGTAGTCGGTCTTTACTTCGGTTGCGTCATCCTTGAATCGCTTCAGGGAGTCAACCTTTAGACCTTCCTTGATCATCACGCCATCGCGCATCACGCGAGCCATAGCGTTGCGGCGGATTAGACCCGAGCGAACGTATGAACCTGCGATGGTGCCGAACTTGGAGGAGCGGAAGATTTCGCGCACTTCTGCGGTACCCATCTGCTGCTCTTCGTACTCTGGCTTGAGCATGCCCTTGAGCGAGCTCTCAATGTCGTCAAGTGCGTTGTAGATAACTGAGTAGAAACGAACGTCGACGCCTTCGCGTTCGGCACGCTCTCTAGCCTTGTTATCTGGTCGGACGTTGAATCCAATGATGACTGCGGAGTCAACGGTTGCGAGGTTGACGTCAGACTCGGTAATCGCACCAACACCGCGGTGGATGATTCGTAGCTGAACTGAATCGTCGACCACAATCTTGAGCAAGCTGTCTTCCAGGGCCTCAACGGCACCGGACACGTCACCCTTGATGATGAGGTTAAGGGATTCAACCTTGCCCTCTTCAAGGGCCTTGGTGAAGTCCTCAAGCGATAGCTTCTTGCGGGTCTTGGCCAATAGCGCGTTTCTGTCGGCGGCTTCACGCTTCTCGGCGATCTGACGAGCCTGACGCTCATCTTCAGCAACCACGAAGGTGTCACCAGCGCGCGGCACGGACTGAAGACCTAGAACCTGAACCGGACGGGAAGGGAATGCCTTCTCAACCGCTACACCGTTCTCATCGAACATTGCACGAACACGACCGTGTGAGCTACCGGCAACAATTGCGTCACCAACCTCTAGGGTTCCAGACTGAATTAGAACGGTTGCAACCGAACCACGACCACGGTCTAGGTTGGCTTCAATCGCAACACCGCGAGCATCGCGGTCAGGGTTGGCACGAAGGTCTAGTGCAGCATCTGCGGTTAGCAGAACTGCATCTAGCAAACGGTCAATACCCTCGTTCTTCAATGCCGAGACGTCAACGAACATTACGTCGCCACCGTATTCCTCGGCAACCAAACCGAACTCGGTTAGCTGCTGACGAATCTTGGCAGGGTTTGCACCCTCCTTGTCGACCTTGTTCACTGCAACCACGATTGGAACCTTGGCGGCCTGAGCGTGGTTTAGCGCTTCGATGGTCTGAGGCATAACGCCGTCGTCTGCTGCAACCACCAGGATTGCAATGTCGGTTACCTGAGTACCACGAGCACGCATAGCTGTGAACGCCTCGTGACCCGGGGTGTCAATAAAGGTGATGGCGCGATCGATGCCCTCGTGAGTGGTGTGAACCTGGTAAGCACCAATGTGCTGAGTAATTCCACCGGCTTCGCTAGCCACCACGTTTGCACTTCGAATCGAGTCCAAAAGCTTGGTCTTACCGTGGTCAACGTGACCCATGACGGTGACGATTGGTGGGCGAGCCTGTAGATCCTCATCATCCTCATCCTCAATACCGGTTGAGATGTCCAACCCAAAGCCTTCGAATAGCTCGCGCTCTTCGTCCTCAGGGGATACGACCTCGACCTTGTAGCCGAGCTCAACACCGAGAATTTGGAAAGTGTCCTCATCCAAGGATGCGGTGGCGGTAGCCATCTGCCCCAGGTGGAACAACACGGTAATCAACTGGCCAGCGTTAGCGCCAATCTTGTCTGCGAAGTCCTGAATCGAGGCTCCGCGGCGAATACGAACAACGGTGCTACCGTCGCCGCGTGGCACCACTGCACCACCGAGGCTCGGTGCAGATCTCTGCTCAAATTCTTCTCTCTTAGTGCGCTTGGACTTACGACCCTTGCTCTTAGAGCCACCCTTTCCAAAAGCACCTGCGGTACCAGCACCGCGACCACCGCGACCTGCAGGACCTGGACGACCTCCAGGAGCACCAGCACCTGGAGCACCGAATCCTGGAGCACCGCCTGGACGTGGGCTACCAAAACCAGCACCAGCTGGACGTGGAGCGCCGCCTGGGCGAGGTGCACCACCTGGACGAGGAGCACCGCCCTGGCCTGGACGAGCACCGGCTGCGCCAGCTGCACCGCCTGGACGTGGAGCGCCAGCCGGACGTGGGCCACGGCCCATGCCCTGGTTCGCGCTGAAAGGGTTGTTGCCAGGACGAGCCATCGGGCGTGGGATACCCATGCCCTGGTTCGAGCTGAACGGGTTGTTACCCGGACGTGGAATTCCAATGATTGAACTAGCTGAAGCTGGAGCAGCCGGGGCCGCAGGTGCAGCTGGAGCCTCAGAGACTGAACGCTCTGCCTGAAGCGCTGGCTTGGCTACCTCAGCGGCAGGCGTTGAAGTCTCGGCTTGTGGGGCAGCTGCCTTTGGCTCAGCCTTCTTAGGTGCGGCCTTACCTGCGTTCGGGAACGCGGCGCGAAGCTTTGCTGCTACTGGTGGAGTGATGGTGGAAGACCCACCTTTGACATACTCGCCAAGCTCTTCAAGCTTGGATAGTGCGACCTTTGTGTCAATGCCAAGTTCTTTGGCTACGTCGTATACGCGTGGAAGCGCCACTTAGTTTCTCCTGTTCGGGCCTGCCGAACAGGGCAGGCTTTAGTTGTGAGCGAATCTCATTTCGAGGAACTCATTTTGTTTCCAGCATCTTCTCTTGCCTGTCTATGCCAGGCCTCAAACTCAGCGGTA
>CAMAQN010000045.1 GCA_945860535.1 Auritidibacter sp. Marseille-P8566
GTTGGTGACACGATGGTGTGCCACCAGACATCGGTTGGCAACTTGCCGCGTTCTGCTTTTTCCTTTGTGACGAGTCCCGGCGCCATGTAGGGCTCACGATCTACCTCCTGGGAGTTGAAGAAGTAAGTCTTTGGGTTTTTTACATAGACCAGAATGTTGTCGTGCTTAGCTGGCCAGCGCGACTTCGAGCGTGCTCCATAGTCGTAGGCCCAGATGATTTCGTTAAGAAAACTATCTCTACCAAATAGTGCGTCGAGCAAAACTTTGGCGTAGTGAGACTCTCGGTAATCGAGGTGAAGGTAGAGGGTGCCAGTATCAGCAAGTAGTCGCCAACTCTCTTCAAGTCTTGGTTCTAGAAAAGCCCAGTAATCGGCGAACTCGTCGTCGTAACTTAGAACCTTGGAAACGACCTGTTCGTAACGCTTCCCCTGGAAGCCGACTCGGCCAGACTCGCTAGCCCGAGAGGTGCGACTGGTGCGGACTTGCTCGCGTCCGGTGTTGAAGGGAGGGTCAATGTAAATCAATTGCACAGACTCACTCGGCATCGACTTGAGATGCGTAAGGTTATCCCCCATGATTACTAAGTTGCCAGTCACGAGGGAAAGATTAACAGCATGAGCGTAAAAGTAGTTCACAAGCCGGAAGACAATCGCTTTGAGATTCTCCTAGAAGACGAGCGCGTTGGCCTGATGGACTACGAACAGGTCGAGTCTGAGATTCGCCTAACCCACACCGAGGTTGACCCAGCTCACCAGAGAAACAACTATGCCGCCATTTTGCTTCGAGAGTCACTCGACACTATTCGTCACGAGGACATGGGCAAGGTTGTGCCTATTTGTTCCTACACCGTGAAATACATGGAGCTGCACCCTGAGACTCAGGACCTTTTGCTAAACCCAATCGAAGATGCGATTGCGGCTTGCCGTTGGCCAGGGGCTAATTCTTAGTCCCAAGTGCTTGGAGCAGGCTCTTTTCCTTTTGGAAGCTGTGCGCTCTTTGCCCAATCGGTTACCCACTGCGGAAGCTTAGGTTCGTCACCGGGCCATCCGCCCGAGCCATCCATAACTTCTTTTGGAGTAACAATTCCCCAGCTGCGCTTTAGGAACCTGCCGCGCATAATTGCGCGCGCATAGATCTCACCATTTCTGACAAAGCGCTGCTCCATAAAGTACGCGACATCGTCCCAACCAATCACTCTGGTTTCGATGTCGAACTTTTGCCACGGCTCTAAAGACTTGCGATAGCTGATTGTGGAGTTCACGACGATTGGATACCAGCCGAGCTTCTGCCACTTCTGCCAAAAGCCGGTTCTAAGACCCTGGTCGTAGCGACCAAGGTCCATCAAAGTTAGAAACACGCCATTGTTCATGTGGCGATAGATATCTAGGTCAGTTGGCCAAACCCGAAAAGAGATGGTGGAAACCTCGTCGATTGTGAGCTTTGATCTTTTCCTCCACGTAAGCATTACGTAGAGGATTCGGAACCAGAGTTTCACCAGATCACAACGCGCTTGGCTGGCTCCAGCCAAAGTGCATCAGACTCAGTTGTGCCGTAGGTCTCGTGGAATAGGTCGAGGTTCTTGACCACCTGGTTGACACGGAATTCTGGTGGTGAGTGCGGGTCGGTTGCCAAGCGCTGGATAGCAATCTCATCGCGAGATTTGGTTCTCCAGCATTGGGACCAAGCCATCAAGAAACGCTCTGCTGCGCTCATGCCATCGATAACCGGCGGCTGAGCACCGTTTAGTGAAATCAGGTAAGCCTTCCAGCCGATACTTAGGCCACCAAGGTCTCCGATGTTCTCACCGATGGTGAGCTCGCCGTTTACCTTGTTGCTATCATCCAACTCAGTTGGACTGAGCGCGCTGTACTGATCGATAAGGGACTTAGTGCGCTCTTCGAATGCAGCGCGATCGGCATCGGTCCACCAGGAAACTAGTTTTCCGTCTCCGTCATACTTCGAGCCCTGGTCGTCAAAACCGTGTCCAATCTCGTGACCAATAACTCCACCAATGCCACCGAAGTTAATCGCGTCATCGGTGTCTGGGGAGAAGAACGGTGGCTGCAAGATTGCCGCCGGGAACACGATTTCGTTTAGGCCTGGGTTGTAGTAGGCGTTTACGGTCTGCGGGGTCATGTGCCACTCGTCGCGGTCGATTGGAGCACCAATCTTGTTGGCGTGGTAATCAAACTCCCAGCTGGAAACGTTTCTTACGTTGCCCACCAAATCATCGCGAGAGATCTGGATTGCTGAGTAGTCCTTCCACTTGTCTGGGTAACCAATCTTTGGGGTGAACTTGTCGAGCTTCTCCAAGGCCCGGACCTTGGTCTCCTCGGTCATCCAGTCCAGGTTCTTGATGCTCTGACGGTAAGCCTCGGTCAGGTGACCGACCAAAACTTCCATCTTCTGCTTCGAAGATGCGGGGAAGTTCTTCTCAACATAGATCTGCCCAACCGCTTCGCCGAGGCTGCCCTCAACCAAACCAACGGCTCGCTTCCAGCGTGGTCGATTAACTGGCTGTCCGGTTAACTTGGTGCCGAAGAAAGCAAAGCGCTCTTCGACAAATGCGGAGCTCAGGTATGGGGCATAGGAACGAACTAGAACCCAGCTCAGCCAAAGCTTCCAAGCCTCTAGGTGCTCATCGGCCAGAAGGTCTTCGATGCCTTCGAAGAAGGATGGCATCATCACTACATTCCAATCGAGTAATGAACTCTTGAGTTCTGCACCCGCTAGGTATTCGTCCCAAAGAATCTTCTTGTTCAAAGCCTTTAGTCCCGCAAGGTCCTTGAGGTTGTAGGTCTTCTCTGCCTCGCGAGATTCAACGCGGCTCCAGTGGTGCTTTGCAATCTTGGCTTCCAAATCAAATATCGACTGTGCTGCCTCAATCGCGTCGGTGGCTGACCAGCCAGCGAGCATCAGCATGCGGGAGATGTGAGGAACGTATTCGGTGCGAATGTCCTCGTACTTCTCGTCGGTGTAGTACTCCTTATCAGGAAGTCCAATCCCGCCCTGGTAAAGGTGAACTAGGTAGCGCTCTGGGTTACCGGCATCATTGTCCACGTAGCTGCCCCAAATGCCAGGCAAACCTTCGCGCTCGAAAGCACCAAGAAGTTTGAACAGGTCCTTGCGGTCGGAGATGTTTGAAATACGACCCAGGCCGTCCTGCATTGGCTGAGCACCTAGCTTCTCAATTCGATCCTCATCCAAGAAGGATGCGTAGAGGTCACCGATCTGCTGTGCTACTCCAGGTCTTGGGTTGGCTGCCGCCTCCTCCAGGACTTCCTTTACCGCTAGCTCTGAGTCATCGCGCAGGATCATGAAGCTGCCATAGACAGCTTGATCTTCTGGGATAGGAGTGTTTTCCAGCCACTGACCATTGACGTGCCTAAAGAGGTCGTCCTGCGGGCGGATGTTGTGATTTAGTTCGGCTTTATCAAGCCCAGGCTTCATTGACATGCCCCTAGTCTATGGCGGTTGCACGGGGCTAAACTTTGAATATGGCTCTGAACAAAATCATTCTTTACTACGGCTTTGCTCCGGTAGCAGACCCCAAGGCGGTAATGCTTTGGCAGAAGTCGCTCTGCGTTTCGCTAAACCTCAAGGGCCGCATCCTGATCTCAGAGCACGGCATCAATGGCACCCTCGGAGGCGACATGGAGGACCTAAAGAAGTACTCTCGCGCCACCAAGGAATATCCAGGTTTTGGAAAGATCGACTTTAAGTGGTCAGAGGGAACTGGGAACGATTTCCCAAGGCTCAGCGTCAAGGCAAGAAAAGAACTGGTTGCCTTCACCACCCCCGACGAGATTGAGGTTGCCAAGTCCGGTGTTGTAAACGGCGGTAAGCACCTAAAGCCCCAGCAGGTGAACCAGCTGGTTGAAGAGCGTGGCGATGAGGTTGTGTTCTTCGATGGCCGAAACGCATTCGAGGCCAAGATCGGTAAGTTCAAAAACGCCATCGTTCCTGATGTGCAAACCACCCACGATTTCATCGCAGAGCTTGATAGTGGCAAGTATGACCACCTCAAGGACAAGCCAATTGTCACCTACTGCACCGGTGGCATTCGCTGCGAGATTCTCTCGGCGGTAATGATCAACCGCGGCTTCCAAGAGGTTTATCAAATCGACGGCGGCATTGTTCGCTATGGCGAGAAATTCCGCGACAAGGGCCTTTGGGAAGGTTCGCTCTATGTCTTTGATGGTCGCATGAACATCGACTTTTCGGACGAGGCCAAGACCATCGGCGTTTGCGAGTGCTGCGCTGGACCAACCAAGGAATTTAGAAACTGCCAAAACCTAGGCTGCAAGGACCTGGTTCTTTTGTGCGATAGCTGCAACGAAGACCCGGCCAACCTGGTTTGCAAACCAACCCACACCAGAGGTAAAAAACTCCAAGAAGTTGGCTAATCAAACTTGGCTGTTACAGGAAGCGCCAGCGCTTAAGCTCCCAGCCAAATTTGATTGAGAGTAGTCGCACCAAGATAATCAGACCGCTGCCCACCAAAAGCGTGATGGTGGTTGGAACTGAAAGCACATCCAGCAGCACTACCACCCAGCCACCGGCAAAGGCGATTACGGCATATGGCTGATGATCGTGGAACGCTCTTGGAACTTCGTTCACCAAGACGTCTCTAAAGACTCCGCCAACCACAGCGGTAATGACACCCATCAGGACCGCAATCAAAGGGCTGCTGCCTAATTCCAGTGCGATGTGGGTTCCACCTGCGGTAAAGATTCCAAGCCCAATGGCATCTGGGACCAAAATAGCCCGCTCCGTGAGCTCAATGTGTCGAGAGCGGAAGAAAAACGGCATTGCGATCGCTAGGCCAATAAGTGCCCAAACCCAAAACTCTTGCTCGGCCCAGAAAAATGGTTTGCGCTCTAAAAGCACATCTCGCAAGGTTCCGCCACCAAAGGCGGTCACAAAAGACACCATTACAACGCCAACCAGATCAAAGTGCTTTCTAGCCGCTTCAATCACGCCCGATAGCGCAAATGCAATAACACCGAGCACCTCTAGGGCAATCACGAATGTATTGAGGGTCAACGTATCTCCTGTTGGCGCGCAAGGCTTCAGCGTTTGAATGCTTTGGCCTCGTAACGAGTTGTGAGATTAGCAGAGAAATAAGCGCGCGGTAAGGGGTGGGTGGGTAGACTTACCCCCACTGCTAAAGATGATGAGAGCGGGCTAATTGAGCTTTCTGGACAAGGTTGAAAAGCGCATTGAGACGGGCATTGGCTCTGTCTTTGCGCGTTTGAGCAAAGCCGAATTGCAGCCTGTTGAACTAAGCCAGGCGATTCGTTCGACGATGGATCAGGCTGCCGCTGCGGTCGATAAAGACCGAGTGCTAGTTCCACACATTTATAAGATTCTGATTTCGCCAATCGACCTCCCAAGAATCACCCCTGGCATTCTCAGCGCCGTCCAGCTTGAGGTCGCAAAATACGCCGCAAAGCAGGGTTACCGACTAGCCAGCAATCTGGAGCTACAGCTTGCCCCTGACCACCACGTTCCTCGCGGTCAGGTGAAGGTTGGCTACGCAGTGCTGAACAAATCTGTCAACTGGACGCCCGCGCTGATTGTTGATGGCAAGCGGATCTCGCTAAAAACTGGCGTTACGACCGTGGGTCGCGAAGATGTGGCAGATATTGCAATTGATGACCGTGGGCTGAGCCGTATTCACTTTGAAATTGCTTGGAACGGTGAGGTCGCTGCGATCAGAGATCGCCAGTCCACCAATGGAACTTTTGTTGATGACGCCCGAATCTCGGAGGTCGTGCTTCGCTCCGGCAATGTGATCAAGGCTGGCCGAAGTGAATTTGAATTCGAACTCAGTGCGAATGCGCAGGTGGATGGATGAGTGAACTAGCGCTCTTTTTAGTAAGAATCGGCTTTGTTGCAGTGCTTTGGATCTTTATCCTGAGCCTGCTATCGGTAATTCGTGCTGACCTTTATGGCCGCCGCGTAATAAGCAAGATTGCCAGGCAGAATGCTCCGGCTCTTGCCGGCGGTGGATCGGTGGTCGGATCGGTAGCAAGCCTTGGCCTCGAAGATGGAGAGGTCTTTGACCCAACCCAGATCGCAATGCTCACCGGCCGAACCGCTGGAACATTTATCGACATCGCGGGTAAGCGAGAACTCCTAATCGGCAGGGGCGCAACCTGTGACGTTGTGATCTCGGATGAGTTTGCATCAAACATGCACTCCAAGCTGGTTTTGGTTGGTGAGGACTGGGTGCTGCAGGATTTGAACTCAACTAACGGCACCTACTTAGATGGCAGAAAAGTAACGACTCCGGCAACCATTCGCCAGGGTGCAACCATTCGAATCGGCACCACTACCTTCGAGTTGAGGTAATTAGCGGTGGCGGTCAAATCCATCTCCTATGCGGCTAGCGACATTGGCAAGCACCGCAGCTCAAATCAGGACTCTGGCTACGCCGGTTACCAACTGTTTTTCGTGGCCGACGGCATGGGTGGTCATGCCGGAGGAGATATTGCATCTGCGATTTCATCTCAGCGCATTGCGTTGACCGATGCTCGCTATGACAGCACCGAAGAAGCAATTGACTCGATTCGCACCGGCATCCTAGAAGCCAACGGCATGCTCTCTGCGACGGTGGCGGATCACCCGGACCTTGAGGGCATGGGAACCACCTTCTCTGGAATGTTGCTACACGGCTCACAGATCATCACCGCCCACATTGGTGACTCGAGAATCTACCGCGCTAGAGATGGCGAAGTTACTCAAATCACCGCTGATCACACCTTCGTTCAAAAGCTGGTTGACCTGGGGAGAATCACCCCTGAAGAGGCGCTGGTTCACCCTCGTCGCAGCGTCTTGATGCGAGTGCTGGGAGATGTCTCTGGCGAACCAGAGATTGATATAGCCCTGCATGACGCACTGCCCGGGGATCGCTGGCTACTCTGCAGCGACGGGCTATGCGGTGTGGTTCCAGAAGTCGTGATGGGTCGAATCCTCACCTCAAGAATTCCAACCGAAGAGGTTGCGGAACTTTTGGTCGGCGAGGCACTGGAATTTGGTGCTCCAGACAACGT
>CAMAQN010000046.1 GCA_945860535.1 Auritidibacter sp. Marseille-P8566
TTGTTGCCATTCCACTTGTGGTTTTGATTGCTGTGCATCTTTAGGACTTCTTCTTCAACGCACGTGCTTCGCTGCGGTCCTTGCGGCTAATGCGACGCTTCTGACGTGGGTCAAAGGCATCACGAAGACCATCACCGATGAAGTTGATGCAAAGCGCAATTGTCACGATGAATAGACCTGGCCACCAGAACAACCATGGGTAAACCGTGAACGCGTCCTGGTTGGCAGAGATCAATGCACCAAGGGATGTATCAGGAGCAACCACACCGAAGCCTAGGTAGGACAACGCGGTCTCTAACAAGATTGCACCGGACATCAAAAGCGTCACCGAAACGATTACCACACCGATGGCGTTTGGCAGGATGTGCTTGAAGATGATGCGTAGGTTGGATGCGCCAGCTACACGAGCGGCATCAACGAACTCGCGCTCACGCAAGGTTAGGAATTCTCCACGAACCAAACGCGAGAGACCAGTCCAAGAAACTAGACCCAAGAACAGCGCTAGGAAAAACACACCTAGGTTTCCGATCTGGATGCCGATAACAGCACCGATGATCAGGGTTGGGATGGTGATGATTAGGTCAACAAATCGCATGATTAGCTGGTCAATCCACTTACCAAAGAAACCAGAGATTGCGCCCATTACGGTTCCAAGGAATGCCGCTACCGCACCGATGATGAACATCACGGTGATGGACTGCTGAGCACCTCGGATAACCAGCGAGAAGTAGTCCTGACCGATGGAGTCCTGACCAAATGGGTGCGGGCCAATTTGCATGCCGGTGCCATCGATGAACTCAGGCATCATGTCCAAAGTTGGCTCGCCCATAACGCCCTGAAGTGGTGGTAGGTCTGTGAAGTCCCACTGCCACCAGCCCATAATGCGAATTGGGTTCGCAGTGTTGCCCAGTGCCAATCCACCAGCGGTGAATACGAACAGGATGATGAACACCAATACGAACAGCGAGATCATCGCTGCGCGGTGTCTTACAAAGCGTCGAAGAACGATCTGACCCTGTGACAGGCCAGCGGTTTCTTTCTGCTCAAAAGAGTCCTCAGAACCCTTGGCTTCGTTGTCTAGATTCATGTCTTTTTCGCTCATTTACTTAGTCACTCGAATTCTTGGGTCTAGGGCCGAATAAACCAGGTCTGCAATTAAGTTGAAGACCAGTGCCGAGATGCTGGTGATAAGCACCACAGACATGACTAGGTTTAGGTCGAACTTGGCCAAACCGGTATTGAACAGCGTTCCCATACCGCGCCAGGCGAAGACCTGCTCGGTAATGATCGCGCCACCCAACAAGCCAGCAAAGTCAAAAGCCATGATGGTGGTTAGTGGAATCAAAGAGTTGCGGAATGCGTGACGCATAATCACGGTGCGCTCGGTAAGACCCTTCGCACGTGCGGTGCGGATGTAGTCCTGGTTCAAGACCTCAAGTAGTGACGCTCTTGAGTAACGAACATAACCGGCAACCGAGATCAACATCAGCGCAGCGGTAGGCAACAACAGGTGGGTGAAGGCGTCCACGCCGGTCATCCAGTAGTCGCCCTCAATCTCGGGGATTGAGTCACCAACGGTTGCAATTGGGCGACCGAAGATCCACTCGTTGTTGTAGTACTCGTCCCAGCTCTGCATAAAGCGGTCAAGCGCAATCAAGCCTGCGCTGAGGAAAGACACGATCATTCCGGTGCGGCCAGCCGCAGAACGGTCATCGCCACCGAAGATGTAGCCCGCTAAGTAACCAACCGCAATCGTTCCAAGGGCCAATAGCAACATTGTTGAGCCCTCGAAGCTCTCGCTGAATACTGGCTGCATCACAAAGTAGAACACTGGGGTAAGTGCTGCTAGACCGAGAGAGATAAACAGCACGCGGCGGTTTGCGATACCGGTCGACAGGTGTGTAATACCAAAAGCGATACCCACTGCCATGACAGTGATTAACAGCGGTCCGAGCGAAGGAGTAATTAGCCATCCTGTAGCAGAGATGTAGGACAAGGTGGCGAAGTTCAGCGCGAACGCTGCAGCAAGGGTTATCAAGAATCGCTTGCGGCCTCCACCTACTATGCCTGCAAATATGAACGCACCGAGAAACGCAAAACCAATCATCCAGTTCGTTGAGATAACCGGGTCATAGAGGAAGTTGTTGAACTCAATTGCGGCGAACTGTTTTAGCAATACTGCAACCCAGAAGATTGGCAAAGAGAAGAACAAGAACGCGATGAAGGTAATGGAGTAGTCAAAGCGGCTGTACTGACGAAGTGCGCTGATGATACCGATTGAGATACCGATAACGATTGACAAAATGGTCGCGATGATTACCAGTCGGATAGAGATTGGTATCGCCAAACCGATGATGTCAAGTACTTCGCTGCCCTCCAGGGTCAGTCCCATGGTTGGAGCAGCTCCACCAAGACCCAGGATGCCAATTAGCCAGTTGAAATAACGAACCGGAGGAGGAACGTTCAGCTGAAGGTCTTGGATTGCCTTCTCGAGCAAGAACGCAGCATTTGGTTCGGTCGAAAGACGAAGATCTTCAAGCGGGTCACCAGAGATCGCCGTGAGGTTGTAGATCAAGAAGGTAGAGCCCAAAAGGACTAGCAATAGGGCGCCGACGCGCCTAAGGATGTATTGAATCAAGACCGCACTGTCCTTAACTTTCCATTAACTCTCAAAGTATAACCCAATCGGGCAAATGAAATGGCCCCGTGCAAGCACGGGGCCATTCGGTTAGATCAGCAACAGCTGATTAGTACTTCCACTCCCAGTAGTTCCAGACAACCTGAGGAGATAGAGCCGATGGCTTTACGTTCTTCAGGGTCTTGTTGGCAGCGATTAGCGATGCCCACTGGAACAGAGGTAGACCGACTGCATCCTTGAAGTATTCCTTCTCAAAGATCTGGTTTACCTTGAATGCGCCATCTGCCGAAAGGATCTCGTCGCTGTGACGGGCAAGAGCCTTGTCAACAGTTGGGTTGATCCAGTCGATGTAGTTCTGGGCGCGTGGTTCGCTTCCAGTGCTTCCGTAGATGTTACGCATTCCGGTGTAAACGGTCGAGGTCTGAGCCCAAGCGAAGAACTGAAGGTCAGACTTGTTGTTTCCAAGCTCCTGGCTCCATACCGCTGAAGGCTTGCTGGTTACTTCAATGCCAGCCTTCGCAGCCGCAGCAACGATTAGCGCAGCGGTGTTCTTGCGACGCTCGTTGGTTGGGCCACCCCAGTGAAGGGTTAGCTTCAATGGGTTGGTGGTTGAGTAGCCGTGCTTGGTTAGCAGTGCCTTAGCAGCAGCTAGACGAGTTGCCTCAGCGTCTAGGTAAGGCTTCGCACCAGAGGTAGCAACCATGGCTGCGTGCTTAGGGTCAGCGTTGAAGTAAGGGGTCATCGAGCTCAAGACCTTAGCCGCAGGGTTAATGGTCTTCACTAGCTTGTCAACGATCTCCTGACGAGGGATGGTTAGCAGTAGCGCACGACGTAGGTCGGTTGCCTTTGCTGCTGACATGCCAGCCCAAGCTGGACCCTTGAGGTCAACGTCAAGGTGCTCGTAAGTTGCAGCACCGAAACCGTAAACCTTGGTGTTTGGCTGAGCTAGAAGAGAGTCGTTCAAAGCAGCAGTTGCCTGCGGTGCAATGATGTCAACTTCACCGTTTGCCAGTGCCTGACCCATAGCGGTCGAGTCTGGAATGGTTACTAGCTGGATGGTCTTGATGGTTGGCTTTGGACCAGTCTTGTATAGCGGGTTCGCTACCAAGGTCATGGACTTGCCAGGCACCGAGCTCTTGATGGTGTATGCACCAGCAACGATCAACAGGTTAGGGTCGGTCGATGCGTCAATTGGCTTGGTGTCGATGAAGTTGTAAGCAGTGTTCCACTGAGTAGCTAGGGCCTTTAGAACGGTCCAGTCCTTCTTCTTTACTGCAGTGATGAACTTAGCCTTTGCCTGACCGTCGCTCAAAGTTGGGTAAGCCAACTGAGTTAGGGCGTGAACTGGCTTGCCAATTCCGAAGAATAGCTCCCAAGCCGAGTCAAACTCGTCGAAGGTCCAGGTAACAGTAAGGCTGTCCTGAGAAATGGTTGGGAACTTGACGATCTTCTCCATACCAGATTCCTTGGACACGTCGTCCCAGTAAACACCCTGGGCATCGTTGTCGTAGAAACCAGATGCGGTTACCCAAGGTAGTAGCAAGTCGTAGGCGTCAATTGGAGCACCGTCAGACCATACAAGACCCTTGTTTAGCTTGGTCTCGATGGTTAGTGGCTTGTCCTTGACGATTCGGTAGGTACCGAAGCCGGTCTTTTTTACAAGATTTGACTTGTTGTCGTAGTAGTTGAAACCGTCTCCAGTTAGGTACCCAACGGTGCCGTTTTCAACCAGGTTGTGGTCGCTGTGAGACGAGTTAAGTGAGGTACGGACGTTGCTTTCCGCAATTCTCACTAGGGTGCGGTCTGCTGCACCTGCAGGAGCTACAGCTAGACCGGAGGTGCCTAGGACACCTACAGCAGCAATAGCTACCGCGCGAACGATTCGCGAGAACTTCATGTTTCTCTCCTTTGAGTTAGGTACCGTTCCCCAATCATTAGGAGTTCTAATGAAGGAAACTTGTTTGACATTACACCGAAAGTTGAGGGTTTGAAAACAGAATATGTAATTTTTCTTCACTATTTGTTGTCCAGCTGTTCACTGTGAACCTGTAGGAGATCGTTGCCAAGTGCTTTCAAGGCCCATCGCACTAGACTCAAAGACGTGATTTCCCGCTCAGATAGCGCCGCAATAGCTGCAATAGTGCTATGGGCAACCCTGGCTCCAATGAGTTCGATCCTGGGTAATCTGCCACCTTTTTTCGTGACCGGCACGGGTCTTTTAATTGGTTCCGTTTTGGCCATATTTGTCAGCCGCGGTCAAATTTCCCGAATGAAAGTGCCGCCACGCACTTTATTAGTGGGTGTTTTTGGACTGTTTGGATTTCACGCAGCACTGTTCACAGCCCTAGGGCTGGCACCTCCAGTCCAGGCGAATCTGGTGAATTACCTTTGGCCACTTCTGATTGTCGTTTTAGCTCCAATGTTTTTACCTGGAACATCGCTGCGCCTGCGTCAGGTGATTGCGGCTTTGGTTGGCTTCTTAGGGGCTGCGCTAGCAATCACCTCTGGCGGAGAGCTAACTAGTGGCGGACTAATTGGTTACCTTTTCGCCTTCTTGGCGGCGATTATCTGGGCTTTGTACTCACTACTTACTAAGCGGCTCCCGCACTTTGAAAGCTCCGCTGTCGGACTCTTCGCTCTGGTTGCCGGACTACTTGCGATGTTTGCACACCTGTTATGGGAGGCACCGGTTAGTCCAACCGCTACTCAGTGGCTAATCCTTATTGCAATAGGCCTTGGTCCATTAGGTGGAGCGTTTTACCTCTGGGACTATGCATTGAAATCAGGCGATCCTCAGCGAATTGGATTGCTCTCTTTTCTAACTCCACTGCTTTCCACCACGCTGCTGCTATTGGTCAGTGGCAAACAGCTCACCTGGTTGCTTGCACTATCCGGAGCGCTAATAATTGGCGCTGCATATTTTGGAAGCAGAAGTAGGGCTCAAAGTGACTGAGAATTTCAAAAAGCGCTCGCTCACCCTTCCGGTTTACCTGCCGTCACTGCTTTTTGAAGCAGCGCTGAGCTCGCTACTCCCGATTTTTCCGGCAACCGCCACCGAATATGGATTCGACCTAGCCTCTGCCGGTGCTGTTACCGCAGCAGCAATGCTTGGGACCCTGCTTTTTGAGTTGCCGGCATCCTCGATCGTAAATCGATTGGGCGAGCGAACCTCAATGATTGTGGCGACAGTTGTCGCGGCCATGTTTGGAGTCTTAGGATTCCTAAACCTTGGCTATTGGCCATTGCTTTTGATTGCCATGGGCTTTGGCGCGATGTTCTCGCTCTTTGGACTTTCTAGGCACTCGCTTTTGGCAGCTCAGGTTCCAGTGAGCCACCGCGCAAAGGCAATGTCACTGCTTGGTGGGTCATTTCGCGGTGGTGCAGCGCTGGGTCCAATTCTTGGCTCTCTGGCGGTAGCGCAGTTTGGCACCGAGGCGGCTTATCTGGTTGCCAGCTCCCTATGTTTGGTGGCGATGATCGCGGTTACTTCGGTTCCCAAAAACAAACTGCACTCTCCCCCATCCGGGCAACACGGCAATGTTTGGGAGGTTGCAAAGCGCGAGCGAGCAAAGCTGCTCACCCTCGGCATGGCCTCCGCAATCATCTCCGCGGGTCGAACCATTCGAATGATTGGCTTGCCACTGTTGGCAATTCAACTGGGCATTGATCCTGCAACCGCATCACTAATCTTTGGTGTCACCGGCGTGATCGACTTTGCACTGTTTTATGCATCTGGGTTGATCATGAGCCGCTGGGGTAAGTTCTGGTCCTCCGTGCCAACGCTTCTAGCTCTTGGTGTCTCCTATCTATTTGCATTCATGGTTACCGACCTCAACACGTTTTGGATACTTGCCTCCCTCACCGCCCTTGCTAATGCGGCGAGCGCCGGCATAAACATGGTGCTGGGTGCCGACCTTGCTCCAGATGGAGCGCGCAGCGAGTTCCTTGCTGCATTTCGAATGATGACCTCTGGTGGTGTCGTGCTTGCCCCTCTGATGATCACGACCCTTACCGCGCTCATTGCACTGCCGGCAGCACTGGCGATAACCGGGTTGTTGAATTTCTACGGAGCTTTTCTGTTTTGGAAATACCTCCCGATTCACGCCCCGAATAAAAAGTCAATCGACTAGAAAGCTCTCCGCGTTTGCGCTTTTGCAAATCATCCCGGGTAGATGCCTACCTATTGGGTCCAAGTGTTTGGCACAGAGCGTAAGAGATGACTTCACACCATTCACTTCGGTCGCCAGACT
>CAMAQN010000047.1 GCA_945860535.1 Auritidibacter sp. Marseille-P8566
ACCGTGTAGCCAATGGTTGGCGCGGTCAGGATGTTCCTCGCCTCGACTACATCTAGGTTTCTGACATCTGGAATCTGCACGGTGCCATCCGAGAGCACCAGGTTCACGATCGAACCAAGTGGCAACTTGGAGTTTGCTACCGGGTCAGATGCAATAACCGTGCCCTCTGGGACATTGGCGCTGGAAACGACCGTAATAGTGCCAACCGTCAACCCCTGAGCCTCAATCATGGCCACTGCCGATGCTTCGGTTTGGCCAACCAAACTTGGGACCATCACCTCGGTAGCACCGCTGGAGACGTAGAGGGTGACCGGGGTATTAGGCGAAACCTGAGTTCCAGCGGCAGGCTCCTGACGAATAACAACGCCCTCTGGAATTGTGTCGCTCTTTTCGTAAACCCTGAGAACCAATAGGTCCTGCGCTGCCAAGGTGGCTGCGGCGTCATCGTAGAGCGAACCCTCGACGCCAGATACCGTGATGCCTGACCCTGGGTTGATTGGGGTTCCCGCTCCGCCCAGGTTCATGACCCAGAACAATAGACCCACCAAAATAACCAGCACACCGGTTCCAAGGCCCCAGAGCACACCAGCATTTATCTTGGTGGTGGTTACGGTCTGCACGGTTTGACTTGGCACGGTCTCGAATCCATCGATTAGGTCAAGACCGTCAGTGCTTGGGGTAATAACGGTAGTTGGTGAAACCAAAAGCTCGGTCTCTGGCGCTGGGACAGTCGTTGGTACAACCGGGATAGGAGCGCTTTGACCATTGGCCGCGGCCAAAAGGTGCTCGCGGAATTCTTCTGCACTCTGGAAACGATCGGCACGATCTTTTGCCATCGCTCGCAAGACAACCTGATCAAGCTCTGCGCTCACTCGAGGGTTGAATTGACTCGGTGGAACAACTGCCTCAGAAACGTGTTGGTAGGCAACTGAGACGGCGCTTTCACCCTTGAATGGCGGGCGACCGGCAAGCAGCTCATAGAGAATTACACCGGTTGAGTAAAGGTCGGTGCGACCATCAACCGCCTCGCCGCGGGCCTGCTCTGGCGAGAAATATTGTGCGGTGCCAATGATTCCAACAGTGGCAGCCTGGGTAGCAGAGTTATCAGAAATCGCTCTGGCGATACCGAAGTCCATCACCTTTACCGAGTCGCCATCGCCGATCATGACATTCGCCGGCTTGATGTCACGGTGGACAACACCGGCTCGGTGTGAAACCTCAAGAGCGGTCAAAATACCGCCGATGTAGCGAACTGCCTGCTCCGGAGCTACGCCACCCTCGTGAACTAATTCTCTGAGTAGGCGACCGCGAACCAACTCCATGATGATGTATGGGGTTTTGCGAGGATTGCCGTTTTCGTCTGTCGTCTCTTCTTCGCCAGCGTCGTAGACCCGAACAATGGTTGGGTGTGCCATGCGAGCAGAAGCCTGGGCCTCTTGGCGGAACTTGGATTCAAAGCTTGCGTCATTGGCTAGGTCTGACTTGAGTAGCTTGATCGCGACAGTGCGTCCGAGGCGAGTGTCGTAACCCTCGTATACCTCGGCCATGCCACCACGGCCCACTAACTGCCCCATCCGGTAACGGCCGGCAATCAGTCTTTCGTTCTCAGTCAAAATAGCTCTTTCTACCTCGCCATAGTTTAGTTTTTCTAATCCCGAAGTCCCTGGCAGGACTCGGTCACAGTCTTGTTACCCTTGCGAACCCTCTTCGGTGGATGCGGCTGCCGGATCCGAGACCGTCGAGGACTCTGTTGTTACTGGCTCTGGAATCACAACCGGTGACTCCTCCACCTTCTCCACGTAATAGGTAACGTCGATAACACTGCCGATTGTTATGTTTCCGGTTGGAGAAACTGCATAGACGATTCTCGCCTGTGAGCTACCGGCCTCAACCTCTGTGCCTGGTATTGCGTTTACCCGCATGCCCAATTCAGCCAGGCGAGCGGTAACGATGCTGAGGTTCTCACCGATGATGTCGGATCTAAGAATCAGCTCACTGGTTGCCTCTGGTGACTCGGTTACCACCTCACTCACAGTTGCACTCTCGGTCGAAGTGGTTTGCTCGGTGCTGGTTGGAGTCTGAGTTGGCAGGTTCTCGGTGTTTGGATCCGAGAGAATCGCCACTATTACCACGATTGCCGTTATGCCCAATAGCCCAACGGTTGCAAGCCAAGGCCAGACAATCGGCGCTCGCGGCAGTGGTGCGGTGTCGGTTGGAATTACCTCGGTAATGCTTTGCTCGATGTAGCTGGTGTCTGTCGAGGTGCTAGCTCTAAATCCTGGCTTGCGCTTTTCACGAAGCAGCGCTTCGGCACGAATTGCCAGTGAGGTTGCAGACTCAGGACGCTGGGAAGGCTTCTTCGCAAGACAGCTCAGCACAAGGTTCTGAACCCTTGGATCAATGGTATCTGGAAGAGCGGGAGGCATTTCGTTGATGTGTGCCATCGCAATAGCCATCTGGTTTTCCCCGGTAAATGGCCGCTTTCCTGCCAGCGCCTCATAGGCAACCACTCCGAGCGAGTAAAGGTCGGTAGCCGGTGTTGAAGTCTTACCGGTTGCCTGCTCGGGAGCGAGGTACTGGACGGTTCCCATGACCTGGCCGGTCTTGGTGAGCGGCACCTGGTCACCAACGCGAGCGATACCAAAGTCGGTGATTTTCACCTTGCCATCTGGGGTAATCAAAAGATTGCCGGGCTTGATATCCCTGTGTACTAGGCCTCGGGAGTGCGCAGCACCAAGCGCCCTGGAGGTTTGGGCAATTATGTCCAGAACCTTTTCCTCGGAGAGTTTCTTCTCGCGCTCCAAAAGCCTCGAGAGTGATTCACCTGGAACCAGTTCCATAACCAAGAAGGCACTGCCAGAGTCCTCGCCATAGTCAAAGATATTCGCAATGCCCTCGTGTTCAACCAGAGCAGCACTCTTTGCCTCGGTTCGGAAGCGCTCTAGGAATAGTGGGTCGCCGAGGTACTCCTCTTTGAGGATCTTGATGGCGACCTGGCGCAAAATCAACTCGTCTTCAGCTTGCCAAACCTCACCCATGCCACCGATGGCAATGCGAAGTTGAAGACGGTAACGATCACCGTAGAGCTGTCCTACCGATGGCTTCATTTCTTTAGCACCGCCTCAATAACTAAGCGTGCGATCGGAGCAGCAAGTTGGTTTCCGGTGCCGTTTTGTCCTGCACCGCCACCGTCTTCAAGCACTACCGCAACCGCAACCCTTGGGGCCTCGGCGGGAGCAAAGCCGGTGAACCAAAGGGTGTATGGGTCGTTGATGCCGTTCTCTGCGGTTCCGGTCTTGCCCGCAACCGCGACACCTTCGATCTGAGCACGGGTAGCAGCACCGGAGTTCACCGAGTCCACCATCATGCGAGTAAGAAAACCGGCGGTTAGCTTGGACATTGGCGAGGAGAGCACGACCGGCTCTGGCTGGCTAAGCACGTTTAGGTTTGAGGCAACCACCAAATCAATAAGCTGCGGGCGCATCAGCACGCCCTGGTTGGCGATGGATGCAGAAACCATTGCCATCTGCAGCGGGGTGACTCGAACATCGAACTGTCCAAACCCAGTAAGCGCCACCTGCGAATCTTCTAGGTTCTCCGGATAGATGCTTGGGGTCACTGAAAGCGGAATCTCAAGCTCACTACCAAAGCCCATCAGTTCTGCCTGAGCGCGAATGCGCTGCTCGCCAAGGGCAACCGCCAACATCGCAAATGGCACGTTGCAGGACTTAATCAGTGCGGTTTCCAAGGTGACGGTCTCACCCTTGCCACAGGTTGAGCCGGAGCTATTCTCAACAAAGCTGAAGGTTCTTGGCAGGCGATAGCGCTGTAAATTCTCAAACACACTTGTTGCGGTGTACTGCCCGGATTCCAGTGCTGCGGCAGCGACCACCAACTTAAAGGTCGATCCCGGATGGTAAAGATCACCGGCGATAGCTCGGTTGATTAGCGGCTTATCCTCGTCCTCGCTGTAGGTCGTGTAAGCATCGGTTACCGGACCATATAGGTGAGCGGCCAACATGTTGGCATCAAAGGTGGGCTTTGACACCATGGCCAAAATTCGACCGGTGGCAGGCTCAATGGCAACCACGGCACCCTTGCGGTTTCCAAGCGCATCCCATGCAGCCCGCTGAACGTCTGGGTCAATGGTTAGCTCAACGGCAGCTCCGGTTACTGGCTTGCCATCCAGTAGCGCATTGATCTGCTCAAAGAACTGTGCCGAAGACTGTCCAGAGAGGTAGCTGTTCATTGTGCGTTCGATGCCCTCGGCACCGGAGAAAAGCGAGGAGTAGCCAATCACGGGGCTGTAGAGCACGGACGCATATTCACGGTTGAAGCGATAGGCATCGTTGACCGGAATGCTCTCAACCACCGGCACCCCATCAACCAAAATGGCGCCACGCTGCGTCTTATATGTCTCGTAGGAAGCACGAACGTTTCGGCCATCCTTGTAAAGGTCAGCACTTCTTAGCACCTGGATCGAACTTGCCATTGCAAAAAGCGCAAGGAACATTGCGGTTAGCGCAAGACCCACTCTTCTTACCTGCTTGTTCATGCCTCCACCCGCTTCAAAGACGAGTCGGAGATTCTAAGTAGCAGCGCAATGATTACCCAGTTGGCAACCAACGAGGATCCACCAGCGGCCATAAATGGTGTGGTGAGGCCGGTCATTGGCAACAACCCCATCACACCAGATGCCACCACAAACAGCTGTAGTCCGATTACAAAGCTCAAGCCAATTGCCAACAGCCTGGAGAAATCATCCGGGTGGCTATTGGCGATGCGCAAGCCTCGGTAAACCAAAAGCAAATACACCGCGAGGATCGCAAACAGGCCGGCAAGCCCTAACTCTTCTCCCATAGCGGCAATGATGAAGTCAGATTCTGCAAGCGGGATCAGCTGCGGGAAACCACCACCCAAGCCGGTTCCAATTACATCGCCATTCGCCATTCCAAAAAGTGCCTGCACCAGCTGGTAGCTACCGCCGGCAGCGTTGTAGTTCTCTGCCGCAAACGGATCAAGCCAGGCATCAAACCTTCTACCGACATAGTCGAAAACTCTCGATGCAACCAGGGCTCCGGTCACCATCATGACTAGCCCTGCGCCAACATAGAAGGCCCTGCCGGTAGCGGTGTAGATCATCACCAAGAAAAGTCCGAAGTACAAAATCGAGGTTCCAAGATCACGCTGCAAAACCAGCACGCCGAGTGATGCAGCCCAGAACAACAGGATTGGACCGAGGTCTTTAGTCCTTGGCACCTTCATAAACAAAAGGCGTGAACCAATTTCACTCAGGGTGTCTTTTTTAGAGACCAGGTAACCGGCAAAGAATATTGCCAGCAAAATCTTTGCAACTTCGCCAGGCTGGAAGGAGAGCTCTCCAACCCCAACCCAAAGGGTTGCACCATTGATGGTCTTGCCAATCACCGGGGCTGCCGGCAACATCAGCAGGAACACCGCCATGGCACCGGCAAGGTATGGGTAACGCCTTAGCACCAGGTGGTTTGGAACCAGTCGCACGACAACGGCGGCCACGATCATCGCAAAGCAGGTGAGCCAAACTTGGCGATCGGCATAGATCTCAATACCGCCCCTGCCAATCTCGGCAAGGTCCAGCCGGTAAATCATGGCGATGCCCAAGCCATTTAGTAAGCAGGCCAGCGGAAGCATTAGACCGTCTGCACCAACCGCGTGCTTACGAAGGATGTAGTGCACCAGACCCGCTGCGATTGCAGGAGGGGCCCAATAGAAAAGCATGTCCCAGCTCATCTTCTGCAAAACCGCTAGCTGCACCTGAGCCAGCGCGAAGGCATTGATACCCGCCACCCAGAACAGCAAAACCGCCTCAAAGTTTCTTGACCTTGGCACTGCCTTTAGCAGCATCGGAATCGCTGTGGTTAGGGAGACGTTACTCATCGACTACTCTCCCGCAGCTGCTCGATAATGCGCTGGGCATCCTCAAGTGACTCAGCAGAAATGGAGCGTTCGATCAGGGTTTGCTGGAAAAGCGGTAGGTCATCAAGTTGAATCTCGCTCACCAGGTAGGGCTTAGAGAATTTCCATGGGCCCAGAGACTCTCGAATGCCCTGAAAGATAGTGACCTGTCCCTGGTAAACATCGACGTAGTAACGAGTCTGGGTGTACTGGTAGGCAACTGCACCCATGCCGGCAAGCAATCCTGCCACCAAGAACCAGCTGGCAACAATGCGGAATGAGCGCCAGCGAATCTTGCGTCTGGTTTCCGAGAGGATCTTGTTCAAAAGCTCTTCAGACTCAGGTGCGTACTGGGTTGGGTCTTCTGGGGCTTGGAGCAGGTCAAGCAGGCTGCGAGGCGAGAACAGTCGCAGTATCTTGCCGCCCTTGCGCTCCTCGATGACCACCTCATTGGCTGCCGAACCTACGAAGTGTGCACCGGGTTCAAACTCCAAGTTGGTGGCAGGGCGAACCAAATCAACAATCACGACGGTGACGTTGTCTGGAGCACCAAATTCCAGTGCCTCGCCGACCAAAAGTTCCGCAACCTCTTCGGTTGGAATTCTTGAGGTGAGGATTCGACCCATCACGACTTCTGGAACCACACCGCATAGCCCGTCGCTGCAGAGTAGCCAGCGATCCCC
>CAMAQN010000048.1 GCA_945860535.1 Auritidibacter sp. Marseille-P8566
AGGATCTAGTAGGTCTCTTGAGATGTGGGCGACGGTTGAGGGCATGACTGCAGCAGCCTCTGCTTCAGGTGAGAAGCCCGCAGGAAGCGCGTCAGAGGTTGGCACAAGGTCATCGATCATTAGACCGCCAAATAGGCGCTGATCAACAAAGCGAATCTCCAGCGGCTCGTGAGCCTCGGTCTGCACATGAATTACGACCCTGGTCTGTGGATCTGGGGTAAATCCTGGCGTTCTAACCAGAATCTGCCCGCTCATGCCCAGGTGCCCAACCAATGCTCTGCCACTAGAGAGCGGTAGCCAAAGAAACTTGCCTCGTCTGACAACCGATTCAAGCCTTGAGCCGGTTAGCTCCTCAACAAAGCCCTGCACGCCAGAGACGTTTCGCTTCAGCGACCTAATGTCTGAAATCTCGATTCCGGAGACCGTTGCTCGGACAAGATGCTCTGCGAGGCCCGCGCGAACTGTTTCGACCTCAGGTAGTTCTGGCACTACTTCTCCGCCAAAAGTCTTAGAGCTGCGATGGCAGCCTGGGTCTCTGCACCGCGCTTGGTAGTGCCATCGCCCTGTGCTAACTCTTTATCCCCGGAGAAGCAGGTTGCGGTGTAGATCATCTCGTGCTCAGGGCCAGAACCGACGATCTCGTAGCGAGCTGGTTCGCGCTTTAGCTTCTGGAGCTTCTCAAGCAGTGAAGTCTTAGGGTCTGAAGCTTCGCGAATCGCATCTGGGTCATCCAGCAACGGGACGATGTGCTTTTCAACGATTGCACTTGCGGACTCAATGCCGAATGAGAGGAAAGCTGCTCCAAGGATTGCTTCGAAGGCATCTGCCAGAACGTTTACTTTGCTTCTGCCGCCGGTTTGCTCTTCACCTTTACCCAGCAGCAGGAATTCTCCCAAGCCAATGCGGTTGGCTGCGGTTGCAAGTGCTTGAGCGGAAACAACGCCATTTTTTAGCTTGGTGAGTTCGCCCTCGTTTAGTGGGGCGTGGTCCTTAAAAACTTGAACGGCTACCAAGTAGCCGAGGATTGAATCCCCGAGAAACTCGAGCCGTTCGTTGTTTTCTCCGCCTTTTTCGTAGGCGTAAGAAGAGTGGGTCAAGGCTAGTTGCAGAAGCTCGGGTGAGATGTTGCCCCCGAGCCGCGACTGCAGCTCGCTAAAGCCCATTATTAGGCGTCAGCTACCTTGCGGCCCTTGTACTCCATGTAGAGCTCAGTGCCTACAGAGTCGGTTACAACCTTGGCGCGGTGAGGCAGGCTGTAAACGGTCTTACCGTTCTCGATGGTCTTCACCAGGGTAACTGGCGCAGCCTTCCACATTGAACGACGTGCGTGAGTGTTAGCACGTGACTTGCGTCTCTTTGGTACTGGCATGGCTACTCTTCCTTGCTAAGTAAGTCTTTTAGGGCTTCGAATCTGGGATCAACCACATTCTCATGCTTGTGTTCAGGCTCTTCGCTCAACCTAAATCCACATTCCACACACAAGCCAAGGCAATCCTTGTTGCATACGGGTTGGAAAGGAAGACTCAAAACTACTGAATCTATGACTACCTGCTCTAAATCAATGTGTTCATTGGTAACAAGCAGCTCGTCATCCGAGGAGTAAGAATAGGCGAAAAGCTCCTGAAAATCCACCTCAATCTTCAGATTCATGTCTTCTAGACACCTTGAGCACATGGTTTTTGCCTCGGCAAAGATCTCACCGGTTGCCAAAATGCCCTCGTGGACAGATTCAAGACGCAATTCAAGCTCAACCTCAGCACCGGTTGGAATAGCGACAACCTCGGTTCCAATTGGCTCAGCCAATGGGATATCAAGCTCTAATTCGCGCATTAGACCAGGACGCTTCATCAGGTCGTGGACTGGTACTAGAAAACTCACTTTGAAAGCCTTTCGATCAAACGCTTAGCAACTTCAGGAGTTAGATAACCAGAAACATCGCCGCCTAATCCAGCGACTTCCTTAACCAGAGATGAAGAAACATAACCATGGACAGGCTCTGCTGCCATGAACACCGTCTCCAAGTTGGCCAAATCGCGGTTCACCTGAGCCATTGGGAGTTCATACTCGATATCTCCAGCGGTTCTAAAACCCTTGAGAATCACCTTCGCACCCAAAGACTTGGCGCGATCAACCAGCAAGCCAGTCTCCAAAGCTGAGACTTCAACGTTTGTGAGGTGCTTGGTTGCCAACTTCACCATCTCAAGGCGCTCAGTAACTGAGAAAAGCGGAGTTTTGTTTGGGTTGTGAACAATCACAACGTGCAGTTTTGAAAATACCTCGGCCCCTCTTTCAATCACCGATTGGTGACCAAGAGTTAGCGGGTCAAAGGACCCAGGGTAGATGGCAACAGAATTCACAAGGTAAAGGTTAGCTGCGCTTGAGCGCTGCCGCATCTGCAAGTTCCAAAGCCTTGACTGTTTCTGCAGGCAATCCAGCAGCAATTAGGTCCTGAGCAAGCCCCTTGCACTGTTGAATCAGCTCAGCATCTTTGATTACTCGCAACAGCTTGAGCTGTGATTTTCCACCGGATTGCAAATTGCCCAGCACATCGCCCTCGCCGCGAATTTCAAGATCCAATTCACTGAGCTTGAAGCCATCCACCGTTGATGCAACCGCATCGAGACGCTGCATCGCCAATGATCCAGGCTCGCTAGCCGAAACCATTAGACAAACTCCTGGGTGAGCACCACGCCCGACACGACCACGAAGCTGGTGAAGCTGCGAAATACCAAATCGATCGGCATCCAAGATCACCATGGCGGTGGCGTTGGGGACGTTCACACCCACCTCAATCACAGTGGTTGAAACCAAAACTTGCACTTCACCTGCGGTAAATGCCTGCATTACCGCAGTCTTTTCTTCCAGCGACTGTCTACCGTGCATAAGGCCAATGTTTAGGCCAGCCAAGGCTGGATTCAGCTTGAGGGCCTCAACTACCTCGGCCGCAGCAGCTGGAGCTGGTCCTTGCTCTTCTTCTTCCTCGGTTGGTTGGAAGTCTTCCTCAACCAGCTCGCCGTCGATCCTTGGGCAAACCACAAAAGCCTGACGACCGGCCTTTACCTCCTCGGCCACGCGCTGCCAAACTCTTGCAACCAATGCTGGTTTTGCTAGCTCAACGACGTGGCTGGAGATGGGTTGCCTGCCCTTTGGCAGCTCTGCCAATGTCGAGATTTCCAAGTCGCCAAACACCGTGATCGCCATGGTTCTTGGAATTGGGGTTGCGGTCATTGTCAGAACGTGAGGCGCGGTCTTGCCTTTAGCCCTGAGCGCTTCCCTTTGGCCAACACCGAAGCGGTGCTGCTCGTCCACGACAACAAACGAAAGGTCAAAGAATTGCACCTTCTCGCTAATCAGAGCATGCGTTCCAATTGCCAAAAGGCACTTACCGCTGGCAATATCTAACATGGCTATCTTGCGCTCTGCCGTTGACATCTGACCGGTTAGCAGCCTGAGCCCAAGTGCTCTTGAGAGCTCATCTCCTAGCGAGCTTCTAATGGACTCAAAGTGCTGCGAGGCTAAAACTTCAGTTGGAGCAAGCAGTGCGCTCTGACCACCGGATTGAGCAACCGTCAGGACAGCACGCAGTGCAACCAAGGTCTTTCCAGATCCAACTTCACCCTGCAGCAATCTATGCATTGGGTGGCCAGAGGCTAGATCTATTTCTATCTCTTGACCAACTATCCGCTGACCGTCAGTGAGCTCAAATGGCAATCGCTTATCAAAGGTTCCTAGTAGCTCACCAGGAGCCCTAATTGAAGCTTCGACCTGGTTTCGCTTCGACCTGGACTGCGCCAATTGGATTTGCAAAAGCATTGCTTCGTGAAAACGCAGTGAGTCTCTAGCTGCCTGCCACTCGCTATCAATCTTTGGGACATGTATCTGCTTTATCGATTCAGAAAGCGACAGCATCTTGTGCTTTTTCAAAAGGTTGGTAGGTAGAACTTCTTGGATCTCACCAAGTGCAGAAAGCGCTAGTTCGACAGACTTCTGAATCTTCCAGGTGCTGAGGGTTCCAGAAGCTGGGTAGATGGGAATTGGCAGTTCTGCCCAAGCCTTAGCTTCAGAGTCATCAATCTCCTGCGAGAAGAGCTCATAGTCAGGATGAGCTAGCTGCAACTTGTTCGAAAAGACACCAATTCGACCGCTGAAGAGTCCGCGAACCCCGGAGTGAAGTTCCTTCTCGCGCCAGTGCTGGTTGAAAAATGCCAAGGTTAGGGTTTTGGAGCCGTCAGTTATGACGACCTCGAGGAGATTGCCACTTCGACCCTTGAGTCTTCTCGAGGAAGTTGAGACGACCTCACCAACGACAGTTACGACCTCGCCGATTGGTAGTGAAGAAATCGGAGTGAGCTCGCCACGCTTTGAGTATCGCCTTGGGTAATGCTCTAAAAGTTCGGACAGATTAGTGATTCCAAATTGCTTAGCAAAAGCCTTCGCTGTTCGATCACCAAGGATCGAATCTAGTTTCAAGGTTTCTGTCAGCACACAGACAATCATCGCCTGAATCACCAACCTTTTTCACTAGGCTCACAACCGTGACCAGAATCATTGCCGGAGCTATTGGCTCTCTGCAGCTCAAGCCAGCTGCCAAGGCAACTCGACCCA
This sequence comes from Auritidibacter sp. Marseille-P8566, assembly GCA_945860535.1. Classification (GTDB taxonomy): domain Bacteria; phylum Actinomycetota; class Actinomycetes; order Actinomycetales; family Microbacteriaceae; genus Aquiluna. Next base: position 4,606 of record CAMAQN010000048.1, read on the forward strand.
CCTCAGACCGAGTCAAAGAGAGCCTGTTCGCAAAGTTAGACGCCATGGGGGTAATAGAAGGCGCAAAGGTTCTTGACCTATTCGCCGGTACAGGAGCCCTTGGGCTTGAGTCAGCCTCTAGAGGGGCCTTGTCGGTGGACCTGATTGAACGAGACCGCAATGCCTTTGAACTACTTCAGCACAATGTCAAAAGCAGCCTCAGCTCCTTTGAAAAACAAGCTATTTCAATAAAAATTCAAGCCCAAAACCAAGATGCGCAGCGTTTTCTTAAGTCAGTTGCCGCTGGTTTTGACCTTGTCTTTATAGACCCGCCATACGAATTCCCGAACTCCGAACTAGAGGACCTGCTGCAGATAGTCGCTGGCCTTCTGAGCGCTGACGGTCTGATAGTCGTCGAGAGATCGAGCCGCAGTGAGCAGCTTGAGGTTGAGAATCTAGAACTTCAAAACACAAAGTCATATGGCGACACTGCAGTTTGGATTTACGTCAAACCTTAGATTGAGCGCTCGGTAGGGCCGGTGTAAACCTGCTGCGGGCGACCAATTCTGGTGTGGACGTCTTCGTTCTGCTCGCGCCAGTGTGCGATCCAGCCTGGCAAGCGCCCGACTGCGAACAGTGGTGTAAACATCCTTGGCGGGAAACCCATGGCCTTGTAAATAACTCCGGTGTAGAAGTCAACGTTTGGGTACAGCCTGCGCTCTACAAAATAAGAATCCGCAAGAGCAGCAGCCTCTAGCTCTTTTGCAATGTCCAGTAGTGGGTCAGAGACGCCAAGTTCTCTAAGCACCTCGTCAGCGTGAGACTTCACGATGGTGGCTCTTGGATCAAAAGACTTGTAGACGCGGTGACCAAAGCCCATTAGACGAATGCCGTCTTCTTTGTTCTTGACTCTCTCAACATACTTCTGAACCGAGTCACCGGACTCGTGAATAAAGGTCAGCATGTCCAAAACAGCTTCGTTTGCACCACCGTGTAGTGGGCCAGAAAGGGCATTGATGCCAGATGAGATCGAAGCAAACAAGTTTGCGTGAGAGGAGCCAACTAGCCTCACAGTGGAGGTGCTGCAGTTTTGCTCGTGGTCGGCATGCAACAGCAGAAGCGTGTCGAGTGCCTTTGTCAAAACTGGGTTTGCAGACCACTCTTGGCCCTTGTGGCCAAAGGTCATGCGTAGGAAGTTTTCTACCAGTGAGAGTGACTGGTCAGGCTCAACAACGCTCTCCCCCACCAAAGACTTGTAGGTGTAAGCGGTAATAACTGGAAGCTTTGCCAAAAGTCTGATGGTTGAAAGATCAACCTGCTCTGGGTCTCTTGCATCAGTCGAGTCGTTATAGAAGGTTGAAAGAACAGAAACTGCGGAGGACAGGATCGCCATTGGGTGAGCGGAGTGCTCGAAAGCCTCAAAAAAGCGGACCATGTTTGGGTGAATCATCGAGCGCTCGCGAAGCTTTTCGTCAAAGGCTGCCAGCTCGCTGGCGGTTGGTAGCTCACCATAAATCAACAGGTAGGCAACATCTAGGAAGGTCTTCTTTGCTGCAAGCTGCTCAATTGGGTA
>CAMAQN010000049.1 GCA_945860535.1 Auritidibacter sp. Marseille-P8566
CAGTGCGCAGACATTGGCATCGTTGTGATCCCGAGCTAGCGCCGCAGTGTCAACATTCCAAATCAATGCTGCCCTAACACCCTTGACCTTGTTGGCAGCAATCTGCTCGCCGTTGCCGGATCCACCAAGCACAATTCCGAGCGCTTCAACTCCAGCTACTTGATCTGCAACCACTGCTTGCGCAGCAACAATACAAAATCCCGGGGAGTCATCAAGTGCGTCATAGACCTTTGGTCCGTGATCGACGACCGTGTGCCCAAGAGAAGATAGTTCGGTTACCAAGAACGCGCTCAGGTCCATACCAGCGTGGTCGGTTGCGATGTGAATGCGCATGACGCTCCTAAATCTTCGGAGTTATTGCAGCAATTAGGTTTTCGACCTGGTTGCTACGAACCAAGATTACCTCGCCTGCTTTAGTGGTGATCTCAATCGCTGGGCCTTTGGATGGGATAAATGCGACTTTTCCTTTCGCAAAGCGGATGCCCAGTCCGCCAAACTGCAAAGGCTTAACTTCCGATGCGTTCAGCCGCTCAATCTCTTGGTATTCCAACCCTAGGAACGTGATGCCCCAGAGCTGGATACGCAGCCTGTCAGATAGCGAGACTTTAGGCATCGAAAGCATCATTGGGGTTAGTAGCAAAACCGGCAGCACGAACCAAAGAATCTCGAGTCCGAGTTGCACTGAACTTGCATCGGTCAGACCAATCTGAGCCGCGATTACATAGGTCATCAGACCGTAAATGAATATTGCAAAGTAGAGAGTCACCCCAAGCAATAACCGGCGCATCGTCGGGTGAATCCTTGGCAAAAGCGCTGAAACCGCGAGCATTGCACTTGCAAGCAGCAGCGCGATATTTGACCAAACTAGGTGTTCAGAGACAGCGGCAAAGCCATCGGCTTTCCCCGATGCTCCCCAGTGAGTCGCTAGCACTTCTGGCAGCAGGCCCTGGGATGAAAGCCAAAAGACCCATGCTGAATAGACAACCGGCCCCAAAAAGACCAATAACCACAGCTTGCGCTTCATCGTTTTTCCAGGCTGCTGCGGGTAAATCGCAGCACTACGGATGCGGCAAAGGCGGTGATGATCACGTAGGCAAGGGTTAGTGCCTGCAGCTCAACCCCAAGCACGATCGGGGCGGCAAGGGCTGCGATAACCATCGAGAACTCTCCCCGGGCGATCAAAAAGCCGGTTGCTCTCCAGGTGCTGAGCCTGTCTGACAAATCTTTTGTGATCCACCAGCCAACAAGATACTTTCCGGCGATGCCGAGAACTGCCAGCAAAATTGCCAGTGGCAAAACACTGGGTAGCTGCGCAGGGTTGGTGGTGATGCCAAAGAACAAGAAGAAGATCGCGGCAAAGATGTCTCGAATTGGGCTAAGCCGAGCACGAGCGGTTTCGGCAACCTCACCGGTGAGTAGCAACCCAATCAAGAACGCAGCCACCACACCGGAAAAGCCAACCAAATCCGCCAATCCAGCCGCCAATAGCGCCGCACCAAAGACCGTGAGTAACAATCCACCGGGTTCACTCGGGTCAAGGATCTTCACAAACTTGCTGGAGCCTTTGAAGCTGATAAGAATCACAAGCCCGGTGATCGCCAAAGCCAGCGCGACCGAAACCAAGCCGCTCCAGACCCCAACTCCAAGCACCACAGAGGTGAGTAGTGGAAGGTAGGGCGCAAGCGCCAAGTCCTCAAAAACGAGAATTCCGGTTGCTCGCTTAGCGACCTCAGAACGCCGCCAACCCATCTCTTTGATTAGCTGGGCTGCGATACCAGAGGAGGAAACGTAGGTAATTCCAGCCAGGGCCAACGCTCCGGCAAATCCCCACCCCAGAAGTATTCCAATCCCAAAGCCGGGTATTGAGTTGGCTAGAAAATCGATTAGGCCAGCGCTCTTGCGCTCTTTGAATGCCTTTGAAAGGTCATATGCGCTGTATTCCAGACCGAGCAACAAAAGCAGCATGATTGCGCCAATTTGAGAGCCGGTGCTGAGAAATTCTTCACTGACGCTCATCGGGACGATGCCGCCCTCGCCGATGGCTAGACCGATTAGCAGGTACAGCGGAACTACGGAGAATTTCAAACGATTTGCAATAAATGCAACGATCCCAAGCACCAGCAAGGCCGCACCAATTTCAGTCAGCAGAATCGAGTCTGCCGAATTGGTGCTTGCGGCGGTTACAAATCGGAACATGCTCAATTATCCCTGAGTAATTCGCCGTAGGCTTACTGGAAACAAACTCTTTACAGGAGAGAACATGCCCGGCGAAAACCTAACTCGCGTTGAAGCTCAAAATCGCGCATCCATCATTGCCACCGGAAGCTACCTGGTGAAGCTCGATGTCACCAAGGACGAGAAGACTTTTGACTCTGACACCACAATCGTGTTCAGCTGCAACAAGCCGGGTTCTGAGATCTTCGTGGACGCGATTACCGATTCGGTTTCGCTAATTGAGCTAAACGGCGTATCGCTGGATGTTGCTCAGCACTCCGATGGCATCCGCATCAGCATTCCTAACCTAGCTAGCCACAACACCCTGAGAATTGTTGCCAAGGGCGTTTACTCGAAAACTGGCGAGGGCCTTCACCGCTTTGTAGACCCGGTTGACGGTGAGGTCTACCTCTACACCCAGTTCGAGGTTCCAGACTCCCGCCGCATGTTCCCGGTCTTTGAGCAGCCGGACCTAAAGGCCACTTTCGAATTTCACGTGACTGCGCCAGCTAACTGGCAGGTTATTTCAAACTCCCCAACGCCTGAGCCAATTGCCCTAGACGGCAAGAACTCCGAGTGGAGATTTGCACCAACCCCAAGAATCTCTAGCTACGTCACCGCACTTATCGCCGGTCCTTATTCGGTATGGCGCGATGAGCTCACCTCGCTAAATGGCAAGATTATCCCGCTTGGTGTGTTCTGCCGCGGATCCCTTGCGCAATACATGGACCCTGAGTACATCTTTGAGAAGACCAAAGAGGGTTTCGAATACTTTGAGAAGGCCTTCGACTTCCCATACCCATTTGAGAAGTACGACCAGCTCTGGGTCCCAGACTTCAATGCCGGTGCCATGGAGAACGCTGGCGCTGTCACCTTCACCGAAAACTACGTTTTCCGCTCTGCCGTTTCCGATGCCGTCCGCGAGCGCCGAGTAATCACGATCCTGCACGAGCTAGCGCACATGTGGTTTGGCGACCTGGTCACCATGAAGTGGTGGAACGATCTATGGCTCAACGAATCATTTGCGGAGTACGCCTCAACCCTGGCAGTTGCAGAAGCCACCGAGTGGACTAACACCTGGATCACTTTCGCAGCGCTTGAGAAGAACTGGGCATACCGTCAGGACCAGCTACCTTCCACCCACCCAATCGTTGCGACGATAAACGACCTTGAGGACGTGCAGGTCAACTTTGATGGCATTACCTACGCAAAGGGAGCTTCGGTTCTAAAGCAGCTGGTCGCCTGGGTTGGCCAGGAGCCATTCCTTCGCGGTGTCGGTAGCTACTTCCAGAAGCACCAGTGGAAGAACACCGAACTGAATGACCTCTTGGTGGAGCTCGAGCGCGAGTCTGGCCGAGACCTGACCAGCTGGTCCAAGCTTTGGCTTGAGACCGCGGGTGTAAACACTCTGAAGCCGGTTATTGAGCACGATGACAACGGGTTGATTACGAAGTTCGAGGTTACACAGACCGCTATCGCCTCCCAGCCAACTCTTCGCCCTCACCGCCTAGGTATTGGTTACTTCAACCTAGAAGGCGGAGTGCTCAAGCGCTCGCACTACCTAGAGACCGAGATCGACGGTCCATCAACCTCGATTTCTGAGTTGATTGGGACCAAGCGTCCTGACCTAGTGCTGGTCAATGACAATGACCTCGCATACGCGAAGATCCGACTTGATTCGCTATCCCACAAAACCGCTATGGACAACGTGTCACGCATCGAGGATCCGATGGCTAGGGCATTGGTGTGGACAGCAGCCTGTGATGCAGCCCGAGATGCCGAAACATCGAGCAGCGATTTCATCGAGCTAGTGTTTGCTCACCTTGAACCCGAGACCGAGTCGACTTCCATCCAGACCATCATGCGCCAGCTGGTAACCAACGGAAACCTCTACATTCACCCGGCCAGAAGAGCTCAAGCGCTGGAGCGAATTGCCGATGGACTGATTGAGCTTGCAACCAAGGCAAAATCTGGTTCAGACTCGCAGTTGCAGTTCGTGAAGTTCTTGCCGATCTTCGCAAGATCCGCTAACCAGCAGCAGTGGATGCAGGACCTCCTAAGCGGAAAGATCCAGCTTGCTGGATTCACCGTTGATCAGGATGTTCGTTGGGAGCTCACCACCGGTTTGGTCATGAATGGAGTATTCGGCGAAAGTGATATCGCCACTGAGCTTGCGCGCGATAACACCGCCAACGGTCAGCGCTTTGCCGCCGGTGCCAGGGCGGCCATTCCAACCGCAGCCAACAAGGAAGCAACGTGGAAGCTATTGGTTGACACCAAGGAGTACTCAAACACTTTGGTGCAGGCCGCTTCCCTTGGGTTCCAGCGCGTAACCGATCTAAGCCTGATCGCCCCATTCTCCAAGCGCTACCACGAGGCAGCGGTTGGAATCTGGGATCGCTTCAGCTACAAGATTGCCGAATACCTTCTGATCAACCTCTACCCGCTAAAACTTGCCTCAGGGGAACTGGCGGCTTCGACCAGAGAGCTCATTGATTCGAAGGCTGCTAGGGAAAAGCCAGCTCTTCGTCGCATCCTGGTGGAGAACTTAGCCGAGGTTGAACGAGCACTTGCTGCTCAGAAGGCAGACTAGGTAAATCATGCAGTGGTTTGAAGTTCCGGAAGCTATCCAACCGTTGATTCGCATTGTCGTAATTTTGGCCAGTGCGATCACCTTACGAGTTGTGCTGAAGGTGTTGGCGAACCGTGTGGTCACCAAACTTCGGGCCAAGGCAGAAAAAGGCGGCGTTACCAGCGAACAGCGCTTGGTTTCTCGCTCGGCAACTGTTGCATCGATCAGCAATAACTTCGCGACCTGGGCAATTGCCATCACCACCTTGGTGATGGTGCTCAGTGAGCTGGGTGTTGATACCGGCGCACTTATCGCGGTGACAACAATTTTGGGAGCAGCCCTAGGTTTTGGTGGTCAAGCGCTGGTGAAAGACGTGATCAGCGGAATCTTCATCGTTTTCGAAGACCAATACGGTGTCGGCGATACCGTGAACCTTGACGGTGTGGTTGGCGTAATCGAGGCTGTAGAACTTCGAGTCACTCGCGTCCGCGATGCTGATGGAACGCTTTGGTATTTGCGAAACGGTGAGATTCTCAAGGTCGGAAACGCCAGCCAAAAGCGTGGATAGCACTCGTTACGAACAATTCGGCGGAGAGCAGACCTTCGCCAAATTAGCAAAGCTGTTTTACCAGGGTGTATCTCAAGATCCAATCCTTAAGCCGATGTACCCGGAAGAGGATTTAGGTCCAGCTGAACGCCGGCTGAAGCTTTTTTTGGAGCAGTACTGGGGTGGTCCAGACACCTACCAGCAAGAGCGTGGTCACCCAAGACTTCGCATGCGTCACCATGAGTTCAAGATTAACCCTGCGGCCAGAGATGCCTGGCTTGGCCACATGCGAGCGGCAGTTAACCAACTAGAACTTTCACCGCTCGATGATGCAGAGCTTTGGGATTACCTAGAGCGAGCGGCGCATGCCATGTTGAACACCTTCGAGGAGTAACTGTGATTGAAACAGCCAGGCTTGTCCTTCGTGAAATGCGCCAAAGCGATGCCGCTGACCTTTTGGAATACCAATCAAATCCAGATATCGTTCGCTACATCCCGTGGCCTTTAGGAACTGAAGAAACTGTTCAACTTCATATCGACAAGATGCTTGCGAACAGCAAAACCCTGCCCTTAGAAGAGGGCGAGTACTTGGTCCTGGTCTGGGAGCTCAAAGCATCCGGCAAGGTGATTGGGCAATCAAATATCTCGATGCAATCAAAAGATGATCTACGCGGTGAGGTTGGCTGGGTTACCCACCAAGACTTCCAGCGCCAGGGATACGCCTACGAAGCATCTCTAGCGGTGCTGGAATTTGGATTTGAAAAGATGGGTCTGCACCGAATCGTCGCAGAGATGGACACCAGAGTGGT
>CAMAQN010000050.1 GCA_945860535.1 Auritidibacter sp. Marseille-P8566
TGCCAGCAAAACGGCTGGTATCTATCTTTCGCCGGCAATGTCACCTTCAAGAAGAATCAGCACCTAAGGGATTCGTTGCTAGCCGTTTCACCTGAGCTACTGCTTATTGAAACCGATGCACCATTTTTGACCCCGGAGCCAATGCGCGGCAGACCAAACGCCCCCTACCTAGTTCCTCATACGCTTCGCTACATGGCCTTACTTTTGGGTTGGGACGAGTCAAAAACTGCGCTGCAACTAAATGCCAATACCGAGCGGGTGTATGGGCTTTGGTCTGAGGGTCTCAGCTAATGCTCGGCGCAGGTGAGATTCGCCAGCTGGCGGAAAAATTGGATATTCGCCCAACCAAAAAGTTGGGTCAGAATTTTGTCATCGACCCAAACACCATCCGCAGAATCGTCTCGGCGGCGGAGCTAAGCAGCGATGACCTAGTAGTTGAAATTGGTCCGGGTTTAGGTTCTCTGACTCTTGGAATTCTAGAAATCGTGCCAAAGGTCATTGCTGTTGAGATTGATCAACGTTTGGCTCAGGAGCTACCAAGCACCATCTTGAAGCACGCGCCAAATAGAGAGCTTGAACTGGTAGTTGCAGATGCTCTGAAGGTGAAAGACCTACCGGGTGCTCCAACCGCCCTGGTTGCAAATTTGCCATACAACATTTCGGTTCCGGTGCTACTTCACTTTATGAGCCAGTTCCCATCGATTCAAAAGGGATTGGTGATGGTGCAGGCCGAGGTTGCTCATCGTTTGGCAGCAGCTCCAAACAGCAAGGAATATGGCGTGCCGTCACTCAAGATGGCTTGGTATGGACCTGCGCGTTTGGCCGGCAATATCGGCAGAAACATCTTTTGGCCGGTGCCGGGAGTAGACAGTGCTCTGGTGTATTTCCAGAGAACCATTGAACGCGATCCAGCGCTTCAACAGCCCACATTTACCGCGATCGATCAGGCATTTTTGCAGCGTCGCAAAACCCTTCGCCAGGCACTTGCCGGTTGGGCTGGCTCTGCCTCGCAAGCTGAGGAAATCCTGATCCGCGCCGGGGTCGACCCACAGGCCAGGGGCGAACAGCTAAACATTGAGCAGTTCATCGCGATTGCGAGTGCCAAGTGATTTGGGCTACAGCGCAAGGCAAAATCAACTTGTATTTCCAGGTTGGAGACCTGCAGCCAGATGGCTACCACCCGGTGGTTAGCCTCTACCAGGCTCTTGATCTTCAGGAGCGCGTTGGCGTTGAACCAGGTGATGTGTGGGAGGTTCGAGTTGTATCGGAACTTCCAAACCTTCAAGAAATCCCGCTTGATGAATCCAACCTGGTAGTCAAGGCCGCAAAGGCTTTGGCTAAATTTGCCGGCATTGAGGATCCACAGCCGATGCGATTTGAGATTCAAAAGCAGGTGCCGGTGGCAGGTGGCATGGCCGGCGGCTCTGCCGATGCGGCTGCAGCACTGGTAGCGCTAAATGAAGCCTGGTCTCTTGGGTTGAGTCAGGTCGAGTTGATGAAGGTTGGCGGCACTATTGGCGCAGATGTGCCATTCGCAATCTTGGGCGGCACAGCACTTGGCAGTGATACTGGGATTGAACTTGCCGCTCACCCGGCTGTCGTTTCACAACCAATCGTCTTGCTGATAAACAACAAGCCGCTATCGACAAAATCCGTATTTCAAGAATTCGATCGTCTGGACCTCGGCGAAGATTTGCAGATTCCAAACTTTGAGACCGATACCGGCTGGCTGGGCAAGAACTCTCTAACTGAGGCTGCTTTTAGCCTGTTACCTGAACTTGCCGAGCTTGCCCTGAAGGACTTTGGTTGCGGTCCTGGATTGCTCTCCGGATCCGGTCCAACGCTTTGGTACCTGGCAGCTGATGACAAGGAGGCTGAGGTGTGTTCGGAGAACATTCTTGCCGCAGGATTCCAAGCGGTGATTGCTCACCCAAGTAGTGCAGGCAGCAGGCTTATCTAATGGCTCATCTTTTGGGCGCAGAACAAATTGACCTCGAGTTTCCAACCAAGCAGGTGTTTGATGGCATCACGGTCGGGGTGAACGAGGGCGACCGAATCGGAATTGTTGGTCGCAACGGTGATGGTAAGTCGACGCTACTAAAGATTCTCTCCAAGCAGTTAGAGCCGGATTCTGGTCGCGTTACCTATCGCGGATCACTGCGGGTTGGTTACCTAACCCAGGTTGACAAGATTGACAACTCGCTCAGTATTGGTCAGGCCGTGGTCGGAGAGGGCCCGGAGCACGAGTGGGCCACCGATCCCAAGATCAGAGATGTGCTGCAGGGACTGCTTGGGGATTTGGACTGGAGTCAGCAGGTTGGAACACTCTCGGGCGGTCAACGCCGAAGGGTGGCACTAGCTGCGCTATTGGCTGGTGACTATGACATCGTCATGCTGGATGAGCCGACCAACCACCTGGATGTTGAAGCTGTGGCATGGCTTGCCGAGCACCTTAGAAACCGCTGGTCCAAAACCGCCGGTGGCTTGCTGGTGGTAACCCACGACCGTTGGTTCCTGGATGCGGTATGTAACCTCACCTGGGAGGTATACGGCGGAAAGATTGAGCCATTTGATGGCGGATACGCCGCCTACGTTTTACAGCGAGCCGAGCGAAATCGCCAAGCTGCATCAAGTGAAGCAAGAAGACAGAATCTACTTCGCAAGGAGCTTGCTTGGTTAGGTAGGGGAGCGCCAGCCAGAACCGCCAAGCCAAAGTTCCGCATTGATGCGGCATTGAATTTGATTGCTAACGAACCACCACCTAGAGATCAGCTTGAGCTAAGTAAATTGGCCACTCAGCGCTTAGGTAAAGATGTGGTGGATTTTGAGGATGTGAGCTACCAAACCGAAGATGGTAAGCCGATTCTGAAAGATGTCACCTGGCGCCTAGGTCCCGGTGACCGCATCGGTTTACTGGGGGCCAATGGCGCAGGCAAGACCACGTTGCTTCAGTTGATGACCGGCGAACTTAGGCCAGGTTCTGGTCGCATCAAGATTGGCAAGACCGTGAAGTTTGCGACCCTGAGCCAGGATGTTCGAGAGCTAGATGAATTTGCTGATGACCGAATTTTCGCGATGATCAAGCGAGAAAAAACCACCTTCACGGTTGGTAAGAAAGAAGTTGGCACCGGTCAGCTGGTTGAGCAGCTTGGATTTGATTCCGCTCAGCTTCAGACTCCAATTTCTGAGCTATCCGGCGGTCAAAGACGTCGCTTTCAGCTTTTGCGACTTTTGTTTACCGAGCCAAACGTTTTGATTTTGGATGAGCCAACCAACGACCTTGATACCGACATGCTGGCAGCGATGGAAGACCTCCTTGACACCTGGCCCGGCACATTGATCGTGGTCAGCCACGACCGCTACCTGCTGGAGCGAGTGACCGACCAGCAGTTTGCGCTTTTGGGGGATGGCAAACTTCGTCACCTACCAAAGGGTGTCGAGCAATTCCTGCAGCTTCGCAAGGCCCAGCCTCAAGACCAGGCGGTTGTCACCGTCACAAAGCCTCAGTCGGCTTTGTCGGGAGCGGAAAAGCGCAATCTTGAGAAGGAATCGGCCCGACTAGAGCGCGCCATGGCAAAAGGCAACCAAGAACTGGAAGCAATTGCGCTCCAACTCGCAACTGCCGATCAGTCCGATTACGAGCTGCTATTGAAATTGGCTGAGCGACAGCGCGAGCTAACCAGCCAGCTCGGGGAATGTGAAACTTTGTGGCTAGAGACTTTGGAGAAACTTCAGCTCTAGCCAATCTATCTGGCAGACTTATGGCCGAGGTGCAAACCTCGTTCCGCTCTGGTGTAACGGCAGCACGGCGCTCTTTGGAGGCGTCCGGTCTAGGTTCGAATCCTAGGGGCGGAGCGGCAACTGATTTGGAGGACCATGCGTCAGCTCGCAGTCGTAGTGCTAGCAGCCGGAGAAGGCACGCGCATGAAAAGCGCGACTCCAAAAGTGCTGCACGAAATAGCAGGCCTCCCGCTTATCGGACACGTGCTATCAACCGCTCACTCGCTTGGAGCTGACCACGTGGTTGCGGTTCTCAGGCACGAGCGCGAACGAATCGAAAACTACGTAAAAGCCTTTTACCCAACTACTTCGGTTGCCCTGCAGGATGCTGTGCCTGGCACTGGCCGAGCAGTTGAGGCAGCGCTAGAGCAACTACCTGCCGATTTCGTCGGAGACGTAGCTGTGCTCTCGGGTGATGTGCCGCTGTTGGATGTCGCAAGCATCGAACAACTGCTTGAAATTCACCGCGGAAGCGAGAATTCCGGAACTCTGATTTCCGCTGTGATGGCAGATGCGAACGGCTATGGCCGCATTGTTCGATCACGCGAGAACTTTGTCGGAATCGTTGAGCAAAAGGACGCCACAAGCGAGCAGCTCGAAATCAACGAGATCAATGCCGGCGTCTACATCTTTGACGCAGGCCACCTAAAGACTGCACTGTCCAAGGTAACTCTGGAGAATTCTCAAAAAGAGAAGTACCTCACCGACGTTGCTGCCCTAATGCTGGAGCAGGGACAAAAGGTTTCCGCTCACCCAATTTCAGACAACTGGCTGGTGGCTGGCATCAACGACCGTGCTCAACTTGGCGAAGTCGCAAGCGAACTAAACGCCAGGATCGTTCGCGCTTGGCAGCATGCCGGTGTGACCATCCAGGAGCCTGCGACCACATGGATTGACGTCACCGTCCAGTTAGCCAAAGACGTAACTTTATTGCCGAGCACCAGATTGCATGGCTTCACCTCGATTGGTGAGGGTTCGATTATTGGCCCGGATACCGACCTGACCGATATCGAGGTCGGTTCAAATGTGACCATCAGCCGCACGCAGGGAGCCTCCTCAAAAATTGACAGCGGAGCAAGTGTTGGCCCCTTCGCTTACCTTCGACCAGGAACTCACCTTGGCCAAGACGGCAAGATTGGCACCTTTGTCGAAACCAAAAACGCCAAGATCGGGGCTGGGGCAAAAGTCCCACACCTCACCTATGTTGGAGATGCCGAGATCGGTGAGGGCAGCAACATTGGTGCCGGCACCATCTTTGCTAACTACGACGGCATTGAAAAGCACCGCACAGTCATCGGTGCATACGCCAAAACTGGCAGCGGCAACGTCTTTGTTGCTCCAATTGTTATCGGCGATGGCGCTTACACCGCAGCTGGTTCGACAATCCGCCGGGATGTCGAGCCTGGAGCGTTAGCATTGAACACAACACCGCAAAAGAATCTGGCTGGCTGGGTTTTGGACAAGCGTCCTGGCTCGAAATCAGCAGAGGCAGCAAAAAGGAGCAGCGATGCCAGTTGAAAAGGCAGCAAGTAAGCAACTAGTCATCGCATCCGGAAGAGCGCATCAAGCGCTTGCTCAAGAGGTTGCGGAAATCTTGCAGACCGAGCTAGTACCGGTCACCGCCTACGACTTTGCCAATGGTGAGACCTTTGTCCGCTACGAACGAAGCGTTCGCGGCGTTGATGCCTTCATCATCCAGGCTCACCCAGCGCCAATCAACCACTGGCTCATGGAACAGCTTTTGATGGTCGACGCCATGAAGCGCGCTAGCGCTAAGCGCATCACCGTGGTTGCCCCATTTTTCCCTTACGCCCGTCAGGACAAAAAGCACAAGGGACGTGAGCCAATCTCCGCTCGTCTAGTGACGGATATGTTCAAGGCAGCAGGAGCTACTCGCATCATGTCGGTGGACCTTCACTCACCACAGATTCAGGGTTTCTTTGATGGCCCGGTTGACCACCTGTGGGCTCTGCCACTTTTGGCCGATCACATTGCAGAAACTTTTGGCACCGAGAACCTGACCGTAGTTTCTCCTGACTCTGGACGCGTTCGCGTGGCAGATATTTGGGCAGACCGCCTTGGCACTCCGCTTGCGATTGTGCACAAGCGTCGCGATCCAGATCGCCCTAACCAGGTTCAGGTAAATGAAATTGTTGGTGCTGTTGCAGGTCGAGACTGCCTATTGGTTGACGACATGATCGACACCGGTGGCACCATCTTGGCCGCAGCCAAAGCGCTCAAGGCAAATGGTGCAAAGCGAGTTATCGTTGCTGCTACCCACGGTGTTTTCTCTCACCC
>CAMAQN010000051.1 GCA_945860535.1 Auritidibacter sp. Marseille-P8566
CGCCAATAGCTCTGCAGCAAATGTTTGGGAGCTTGGGTTTGTCACTTCTTGTCGTCTTCGTCTTTCTTTAGCTTGCGCTGCAGATCGCGAAGGAAGTTTGGATCATCGTCGGGTGCGACATATCGTTTGTTCTTTTGACCACCCTGAGGACCCTTGCCCAACGGTCTTCCAACCATCAGGTACAAAAGGCCACCGAAGAATGGAACCACCACGCACAAAAGCACCCATACCCACTTAGGCAAAAGTCTTACTTCGCTCTTGTTTGCCGCAGCGGCAAATACGGTGGTGAAAACCGTAAAGATCACCAAAAATACGATCGAGGCAATTGCCAGTCTTGTCATACCATCAACCCTAATTCAGACTCGCCTAGACTTGTAACCGTGAAGAACCCTTGGCTTGGCTACACCCTGCTCCGATTGGGCATGTTCTTCGGTATTTTTGCTGTGTTCATGCTCTTGAATTTCGGCCCACTGTTCTCAACTGTTTTTGCGGCGGCAATTTCCTTCGCGCTCTCACTTATGTTCTTAGATAAACAGCGCGATGCGCTGAGTGCTTCTGTCGCCAAGAAACTCTCGCGTGATGCTAGCGGTAGCTATCAGGACGACGAAAGCGATCTAGAGAACGACGTTCTGGACTCAGAACGAAACGACAAAAAGCCCGAGGCCAACAAGTAACCCAAAGCCAAGGCCCGCAAAGCTAGTTAGCTTTAGCGCCGAAATGTAGTCCTTCGGACCCTTGCCCTTGACGCCAGCCAGCAACGCTGGAAACACCAGCATCAGATTGGCAAGGCCAATGATGGTCGCCGGGTAGAGGGCAGCCAAAAACAGGTTGAAGATAACCGGTAAAACCAAAAGCGCTGCAAAAAGAACCTTTGATGCCCGCACCCCAATGCGCACCGAGAGTGTGTTCTTGCCACTTAGACGATCGGTCTCAACATCGCGAATGTTGTTCACCAGCAATACGGCGGTGGCATAGAAACCAAAGTTGATACCCAGCAGAACTGCCATGGCATCAACCTCAAGAATTTGAATGTATGCGGTGCCAACGGTTGCAATCAGACCAAAGAAAACAAATACTGCAATTTCGCCAAGGCCCGCGTAGCCATAGGGAGACTTACCTCCGGTGTAATACCAGGCGGCAATGATGCATAAAACCCCAACTGCAATCAACCACCACTGACCAGTTATGAGCACAATGGCAAAACCTGAAAGGGCAGCCAAACCGAAGGTGAGCGCTGCTGCAAATTTGACGGCCTGAGGTCTGACCAAACCGGAACCAGTTAGGCGAAGTGGGCCAACTCGATTGGCATCGGTGCCACGAATACCGTCGGAGTAGTCATTCGCGTAGTTCACGCCAATCTGCAACAGCAGCGCGACCAGCAGAGCCAAACAGGCCAGTAAGGGATCAAAACGATCAACCAGATCTGCGCTGGCAGACCCAAGCACAATAGGCGCTACGGCAAGCGGCAGGGTTCTAACCCTTGCTCCGGTGATCCAGTTTTTAATCGACATAACCCACAAATGCTATTCGCTCAAAAGCTTTGCGATTGCCACAAGGTCGGCTTTGCCGCTGATAAGCCTTGGCAATGACTCAACCCAGAGCACTCGCTGTGGCTTAGCGGCTACTGATAGCTGTTCCAGGGCTGCAAAGTCGACATCTTGGGCACCTGAATAGACCAAGCCAACCGACTCGCCCCAGCTGGTTGCAATGGCCACGGCTGCGACTTCCTTGACGCCCGCAATCTCCAAGGCCTTTGCCTCGATTGCCTCCAGAGAGACCTTGTGACCGCCGGAGATTATGACTCGGTCGGCACGGCCGGTGACATAGAGCTTGCCGTCCCGCATTTCACCGAGGTCGCTAGTGAGAAACTCCTTTGGCAATCCATTTGCCAAGACTTCTCCTGAGATTGCGATTCGACCGTCACGAATGCTCACTGAAACTCCAGAAAGTGGCACTGAGTCATAGACACAGCCACCTGCTGTTTCGCTCATGCCGTAGGAGATGACGATGTTTACGCCCAAAGTACGCAACTCTGCAACGACCGACTCGTCTGGCATTTGCCCGCCGACCAAAATGGCATCAAAGCGACGAAGTATCGAAAGCGAATAGTCATCGGTCTTTACCGCATCCAACAGTCTTGCAAGCTGAGCGGGGACCAGGGAGGTAAAGCGTTTTTGCTCGGTCATCAAAGATGCTGCCCTAAAAAATGCATCAGCCGTAAATGGCAATTGGGCGTTCATAATCACCGGTTGGGTGTCCGCTATCACGGAGCGAATCAAAACATTGATCCCGGCGATGAACCTGGTTGGTAGTGCCAGCAGCCACTGACCCTGGCCTCCAAGGCGCTCAGCCGAGGCCTGAGCGGAAGCCCTTAGGGCAGCCTCAGAGAGTTCGATCCGCTTAGGAGAGCCGGTTGAGCCAGAGCTCTCAACAATTAGTGCAACATCACTTGAGACTTCGTTTGGTAAACCGTTGACCTCAGGCATCAATCCGTTGAGCTCAGGATCTGTTATGAAAAGCGCGATCTTGCCATCCAGCAATTCGACGCAGCTAGCTAGCGCACGAAAAGTGTCGTTAGCAGGGATCAGGCGAAGCGGTTTCATTAGTAGTGCCAGGGGGTGTCAGACCAGTCTGGCTTGCGCTTTTCTAAGAATGCGTTCTTACCCTCGGCAGCCTCTTTGGTGCCGTAGGCAAGGCGAGTTGCCTCACCTGCAAATAGCTGTTGTCCAACAAGTCCGTCGTCAACCGCGTTGAAGGCATACTTCAGCATTCGAATCGCGGTTGGGGACTTGGCCAAGATGTCCTCGGCCCACTCAAGGGCTGTGGTTTCTAACTTGTCGTGGTCTGCTACTGCATTGACCACTCCCATTTCGTAGGCACGTTGAGCGTCGTATTCGCGGCCTAGGAAGAAGATCTCACGGGCAAACTTTTGACCCGTTTGACGCGCCAGGTAGGCACTGCCGTAGCCGGCATCGAAGGAACCAACATCGGCATCGGTCTGCTTGAAGCGAGCATGTTGACGAGAAGCAATTGATAGATCGCAAACCACGTTCAAGGAGTGTCCGCCACCGGCAGCCCAGCCAGAGACCAGTGCGATAACGACCTTTGGCATAAAGCGAATCAGGCGCTGCACCTCAAGAATGTGCAATCGGCCAGCGGTACCAGGTCCGTATTCGTAGCCAGCATCGCCTCGAACTCTTTGGTCGCCCCCGGAGCAAAACGCCCAGACGCCATCCTTTGGAGATGGTCCATTTCCGGTTAGCAGCACAACGCCAACATCGCTGGAAGCTCTGGCATGCTCAAGGGCTTGGTAGAGCTCGTCTACGGTTTGCGGTCTGAAAGCATTTCTAACTTCTGGACGCGAAAAGCCAATCCTCACAACACCAAGGGTGTTGTGACGGTGGTAGCTGACGTCGGTCAAATCCTCAAAACCAGCGACTGAATGCCAAAGGTTTTGATCAAAGGTCTCGGAAATCGAATTTGCCATGCAATTAGACTAATCGGGTGTACGGGGAGAAAATAACCCAAATCAGCGTTGTGAGCATCCCAATGCTGACCAAATTTCGCGGCCTAAGCCACCGCGAGGCACTAATTTTCAAGGGGACCAAGCGCTGGGCTGAGTTCTCCCCATTTATCGAATACTCGGATCAGGAAGCCAGTAACTGGCTTGCCGCCGCATTGAGTTTTGCAAATCAAGATCTACCGAAACTTAACAGAACATCTATTGGCGTGAATGCAACCCTGCCTGCGGTTAGCCCAGACCAGGTAGAAGGTGTCCTTAGCAAATTTGGAGAATTCTCGACCGTGAAGATCAAGGTCGCCGAAACCGGACAAACGCTGACCGATGACATTGCCAGGGTTTTGAAGGTCACAACCAGCTACCCCAATGCCAGGATTCGACTCGATGCAAACGGCAACTTCTCCCCTGAGCAAGCGCTGGAACTTTTGGCACAAATCCCGCTTGAGCGACTTGATTATTTTGAACAGCCCTGCGCCAGCATCGATGAGTTAGTAGAACTTAGAACCACCATCAAACACCTCGGCCTAAATGTTCTAATCGCTGCCGATGAATCAATCCGCAAGGCCAGCGATCCGATTGAAGTTTCCCAGAGACATGCGGCAGATGTCGTGATGTTGAAGGTTCAGCCGCTAGGTGGCATTGAGCGCAGTCTAGAAATCGCAAGACAAACCGGTTTACGAGCTGTGGTTAGCTCAGCGCTCGAAACAAGCATTGGGCTATCCCAAGGAGCGTTCTTAGCGGCAGCGCTACCAAAGCTTGATTTCGACTGTGGGCTTGGAACCCTGAGCCTTATGGAGTCAGACATCACTCTCGAACCGCTTAGACCGGTTGCGGGAAGAATTACCCCGCGTGAGATTGAGCCGGATGCCGCTCTTTTGAAAAAGTACGAAGCTACCCCGGAACGAACCCAGTGGTGGCTTGAGCGTTTAGAGCGCTGCTTTGAACTCTTAGAGGCCTGAGTAGACGTGCAGTCCCTTGAAGAACTGGTTCACGATTGTGAAGTTGAAGATGATCGCAAGGAATGCCACTAAACCCAACCAGGCTGCTCGCTTGCCGTTCCAGCCCCTAGTCGCCATGGCGTGGAGGTAACCGGCGTAGAGAGTCCAGATGATGAAGGTCCAAACCTCTTTGGTGTCCCAACCCCAGTAGCGGTGCCATGCACGCTCTGCCCAAATGGCTCCTGCGATCAAGGTAAAGCTCCACAGCACAAAACCAACCACGTTGAAGCGGTATGCCAATCTCTCCAGCTGCTCAAGCGCTGGGAACAGCTCCATCAAACGCTTTGCAACGTTGCTGGATTTGACCAGGTATGCAATGTGAAGGCCTGCGGCAATTGCGAAGAATGAGGTTGCCAGAATTGCTACCACAACGTGGATAACGAGCCAGTAGCTCTGCAGCGCTGGCATCAAGGTCTTTACCTCAACGTAGAAAAGCGAGACCGCAGCGAAGAGGGTCACCAAAACAAAGCCGGTAACAAAGGTTGCGATAAAGCGAACGTCTTTGATCTTCAAAGAAGTCAGGTAAACCAAAAGAATCAGTAGTGCAGATGAGATCGAGAATTCATACATGTTTGCCCATGGCACCCGGCCCGCGGCAATACCTCGCATCACGACACCAATTGCCAACACCAAGGTGCCGATTGCGGTGACAATAAAGCCAATGCGCTCAAGGCTCGATGGCTTGGCGCGCTCTTCAGGTGTCTGACCTAGAAGCTTTGATAGCTGAAGTGAGAACAGCACCAGAGCGAGAGCAATAAACGCCATCGCAGCTGAAACAAACAGCAGCGAGATCTGGGATAGCGGCTCATTCAGGACAATAGTCATTTACTTCCAACCTTGGATTCAATTTCGTTTCGGACTTCGATCAAGACTTCTTCGAGCCTTGGATCATCACTGCGAGCCAGAGCAGCAAGCTCTATTGTCCCATCTGTATTGCGTCGAATCCAAATTCGGCGACGCGGGGTCATTAGTGACAGCCCCATTGAGAAAAGTGCCAGCAGGGCGAACAGCAATACCCAAATACCACCGGGGTTATAGGCAACATCGAGCGATGCAAATCGCAGTAGGCCATCGAATCTGACCTTGCCTAATTGGTTTGGTAGGTCGACCGTCTCGCCGATGCGAAGCTGGATCGGGTCGTTTGGTCCATCTCTTGATGCCACGACCTCTAGGTTTTCGGTGTCCAGCGCAAAGACGTTTTTAGGGATTCCCTCATCCAGCCCCAGGTCACCGGAGTAGACATTCATGGTCATAAGCGGATCGATTGGGTCTGGATAAATCGAGGTGTATGCGCCTGATTCCAACTGCTCAGCAGTTGGGTAGAAGAAGGCAATGATGCCGACCTGCTTCGGAAGCGCATCTGGAACTTTGATTACACCCAGCGAG
>CAMAQN010000052.1 GCA_945860535.1 Auritidibacter sp. Marseille-P8566
GAGTTGATTCCTTCAATCGAGATTCCATCCGCTGCGATTGTGACCAGCTATGCGGGAGCCTCTCCTGAGGTTGTCGACAAGCAGGTCTCGGTGCCAATTGAGAATGCAGTCTTGGGCTTAGAAAACCTAGAATCCACCACCGTCACCTCAACCACTGGCCTTTCGGTCATTAGGGTTTCATTTGCTTTCGGGACCACTACCGCCCAGGCCACAGAGCGCCTAAACAATGCCTTGAGCAAGGTCCAGGGCTCTCTGCCGCAGGGCGCTGAACCTCAGGTGCTGTCAGGGTCTTTTGACTCTGTTCCAATCATCGTGCTTGCGGTTTCTGCAGACAACGGTGACAACGAAGCGATTGGCAAAGAGCTTGAGCAGAGTGCTCCAAGTATTTTCCAGCAGGTTGATGGAGTCCGCGACGTTGCGGTTTCCGGTGCAATCACCAAGCAGGTAAACCTAACTTTGAACCAGTTCCGTCTGGCTTCTGCAGGACTGAGCCAGCGCGACATTGCAACCGCTCTAACCGCTAATGGCCTTGTGCTTCCGGTTGGAACCCTGGTAGATGACAATGGCTCGATCGCTATCCAGATGGGCTCGGCGGTCAGCACCGTTGAGGCAATCGAGGCACTGCCATTGGTTGGAGGCAGCTCTTCAAGCGTTGTAACCATCGGCGATGTTGCCGATGTTGTCTACGAGGACTCTCCGGTCACCTCTATCGCCAGAACCAATGGCAAGCCATCCCTTGCTGTTTCTATCACCAAGACTCCAGATGCCAACACTGTTGCCGTTTCACAGGGAATTCAGGATCTAGTTCCAGAGCTTGAAGCGGCTCTGGGCGAAGACGTAACAATCGTTACCACCTTGGATCAAGCTCCATTCATCGAGAAATCGATCAAGGATCTAACTACCGAGGGCCTTTTGGGTCTTACCTTTGCGGTAATCATCATTTTGATTTTCTTGTTCTCGGTCAAGTCCACCTTGATCACCGCGATTTCGATCCCGACCTCGGTGCTAATTACCTTTATCGGTTTGCAGACTGCGGATTACTCGCTAAATATTTTGACCCTGGGTGCCCTAACCATCGCGATTGGTCGCGTGGTTGATGACTCGATTGTTGTTATTGAAAACATCAACCGTCACCTCAGCTATGGCGAGCCACGTAAGAAGGCTGTGCTAACTGCGGTTCGCGAAGTATCTAGCGCTATTACCGCCTCCACCATCACCACCGTTGCGGTGTTCCTGCCAATCGCTTTGGTTGGCGGACTAATCGGTGAGCTATTTAGACCATTCGCCTTCACAGTTGCGATCTCACTTCTAGCATCGCTATTGGTGTCGCTAACCATCGTGCCGGTACTTGCCTACTGGTTCCTAAGAATGCCAAAGCGCTTGGTTGCGATCAAAGAGGCAGATCCAAACAAGTTTGAGAAGAAGCAGCGTCAAGCTGAAGAAGAGCGCGAGAAGAAAGCGCTGCTACAGCGCGGTTACCTACCGCTTCTAAACGGCACCCGTCGTCACCCATGGCTGACACTATTTGCTTCGGTGCTAATTCTTGGCTTCACCTTCTCCTTGGTGCCACAGCTAAAGACCAACTTCATCGACGGAGCAGGTTCTAGCCAATTCATCGCTCGACTATCGATGCCAGCGTCCACCACCTTTGAGGATCAGGACAAAGCGTCAGATGAGCTAGAGCAGAAGATTCTCGGCGTCGAAGGCGTCAGTGTTGTGCAGTCAACGGTTGGTTCGGCCGCCGATGGCCGCGTGGCATTTGGTTCTGCAGCTTCTGGCATTTCTATTACCGTCCAGGTTGAAGAAGGGTTCGAAGTTGAGGCCATCAAGTCTGAGATTCTCAAGCTTGAGGTTCCAAAGGATGCTGACCTATCAATCTCCTCGGGCGCAGGTTTCGGTTCATCCGAGACCATCGACATCGAAGTTGCATCGAGCGATAACGAGCTTCTGCAGGAAGCCGTAGACCTCATCTCCGCTGAGATGGAAGGCGTTGCAAACACCTCCGGTGTGACCAGCACCTTAGATGCCGATGAGCGTGTACTTGAGATCGTGGTTGACCGCGAGAAGGCAGCCAAGCTTGGCTTTTCCGAGACCCAGGTAACCGGCATTGTGGCTGCACAGCTTCGCCCAAGCCCTCTTGGTCGCGTCAGCATCGAAGGTGAGGACGTTTCGGTTTATGTATCCGGCACCGACCTACCTGAGAGCATCAGCGAGATCAAGGCACTTGTGATCCCATCCTTTACTGGACTGGTTCGACTTGATTCGATTGCATCGGTTGAAGAAGTTCTAAAGCCAACTTCGATCACCTCCAAGGAAGGTAACCGCACCGCAAAGGTATCGGTTGCTCCGGAGGGCGATGACCTAGGTGCGATTACTGTGGACATCACCGCAAAGCTTGAGGCAATTGAGCTTCCTGCCGGAGTGACCGCAACCATTGGTGGAGCAGCAGCCGACCAGGCTGAGAGCTTTGAGCAGCTTGGTTTTGCCCTACTTGCTGCAATCGCCATCGTTTACGTGGTTATGGTTGCAACCTTTGGTTCGCTAATCCAGCCGCTACTACTTTTGGTATCGATTCCATTTGCCGCAACCGGTGCTTTGGGACTATTGCTACTAACCGATACGCCACTTGGTGTGCCGGCCCTAATCGGTATGTTGATGCTGATTGGAATCGTGGTAACCAACGCGATCGTGCTGATCGACCTTGTGAATCAGTATCGTAAGCAAGGTCGCTCGGTTGAAGACTCGCTCATCTCTGGAGCACGTCAGCGTTTGCGTCCAATCTTGATGACCGCACTCGCGACCATCTTCGCGCTAACCCCAATGGCGATTGGTCTAACAGGTGACTCGGGCTTCATTTCCCAACCACTGGCAATCGTGGTTATTGGTGGCCTGTTCTCATCGACCCTCTTGACCCTGCTTTTGGTACCAACCCTCTACTGGTTGGTTGAGGGCCGCAAGGAGCGCAAAGCAATTCGCGTAAAGCGCCGTGCGGCAAAGGCTGCCAAGAAGGCCGAGAAGAAGCAGGCTGAGGCGTCAGTAAAGACTGTTACCCCAGCACCGGTAGCCGTCGAGACTTCAAAACAGCAGCCAGCGGCCATTACCGAAGTTGCAACTGAAGTAGTATCCGAAGATGCGCTGGCTGACGCTATTGCTGAGTCCTTTACCCCTGCCCAGCCTGCCGAAACTCCAAACCTTTCCTGGTCAATTACTCAGGATGAGGTTGAACTCGACAGTGAAGCAACCATGCAGTGGAATGAAGCGAAGACCGAGACGGCACCTATCGCGGCAATCCAAAACACCGATGATTCGCTTGACTTTTTGACCAGCGAAAACCCGATTGTTAGCGAACCTTCGAAGCAGGATCTAAAAGCCCAGAAAAAGGCCGAGAAGGCCGAGCTAAAGGCTCAGAAGAAGGCTGCTAAGAACTCCCGCCACTCTGGGGACTAAGTGATACGGGTTGTCTGATTACATAGTTTGGGTCGACTGCGAGATGACCGGTCTCGAGGTCACGGTTGACGAGATCTGCGAGATCGGTGTCGTGGTTACTGATGGCGAACTAAATGTCCTAGACCCAGGACTACAGCTTGTCATCAAACCAAGTTCTAAGGCTTTGAGAAACATGGGTGACTTTGTTCGACAAATGCACACCGACTCGGGTCTTATTCAAGAGATTCCGAAGGGAATCTCAATGGCCAAGGCCGAGAAGCAGGTTCTGGAATACATCAAGCAGTGGGTTCCAGAGGAGCGCACCGCTCCCCTAGCTGGTAATTCGATTGGCACCGATCGCATGTTTCTAAACCGTCAAATGCCAAACCTGGATAAGTTCCTGCACTATCGCAACATCGATGTCAGCTCGCTAAAAGAGCTTTCCAGACGCTGGTTCCCAAGGGTTTACTTCCAACTTCCAAAGAAGACTGGTAACCACAGGGCCCTTGCGGATATCCTCGAGTCCATCCAGGAACTTCGTTATTACCGCCAGGCGATCTTGGTCCAAGCTCCTGGTCCAGATTCAGAAACAGCAAAGGGTATAGCTAATTCGCTAAGCGCTGATAGAATCTAACCCGTTCTGGCTTGCCAGACATGGTGGGTATAGCTCAGCTGGTAGAGCACCTGGTTGTGGTCCAGGGGGCCGCGGGTTCAAGTCCCGTTACTCACCCCAATGAAAAAAGACCGAGGATTTCTCCTCGGTCTTTTTCTTTTTTGAATTACTTAGCGCGTTCTAGAATTAGCTCGCGGACCCTAGCTGCATCAACCTGACCACGCATGGCCTGCATAACTGCGCCGATTACCGCGCCAGCTGCCTGAACCTTGCCCTCGCGGATCTTTTCTAGAACATCAGGCTGCTTGGCAAGTGCCTCATCGATTGCTACAATCAAGGCACCGTCGTCAGAAACTACCTTCAGACCACGCTTTTCGATAACTGCCTCAGGCTCACCTTCGCCAGCTAGCACACCGGCAACAACGTCTCTCGCCATGCGGTCGGTTAGCTCACCAGAATCGATCAACTGCTGAATCTTGGCAACCTGAGCTGGGGTGATACTTAGGTCCTGAACTGCGATCTCCTGTGAGTTAGCAAGTCGAGCAAGCTCACCGGTCCACCACTTTCTGGCAGCCTGCGGAGCAGCTCCAGCAGCAACGGTTGCCTCAACCTGGTCCAAAAGATCAGAGTTCACAACATCGCGGAACTCAAGGTCAGCAAAACCCCAGGCTTCCATCAGACGCTTGCGACGAATTGCAGGATTCTCAGGAAGGGCTGCACGAATCTCTTCGATCCAGGCTAGAGATGGCTGAACTGGAACCAGGTCTGGCTCTGGGAAGTAGCGGTAGTCATCAGCATCGGACTTTGGTCGACCTGCCGAGGTGTAACCGCGGTCTTCGTGCCAGTGTCTGGTCTCCTGGGTAATGGTGCCGCCATTGGCCAAGATGTGAGCTTGGCGCTGAATCTCATAGCGAACCGCGTTCTCAACCGAACGAAGTGAGTTCACGTTCTTGGTCTCTGTTCGAGTGCCAAGCTTTGCCTGGC
The DNA here is from genome assembly GCA_945860535.1 of Auritidibacter sp. Marseille-P8566. Lineage (GTDB taxonomy): Bacteria > Actinomycetota > Actinomycetes > Actinomycetales > Microbacteriaceae > Aquiluna. The sequence continues at coordinate 5,024 of CAMAQN010000052.1, forward strand.
CATAAGGCCTCAGTGAAACGTTTGCATCACAGCGAACGTTGCCACGCTCCAGGCGAGCGTCTGACACATTCATGCTCTTCACGATCTCGCGTATTGCGTGAACGTAAGCTGCCGCGAGCTCAGGAGCTCTTGCAGCTGAGCCGTAAACCGGCTTGGTGACAATTTCAACCAATGGAACACCGGCGCGGTTGTAGTCAACTAGCGAGTATTCCGCTCCCTGAATACGACCGGTTGCGCCACCGATGTGAGTGAGCTTTCCAGCATCCTCTTCCATGTGAGCACGCTCGATTAGAACCTCAAAAACAACGCCATCTTCAAGTTCGATGTTGATCTTGCCCTCGAAGGCAATTGGCTCGTCGTACTGAGATGTTTGGAAGTTCTTGGCAAGGTCAGGGTAGAAATAGTTCTTTCTAGAGAATCGCCCAGTAGGGGCAATCTGGCAGCCAAGTGCCAAACCGATGGCGATGGATGACTCGACTGCCTTCTTGTTCACAGCAGGCAGCGATCCAGGAAGTCCAATGCAGATTGGGCAAACATTGGTGTTTGGTTCGTTGCCAAAAATGTTTGCGCAACCGCAGAACATCTTTGATTTGGTGTTTAGTTCAACGTGAACCTCAAGACCAATAACAACTTCAAACTGCTCGATTGCCTGCTCATAGGGCATAAGCGCTTCTTTAGCCATTAGAGCACCTCCAACTTCGGGGCCTTTGCAATAAGTGGGGCTCCCCACTCAGCCAGATACATCTGTTCAATAATCGAT
>CAMAQN010000053.1 GCA_945860535.1 Auritidibacter sp. Marseille-P8566
TGGCGAGAGTTAAGCAGAACACGCTGGGAAACTCCCGCATGCTGAAATACCTATAACTAGATTTGTCACATGCCTACCCAGCAACAGATCTATGCCCGCCGACGCGGCGTCCTACTACTCGCTGCACTAATCATCGGTGTCTGGGCCTATATCTCAATTGCTAATCCGTTTGGCACTCCGGCGCAAACCACCGTTACCCCTGCAATGAGTGAATCGGCGACGGTTTCAGCTGAGGCAATAGCACCGGGAGATGCTCCAGTTTGCCAGCCGGGTGTGGTTCAGGTTGAGGTCATGATTGGCAATGAGACTGAAACTCTCAACACCTTCGGAGCTGATGAGAAACCAATGATCTGGTATTCCATCGTCAACACTGGTTTGGAAGACTGCAAGTTCAACGTTGGATTGCGCGGCACCTTCTTCACCATCACTTCTGGAGATGAGACCTATTGGTCCTCTAAGCAGTGTCTTCGAGACGGACTTACCGACTCCGATGTCGTTTTGCCTGCCAACCAGGCATTCTCTGCTCAGAAGGGGCCATGGGAGAAGGTTTACTCATCTGAAAATGGCTGTAATGCAGAGAAAAATGACCTGGTCCCAACCGGCGGCGCAACTTACAAAATCAAGGTTGAAGTCAACGGCGTGATATCGGAAGAGAAGACCTTCATCCTCAACTAATTGCTTGGTTGATTGCAGCTTTTACCAGCTGACCCTTTTCGCCGATCACTGTTGGGTGTCCAAGACGCTGGGCTTCTTGGTTTCGCTGTGAGCCATTGGTAACACCTCTGATTTCGCCGGCCAGCGAGATTTCGCCAAAGGCAGCCACCTGGTGGCTAACTGGCTTGTCTTTCACGGCCGATGCGATGGCGATTGCGATTGCTAAGTCTGCAGCGGGTTCGGTGATCTTCATTCCACCTACGGTTGAAACGTAAACATCTTTGTCTGAGACCGAGATGCCTGCTCTTCTTTCCAGCACCGCGAGGATCATTGCCACTCTCGAGGCGTCGACGCCATTGGTAACTCTTCTAGGTTGCGGCGATGTGGAGTGAACAACCAAGGCCTGAATCTCAGCGATGAGTGCGCGCTTGCCCTCAACGGTTACGGTGATGCAGGTGCCGGAAACTGGGTTTTGGGAACCGGATACAAACAGTGCACTTGGGTCCGGAACCTCCAAGATGCCTTCGCCGGTTAGCTCAAAGCAGCCGACCTCATCGGTTGGACCAAAGCGATTCTTCAGAGTCCTTATAAAGCGCAGTGAGGTCTGGCGATCACCTTCGAAGTGGCAGACCACATCTACTAGATGCTCAAGGGTTCTTGGACCGGCAATGGAACCGTCCTTTGTGACGTGTCCCACCAGCAGCAGTGGAATCCCGTTTTGCTTTGCGGTGCGGATGAGGTTGGCTGCAACTTCGCGAACCTGAGCCGGCATTCCTGCAACGCCATCGATGTCGCTCGATGCAACAGTTTGAACCGAGTCAACGATAAAAAGTTCTGGCTTTATGGCCTCGACCTGACCCAGCACCGTTGCCAGATCGGTCTCGGCGGCAAGGTAGAGATTTGGGGTGAGCGCGTTAGTTCGCTGGGCTCGGAGTTTTACTTGGGAGGCAGATTCCTCAGCGGAGACGTAGAGCACCTTCTTGCCTTGTTTGGCAAGGCGAGAGGCAACCTCAAGTAGCAGGGTGGATTTTCCGACACCTGGTTCACCGGATAGCAAAATCGCAGCGCCCGGCACCAAGCCGCCGCCAAGGACTCGGTCAAACTCTCCGACCATGGTTGGTTGGCTTTGGCTTTCGCCGGTTTCAATCTCGGTGATTGGTCTGGCGGCTTGCGACTCGTTGAGCTTTATCGCACGCACCTCTTTGGTTGTGCCACTACTCTCGTCCAGGCTGCCCCAGGCTTGGCACTCGCCACAACGTCCTGCCCACTTGACGGTGGTCCAGCCACATTCTGAACACTTGAATTCGCTTTTTTGCTTAGCCACGAATGAAACCTAACTCACACCTAGGACACCTAAACTCTTCAAACGCACTGGTGTTGAAAGTTGAGACGTGACAAAGAACCATAAGTACGAGTTTTGGCTGGTTTTGATGCTGTCCCTGGGCGCATCTGCAATCTGGTCAACCATCTCGCTTTTGCGCAAGCTTGCCCAAGAAGGTGGGCTTGCCAAAGCTACGGCGACTCTAAATAGACCATTGGCCGAGGTTCCTTGGTTAGACCTAGTGAGTCAAGTCGTAAGCATTTCACTCGCACTTGTTCCGGTGTTGTTGGCAATTTACTTTTTGAATCAGGACGGCATAAACCTTGGGCTGAAACCTAAATGGTCAGATCTCAAGCAGGTGGTTCTGGTTGCAGCTGGAGTTGGCATACCGGGCATCGGTCTGTATTTTCTGGCACTCGAACTTGGTTTGACCGCAAGGGTTATTCCAAGCGCTCTTGGCGATAACTGGTGGACCATCCCAGTGCTTTTGCTTGCTGCACTAAAGGCGGGGCTCCTTGAAGAAGTTATTGCCGTTGGTTTCTTTATGAGCAAGCTCTCAAGGTGGAAGCCAGAGGTTTCGATCTGGGGCCTTATCGTGCTTTCGGCCCTGTTTAGGGCGAGCTATCACTCGTACCAAGGCTTCTCGGCATTTTTTGGAAACTTTGTAATGGGGTTGGTCTTTGCCTTCTGGTTTTACAAAACAAAACGAGTAGCGCCTTTGGTGTTGGCTCACTTTTTGATGGATGCAGTTGTCTTTATTGGTTACCCGATGGTGTTTGGCTCATAGGATTTGAAAATGGACAATCTTCGAATTGCGTTTATCGGTAGCGGCTCAATGGGCTCAGCCGTTCTCGATGGCCTAATAGCCGCCGGCCACCCAAAGCCATTGATCTCTGCAACCACAAGGACTGAGGTGAAGGCCAAAGCCCTGCGCGATCGTGGTGTCAGCGCTTTGGCTGGGGAAACCTCGCCAGAAGCGAATGCACTTATGGCGGGCGATGCGGATGTAATCGTGCTGGGCGTAAAGCCCTACCAAATTGTTGATGTCCTCAACGAACTCAAGGGCGAGATTGGCAAAAATGTTGTCGTTATCTCGATGGCCGCTGGCATCAAACTAGCCACCATGGCTGCGGTGCTAGATGAAAACCCAAACCTTATTCGCACCATGCCAAACACCCCAGCCTTAGTGGGCAAGGGCTTAACCGGCCTAGCCGCTGCCGCCTCTGCCTCACCAGAAGCGGTAGATGCTGCCAAGGCTTTGTTTGAGGCAGTTGGCTCCGTGGTTGTGATACCTGAGGAGAAGATTGACGCGCTCAGTGCGGTCTCTGGTTCAGGTCCGGCCTGGGTTTACTACATCATCGAGCAGTGGGAGAAGGTTGCAATCTCCGAAGGCTTTAGCGAGGCGGATGCCAAGCTAATGGTCCGCCAGACACTCGCCGGTTCGGTCGAACTCCTTGAGACCTCAGGCGAAGAACCAAGCGAACTTCGCCGCAAGGTAACTAGCCCCAGTGGCACCACCGAGCGCATTATTGCAACGCTAGACGAAGCAGATCTGCAGGACATTTTCTCCAGGTCACTAAACGCAGCGGTTGCAAGGGCTGGGGAAATCGCAAACTCTTGATATTCATGGATAGTCTTATTCCATGGCAGACATCTTTGAAGCAATTGCAGATCCAACTAGACGCGTGCTGCTTGAGACGCTTCTAGATTCTCACCTCACTGGTGGTAGCGGGGAGCTAACCGTGACCGAGCTGGTTGAGCGCACCAAGCTGGGGCAGCCAACCGTTTCCAAGCACCTCAAGACTCTCCGCGAGGTGGGCCTTGTGGCTGCCCGTGAAGAAGGCCAGAAGCGTTTCTACTCGGTGGTTCCAGAACCACTTGAGCAAATTGAAGACTGGATGATCAACTTCCTATCCCTTGGCTTCGATGCTGAAGCCGAAGAGGGCGACGAGTTCGCCCAGACTCTAGGTGATGCCGGCGAGAAGCTAGGCCACTGGCTAACCGAGAAGGCCGGATGGTTGGGCGAGCAGCTCAAGACCAAGGTTGACGAGCTAGACATCGATGTTGACGCGAAGGACCTTGGTCACCGCCTAGGTCGCAAGCTAGCCGATGCAAAGGTTGAGGCCGCTAGAAGCGCTAAAGACTTTGAGAAGATCGCCCGCGACAAGGTCGATGAGGTAGTTGACGAGGTAAAGGCTGAAGCCAAGCACTTTGCATCCGAGGTCAAGTCAAAGGTAAGGCGCACCAAATGAGCGATGATCAAAACCTTAGAGACTTCGCTCGTAAACAGCTGAAGAAAAAGCAAGACTTCAAGCAGTACCTCTGGACCTACGCGGGCGTCAGCGCTCTGGTCTCAGGAATTTGGTTTGTAACCACCCCTGAGGGTTACTTCTGGCCAATCTGGGTCATCTTCGGAATGGGCGTAGGAGCTCTTTTCGCTGGATTAGACGCTTACGGCAAGTTGAGTGACAAGCCAATTACAGATGCGGATGTTGACGCAGAGGTTGAGCGCTTGAGACGTAAGGACTAAACTTACTAGGTTGTCCAATCGGACAGTAACAAAAGTTTTGTGAGGTCTTCGTGGGTTCAATTATCAAGAAGCGCCGCAAGCGTATGTCTAAGAAGAAGCACCGCAAGCTCCTTCGCAAGACGCGCCACCAGCGTCGCAATAAGAAGTAAATCTTCTTTAAAACCCGCCTTCGGGCGGGTTTTTTACTTCTTGAGTTCGCGCTTTTTAAATTGCAAAACTGCCCAGCCAGCTGCCTCGGCGTAACGCTTGAGGACCTTGTCTGGGTTTACCGCAACGGCGTGACCAACCAGGGTCAATAGCGGTAGGTCATTTACAGAGTCTGAGTAGGCAAATGAACGCTTTAGCGAGATTCCACGCTCTTTAGCAAGTCGCTTGGCTGCCTTGCGCTTGGCTTTACCGTGTAAGGGTTCACCAACTAGCTCACCGGTAAGCACATCTCCGTCATGGGCAACGATGGTCCCGAGCGCACCGGTAGCGCCAAGGTCATCAGCAATCTTCTGCACTAGATCAACCGGTGCTGCCGAGATAAGCCAAACCTCACGGCCTTTTGCGAGGTGATCCTTTAGGGCAAATACGGCCTCTGGCCAGAGTCTTGGCTTGATCTCGGATTCATAAACCGTGTCGATCAACTCGCGCAATTCGGCGATTGGGTGACCCTTGGTGAGCTGCAGTGCGCGGTCTTTGAAACCTGCCATCTTGGAGTTCTTCTCGCCGCGACGGATGAACATAACCTGCTCAAACATAAAGCGCCAGATGTCTCGGCGCTTGATAGTGCCGCCTGCGAAGGCAACCTTGCCGAAAAGGATTGAGGTTGAGCCACGAACCAGGGTGTTGTCGACGTCAAAGAACGCAGCCTCGATCTTGGGCTTTATTTCCTGGGGCTCTAGCACCGGCTTAGTCTAATCAGCTAAGGCAAACACTTAGGCTTGTGACGTGCCAGAACAAATTCACCTCACCTTGGTTGTGCGCCAGGGTTGCCACCTCTGCGAGGTCGCTGAGAATGACCTGGCTAGGGTTTTGGGAAGATTCA
>CAMAQN010000054.1 GCA_945860535.1 Auritidibacter sp. Marseille-P8566
ACGCCCCGAATAAAAAGTCAATCGACTAGAAAGCTCTCCGCGTTTGCGCTTTTGCAAATCATCCCGGGTAGATGCCTACCTATTGGGTCCAAGTGTTTGGCACAGAGCGTAAGAGATGACTTCACACCATTCACTTCGGTCGCCAGACTAATTACCTCAAGTTGCTGACCGCTTGGAGCGTTATTCAAAAAGGTATCGATGGCAGTTTCAAGTTTCTCCAAATTAGGAATGCCCTTGGTCACTGCACGATCATGTGCGTATAGCAGTGCGGAGTCAGTCACACCCTGAATTCGATTCTGGGCAACTAAACCAATAGCCACTGCGAATCCACCCAGAAAAAGAGTCAGCAGCAATCCCAGGTATCCCGCTATCAATATGGCCAGACTCCCCCGCTCTTTCATTTGGGTAGCCCCATAGTTTGAATGGCGGTTGCTTGACCGACCTGGATCTCTAACGTCACTAGAGAACAGCTCAGGCTGCACCAGTAGCGGTAATCAACATCCTGTACTTGCCAATCCTTTGAGAAGCGCTCAATAGCTGAATCAAAGGATTGACTTGGCTTTTCCGGTGAGGTGAGCATGGCAAGCCGCAACGAGTGTCTAGCCATCGACTCTGCGGCCAGTTCGTTGGCCAATTGCTGGTATAGCCCGAGGGCTAGTCCTATTGGCATAACCAATAGGGCTGTAAGGGTGACAAGTTCGAGTGGGCTAGATCCTTGGTCAGAGGATGGCTTCATTTGCTGCCGAGACTTCCACGCTCACATTCGCAAGGCCCGACAAAAATCCAAGTCCTGGAAGCTGCCCTTCGACGCGATAGCCAGTTACCGCTTCATCCGCGATCTCCACAACTCGCACCGAAACCATTGACGGCACTCGCTTTTGGATTAGCCGCAGTAGGTATTCATTCTTGGAAGAAGACTTAGCTAGCGCAGCCTGCTGCGCGGAATCGATTGCGGCATCCCTAATGACCAAAACATTTATCGCCGATAGCCCTAGCGCCAACGTAGTGAGCGTCACGGTGGTGGTGAGCGTAATTCCAGCCAAGGCGGAGATTACTGCGCTGCCTCGATCGTTCAAAACTTAACCACCCGGTCCATTGCCTCATCGAATACACCCTGCAGGGCCGGAGCAGCGAAAGCCCAGATCACAACCACCAGGCCTGCGGTCATAAGGGTTATAAGCACCCAGCCCGGCACATCGCCGCGCTCAGAGATAAGTAGTTTTTTCATTTTTGATTCCTTTCGTTAGTAGGTGGATTGCAGAACAGCTAGGGATGGGAATACCGCGAACAGCACTGTCACCGGCAGAATCAAAAAGATGGTTGGAACCAGCATTTTGGTTTCGTTCTCACCGGCTTTTTTTATAAGCCCTCGCAATACCTGCTGCTGTATTGACGCAGAGAGCTGAGAGATTTGGTGAGCGCTTGGGGTTCCGCGCTCAATGGAGATTTGAAGTTTTTGCGTGAACTCGATCACCTCAGCCAGTGGCATGCGCTCCGATAAGGCCCGCAGCTCTGATATCAGGTCGGCCCCCAGGTCGAGGTTGTCTATCAGAAACCTAAAGTTCTGCTGCCAAACGCCGCTGAGTCTTGGCGCAAGCCATCGAATCGCGACCGAGACGGGAAGGCCATTTTCGAGTAGCAGCCCAAAGACTGAAGTCACGTCCGCAAACTGTTTCGCCTCTTCTGCGTAAATGCGACTAGCCGACTTCGAGCGAAATCGAGCGAGCGCTCGTTGCAAGTTAAAGCCATTAGGACTGGCTTCAGCTGATCGATGCGCCTGTAGTAACCGATTACTGAATTCCATTTAGCACCCGCCCTGGTAGCGGCAACCGCCCCATTCGATTCACCAGGGCGTAGGCAACCAAGCTCAGCACCAATCCCAAAATCAAAATCGCAGCACCGAGCTCGGTAGCAAACGCCGCTTTGTTTTGTGGAAGTTGCACCAGCACCAGGGCGATTAGCCAGGGAGCGAGCAGTGCAAGTTTCGCACTGGATGAAACCCAGCCCTGTTTGGCTTGGAGCTGGGATGTTTCCCCCTGCTCCCTCCTGACCTGGATAGCGGCTCGCTGGTAGGTCACAGCCATACCGTGCCCGCCGAGTTCAGAGTCGAGTTCAATAAGTAGCGCCAATAGATCGGCATAGCGATTGGAAAATTGCAGGCGCAACTGCGGCATCAGTCGGTCTAGTTCATATCCCGAGTCGTAAAGCCTAAGTAGATTGCCAAATTCCTTCCTGAGTGCTGCAGGTCCCTGCGCCGAGAGATAGTCCAACTGCTCCCTGAAACCGAGCCCACTGATGCTTGCGGACTGGAAGCTGTCAAAAACCTGCGGCCAGCAGGCATCAAACGCCCGCTGTCGAGCCTCAGCTTTCAACCGAAGCACTTCAATGGCAAAGGCCAGCGACAAAAGCGCAAGACAAAGCCCAAGACCCCACACTCTGCTGAACAGGTATCCCGCAAGTCCAACTGCCAGACAGCTCGTCAAGATGACAAAACCTACTTGGTTGACTCTTGGCGATAACCCGGCTTTCTCAATCAGTTCCCTAGAGAACCGCATCGCTCACCTCCAGAATCTCGGCGACGATACGTCTGCCGTCTGGGAGTCGTTTGCAAAAAACCACCAGGTCAAATGCACCTAGCACGGTTGGACGAAGGAATTTGTCGGTGATGTTCTCGCCAGCTAAAAGCGGCAAGGTCAAAAGCTTCTGCAGCGCTGCCTTTGCGGAATCAGCGTGCAAGGTGCAGAGGCCTGGAATGCCGGAGTTCAGGGCAACCAACATATCCAGTGCCTCTGCACCTCTCACCTCGCCGATCACTAATCGTGAGGGCCGCATGCGAAGTGACTGCTTAACCAATTCACGAAGACCTATTTCTCGAGTGCCCTCTGCGCTTGCCGGTCGAACCTGCATGGCCACCCAGTCGCCATGTTCTATCGCCAGCTCAAAGGTGTCCTCGCAGGAGATCAAGCGCTCATGCGGTTCTAGCTCTGCCAATAGCGCGGTCATCATGGTGGTTTTGCCAGCCTGGGTTGCTCCGGCAATCAGGATGCTCTGCTGCAGCTTCATGGCGCTCTCGAGCTTTTTGCGCTGAACTGGTTTTAGGGTTCCGAGTTTTTCGAGTTCACCCAGAGTGATTCGACCGGAGCGAAACTTACGAATATTTATTGCCCAGCTCTCTCGAGTGAGTTCTGGGATCACCACGTGAAGCCTTGAGCCATCCGGCAAATTAGCATCAACATATGGAGTGAGCCGATCGACTCTTCTCCCAGAGAAAGCCAACATTCGAAGCGTGACGTTTCGAATTTGAGCGGCTGTTAGCTCGAGGGTAACTACATGGTGCCGATCTGAGTAGTAGTGAATTTCACCTGGGCGATTGATCCAAATTTCCTCTATTGCGGGATCATCTAAATATGGTTGCAACACCCCAAATCCGGCCAGCTCTTGCTTTGCCAATGACTGCAGTTCCAACTCGTCTATTGGGCCGGGGGCTCGCTCTGCAAGTTCGTCGACAGCCTTAGAAATAGCGCTTTCTAAAGCGACTTTGTTTGAGACAGCGAGGTTTCTTGCCCGCTGCACCAATTCACCAAGCATCGACATGGTGGAAGTTTTCCAAGCGTTTAAAATTCGTGCTTGGGGTTTTCCACAGCTGGGAAAATCCGCTAAGCTATCTCAGTTCCATGCGGGTGTGGCGAAATTGGCAGACGCACCAGATTTAGGTTCTGGCGCCGAGAGGCGTGGGGGTTCAAGTCCCTTCACCCGCACAAGAAAAACCCTGAGATTGCTCTTAGGGTTTTTCTTTTTGTTATACCTATCCAGATTTCCGCTGCACTGCGGTTGGGAACCAGCTGGTTGGAGATGGGCGAGTTACCTACCGTCGCAGATTAAGCGAAAGCAAGTAACTGCCAATTGGTTTTCCAAATCTGGTTCCCACTTTGGCTAAATGCCCTTGTACTTGGAACCCAAGCTTGGTGTGCAGTGCGATTGAAGCGTCAGCACCGCGATCAGCGACCACAGCAATTACCTCTTTGATCCCTGCTGCCTTGCAACGAGTTATGAGTTCTGTTAGCAGCATTGTTCCCAAGCGCTTGCCGGTTGCTGGCGCTGCGAGGTAAATCGAATTCTCAACAATCTTTTGATAACCACTTCTGGCTCGCCAGGGTGCGACAAACGCAAAGCCAATTACTTCGAATTCTCCTCGAACCAAAACCAAAAAAGGAAGCTCGAATTTTGCCAGCATCTGGTGCTTTTGTTGCCAGTAGGCAAGATCGAGGGCTTTGTCATCGAAGGTCACGACAGTATTGCGAATGAAGTAGTTGTAGAGGTCTTTGATAGCTGGGAGATCTTCTGCCTTGGCATCGCGAATACTCACATCGGGTTCAGGTTCTAAACCGCGTAGCTTCTGCTTGCGCACCATCCGCCAGCGGGTTTCGGAATCCACCACCTAAGCGCTCCAATCGATTGGGCTGAGCCCCAACTCTAAAAGTGCTGCGTTACAGCGAGAAAACGGGCGGGATCCAAAAAAGCCTCGATAGCTCGATAGCGGTGAGGGGTGCGCAGAGGAAATGACGGTCGCTTGATTCAATACCGGCAGTAACTCGCTTGCCCGATGGCCCCACAAAATAGCAACCAGTTTTGAACCCAGGGTTTCCTGCAGCCCCTGGACGGCAGCGGTGGTGAACTGCGCCCAACCAAGATCTAGGTGACCAGCGGTGTTATTGGCCTGGGTGGTGAGGTGCCGATTCAAAAGCATTACTCCGCGATCGGCCCACGGCGAGATATCACCAGTCTTTACATACTGCTCCCCCATGTCGCTGCGCAGTTCCTTGAAGATGTTGCTCAAAGTCGGTGGCAATGGCTTGGTGCCCTCGGGAACTGCGAAGCTCAGCCCAATTGCGTGGTCTGGATTTGGATAGGGGTCCTGTCCGACAATCAAAACCCGGTAGTCCTGGGGCGGCAATTTGAATGCTCGAAGAATGTTCTCGGTCTTTGGAATGCTCTGCGGATCCGCCTTAACCCGAGCTTCAATTTCTGCCAGCAACTTCAACTGATCTGAGAGAATTTCTCTCCAGATTGGATGAAGTTGCTTTGCAAACATTCCTCCATAGTAAAAGTGCCATGATGGTATCGCTAACAAAAAGGAGCAATGATGCCAAGTCCTGTCGAGCTATTGCACGAAGCCGCCATTTACGCTGAGACCCTGACTGAGATCAGAAGAGATTTGCACCAGATCCCGGAATTTGGTTTAGACCTTCCAAAGACCCAGGCCCGCATCCTGGCGTCCATCCACGGGCTTGGAGATATTCACCTAGGTAAGGACCTCAACTCAATTGGCTTGGTAATCCGCGGCGGCAAGCCAGGTCCAACCATCTTGCTGCGCGCTGACATGGACGCTCTTTCAGTCAAAGAAGAAACCTGTTTAGATTACGCATCCACCAACGGCTTTATGCATGCCTGTGGCCACGATTTGCACATGGCCGCAGCCGTAGGCGCAGCGCACCT
>CAMAQN010000055.1 GCA_945860535.1 Auritidibacter sp. Marseille-P8566
GTGGCATTGAAGCCAAGTGCCGGTGCATCTGCCTCCCATGGAATTGGAACACGGCAACCATCGCGACCAACTCGTTCGCCCTTGGTGCGGAAGTAGGTTGGGTCTTGACGGTACTTACCTTCGAGAGTGGTGTGCTCTGGAAGTCCAAGCTCCTCACCCTGGTAGATGTATGCGCCACCAGGTAGACCAAGCATGAAGGCGCTGGCAGCTCGACCGATTCGCTGGCCTTTTGCCTCATCAGGCTGCGGGTAGTCTGGGCCGATTCCATCGCCCTGCTTCGGGATTTCGTCGTATGCCATGCGAGTTATGTGGCGAATGGTGTCGTGGTTTGAAAGCACCCATGTGCTTGGAGCTCCGACGCCACCAAAGGCAGCGAGGGACTCGTCAACGACATCGCGAAGTTCATCTCTATCCCACGGGCAGCCAAGGTAGCCAAAGTTGAAGGTCTGGTGATACTCGCCAGGCCTTACCCACTGCGCCATCTTTGGGATTGTGGAAAGCCAAGCTTCGCCACACATCGCACGGTCTTCGTATTCGTCGAGAACCTTGCGGAACTTCTTGTTGATTTCGTGAACTCCCGGCTGACCCCAGAACGGGTGCTGGTAGTCCTTCAGCTCATCGCTGATGCCGGTCATGGTGGAGTTGTTCTCAACCACATCTGGCAAGCCAGGCTCTTTCACTAGGCCGTGGGCAACGTCGATGCGGAAACCCGCTACGCCGCGATCTAGCCAAAAGCGAAGTATTGATTCAAACTCTTCAACGACCTTCGGGTTATCCCAATCAAAGTCAGGCTGAGAGGAGTCGAAGATGTGCAGGTACCACTGGCCATCTTCAATCTGAGTCCAAGCAGGACCTCCGAATACCGACTCCCAGTTGTTTGGAGGTAGCTCACCCTTCTTGCCCTTGCCCTCACGGAACATGTACATCGCGCGCTCTTTAGAGCCCTTGCCGGCCTTGAGAGCTGCCTGGAAAAGTGGGTGCTGGTCAGAAGAGTGGTTTGGAACCAGGTCAACAATTACGCGGATGCCCATTGCGGTGGCCTTTGCCAGCATCGCATCAAAATCCGCAAGGGTTCCGAACAGTGGATCAATGTCCTTGTAGTCGGAAACGTCGTAACCGGCGTCCTTCTGCGGGGACTTGAAAAATGGTGAGAACCAAATAGCGTCAATGCCAAGTTCCTGCAGCTCACCCATTCGCTGGGTGATGCCGTTTAGGTCACCAATACCATCGCCATCGCCATCGGCGAAGGAGCGTGGGTAGATCTGGTAGATGACGGCTGAGCGCCACCACTCTGCACCTGGGCTGGATGGGACAAGCAAGTTTTCAGACATAGGCAGAAGCTTATGACCTAGTTTGGTGCGGTTCTAGAGGCTCTAGAGCGAGTCGCAATTGGTCTGTAAACGATTACAGTTGCTAGCCAACTGGCTTGTAAGCGTTTTCAACAAATTTCTGTTGCTTCCCTAAAAATAGGGCCTGTTATCAACTTGTTATTTATGTAAGCGTTTGCAGATTTGACCCCATCGTTTACCAAGAGTTCACTAGTAGTTGTTTGCGGTACCGCAAATTTTTTATCAACGAAAGGTAACCAATGAAGTTCACCTCACGTGGCTTTAAGGCTGCGGCCGCAGTCATCGCCACCGCTTCACTATTGGGTGCAGGTCTTCTACCAGCTCAGGCTGCTCCAAAGACCATCACCGTTTGGGCAGACGAGACTCGTGGCCCACAGCTAAAGAGCCTGATCGATGGAAACACCTCCATCGCACCTGGATACGTCATCAAGGTCAAGTTCTTTGCATCTCTAACCGCTTTGCAGAGCGCATGGGACAAGGCAACTGCCGCTGGTGGTCCAGATGTTCTAACCGGTCCAGCATCGTTCAACGCTGCTGCTAAGAGCGGTAAGGTCCTTCCACTTCTTTACTCGAAGGCCGCACAGAGCGAGATCCCTTCCGGTGCAAAGCAGGCACTGTCATACAAGGGTCGCACCTACGGTGTGCCTCTAGATGTTGACACCACCGCTATGTACTGGAACACCGCATACGGTGCATCAGCTCCAGCGACTATCGACGCAATGTTCGAGGTGTACAAGACCCAGAAGGCAGCCGGCAAGGTTACCGGTGGTATCTGTGCATTTGACGGTACCTGGGGCGCTCACCCAGTTCTAACCGCACTTGGTGGCGGAGCTTATGGCTTCACCAGCAACAACCCAGATGCAAACAAGGTTCTAATCAACAGCGCTGCCTTCAAGGCAAACGTTAAGAAGTACCTAGTTGGCACTGACGGCAAGTCAACCGGCTTCCTAAAGTGGGATGGCTGTGCTGACGAGTTCAAGGCTGGCAAGATGCTTGCTGCTAACACTGGTGCTTGGAACCTAGACGGCATCACTGCCGCTGGTATCAAGTTCACCCTTGGTGCAGTTCCTGGCCTAACCTCTTCTTCTAAGGGTGCACAGTGGGTTAACTACTCTGGCGCTTGGGTAACCTCTTACGCTCGCACCCACGGTGTTGAGCTAGGTGCTAAGAAGCTAGTTATCGACTGGATGGCATCATCTGCTGGTCAGCTACAGATGTACGCTGCCGGCGACCGCCCACCAGCCAACTCGAAGGCAGCAGCAGCAGTGAAGAACGCCAGCACCAAGGGCTTCGCAACTGCAGCTGGTACCGGTGTTCCTCAGTTCAGCGCATGGTTGGACGACAAGACCGGTGGCTCTAACTGGTACGACACCCTAGGTTCAGCTTTGACCAACATGTTGGTTAAGGGTGACAATGTCGACACCACCTTGGATGCAGCAGCAGTGATTCTGAAGAAGAACTTCGCTAACGCATCAAAGTAAGTAATACCAATTGAAGGTGTGGGGGTTGGCTCCTTAGGGAACCAGCCCCCATCACTTTGGAAGCAGTAAATAAAATGGCAAAGATAAAGCAAGACTCCAAGCCTTTGAGGCTAGGACCCATGGTGGTCAAGATCATCATCATGGCGCTGTTCGCATCTGGACTCGGCTACATGATGTTCGTTGCTTTTCTAGCCGGCGAGAATCTAATCGGTGGCGTTTTAGCCCTGGTACTGATCGCATCATTTGTGGTCTACAGCTCAAAGGGCCTTGTCCCGCTAAAGTTCCTTCTCCCAGGAATAGTGCTCCTTGCAATCTTTGTGGTGACTCCAATTTTGTACACGGTCTTGATGTCGGGGTTTGTCTACAAAACCGGAAATGAAATCACCCGTGATGAGGCTCTAACTCAGATTTATGAAACCGGATATGTTCCGGATGAAAGTTTCACCGCCTTTTACATGACCTTAGGTCGCTACGAAGGCGAAGTCGCGGCGCTCTTGACCGATCAGATGACCATGACTCCATACCTTGGTGCGAATGGCGTAGCAACCGAGTTAGGCGCTGACCAGGTCCAGCTTGATGAATACGGAACTGCGGTTGGCCTTGAAGGCTTTGAGCCAATCGGCTTTGATGAGGCAGCAACCCTTGAAGCGGAAATCATCGACCTCCGCTTTGACATGGGGGAGGGCAAGTTCATTCGCCCAGAGTCCTTGGACGCAGCACTTTTGATGATCCAAGCCTTCACTTTGGATGGCACCTCCGGCGAACTTTATGACTCGGTGAACGACATAACCTATGTCGATAACGGTGAGGGAAACTTTGTAAACAAGGCGAATCCAGAAGAGAAGTTGTTCCCAGGTTGGAGGGCATTCAGCCCACTAGAGAACTACGTTGGCTTGCTTACCGATCCGGTAATCCGAGGGCCGTTTGTTAACGTCTTCATCTGGACCTTCTCGTTCGCGCTAATTACGGTCGCAACGATGTTTGCGGCGGGTCTCACTCTTGCAATCGCAATGGACAAGCCGCTTCGATTCAAGCGCTTCTACAAATCGATTTTGATCTTGCCCTACGCAATCCCAAGCTTTATGTCGATCCTGATTTGGAACGGTATGTTCAACCGTGACTTCGGTGCGGTGAACCAAGTTCTAGGTGTGGAGATCGACTGGTACAACGATGCGACCTTGGCCAAGCTTGTAATCATCATTGTGAACCTGTGGCTCGGTTTCCCATACTTCTACCTCATCTGCTCTGGAGCACTTCAGGCCCTGCCTGGTGAGCTAGAAGAGGCGGCGTCAATCGATGGAGCCAGCCCGGCTCAGATCATGGCAAGAATAAAGCTGCCGCTGTTGCTGCAGATTCTCTCGCCGCTTTTGATTGCGTCTTTTGCTTTCAACTTCAATAACTTCAACATCGTTTATCTACTCACAAACGGCGGTCCGATAAATGTGCTGGCCGGCGAGACGGCCGGTGCGACAGACATCTTGATCACCTACGCATACAAAACCGCCTTTGGCTCTGCCGAGCAGAACCTTGGTTTGGCATCAGCAATCAGCGTGATCATGTTCTTCATTGTTGGTGGCCTATCGCTTTGGAGCCTAAGGCGCTCAAAGGTATTGGAATCGGTGATTTAAATGAAGAAAACAAACTTTAGATCTGCGGCTTGGCGTCACATCTATGCCTGGGCTTTGATTCTGTTTTCGATCTTCCCGATCTACGTGGTGATTATCAGCTCCTTCGACCCAACCGGTGGCTTGGCCTCTTCGAGTCTTTTGCCGCAGCGCTTTAGTTGGGTGAATTACGAGACGCTATTTACCTCGCCAACGATTCCCTTTATGACCTGGATTTGGAACTCGTCTTACCTCGCTGCGCTCAACGCAATTCTGTCGATCGTTGTCGGAGCATTCTCGGCCTTTGCTTTCTCTAGACTTGGCTTTAAAGGTCGCAAAATTGGTTTGCAGACCCTGCTATTGATTCAGGTTTTCCCAGCGTTTTTGGCACTCGCCGCCATCTACGTAATGATGGAGCGCATTTACACCATCTTCCCGGCCATTGGTTTGGGTAGCCACGGTGGTCTGCTGCTTATCTACCTAGGTGGATCAATGGGCGTGAACGCCTGGCTGCTCAAGGGCTTTATTGACTCGATTCCAATGGAGTTGGATGAGGCAGCCAAGATTGACGGCGCGACGCCATTCCAGATCTTCTGGCAGATCTTCGTGCCGCTTTCCGCACCGGTTCTCGCGGTTACCGCACTGCTGTCCTTCATCGGAACATTCAACGAGTTCGTGCTCGCGAGCTTGTTCCTGCAGGACGTAAACCTCAGAACCGTTGCGGTTGGTTTGCAGTCCTTCGTTGGTGCGCAGTTTGGTGCCAACTGGGGACCATTTGCCGCAGGCTCAATCCTTGCCTCCGTGCCACTGGTTGCGCTGTTCCTATTTGCTCAGCGCTACATCATTGGTGGCCTAGTTTCTGGTTCCGTGAAGGGCTAACGGCTTAGTTGCTGGAATACCTGCGATTATTGAGACCTAAGAACTTGGGGTCAGAATTGCGAATCTTGGTTAGTCTTGTCGCTGTGCTTGCATTGGCTGGCTGCACCGGTGGGACTACTGCCGCCACTCCCTCTCCAACCGCAGCGGCACCCAGCACGGGCATCACCGTTGA
>CAMAQN010000056.1 GCA_945860535.1 Auritidibacter sp. Marseille-P8566
AGCGTCTCGTCTTTGCTAGTGGAAATCGTTAGCTCACCCTGGGTGCAAACCACAATGCCGGTGTTTGGCAAGTCAAGATCCATCAACAGCACGCTCGAGCTTGGCTCTACCCGGTAGACCTTGAAGTCCTCTGCCGCGGTTGGATACTCCCAAATCCCTTGGCTGAGCTTCTTCACGGCAATCTTTGGCTCGGCCAATTCGCTGTAGTCCAAGACCCTAAGTAGCTCACGAACATCGACGGTCTTTGAAGTCAATCCCCCGCGCAGCACGTTATCGCTACTAGCCATAACCTCAACGCCTAGACCCTCAAGGTAGGCGTGGATATTGCCGGCCGGAAGATACAGACCCTCGCCTGGTGAAAGCGCTACTAGGTTCATGAAGACCGAGACCAAGATGCCCGGGTCTCTGCCGTAAAGCTGGAACAGCTGCTCGATAAGGCGATCGCGCTTGCGACCAAGGACTGCTGCATTGGCAACCAGCGTAAGGATTAGCTCCGGATCAGATTCATACACCCACTGCATTGCTGCCTGATAGCCGCCAAGGGCAAACACTTCGGCAAGCGGGGCAAAGCCTGCATTGGCCTTCACTAGCTCCTCTAGGTCAGCCTTCATTTCTGCCAGCGGCCTAAAGCCACACAGTGCTCGGAAGTCGGTGATTGCAACGATCAACTCAGGTTTGTGATTGGCATCTGAGTAGGACGGGTGATGGTTTAGAAACTGTCGTTCCGCAAGTTCTTTAGTTGGATGCGCCTGAATAGAGAGCGGATTTGCGGCAGCTAGAAACTTCACCAGATAGCCAAGTTGTCCGTGGCGATCTGCGAGTGTGCCGCCTTCTGAATCTAGAACTTTTGCGGGTGCTGTTGGGTGCGTGCCAAACCATTGCTCTGCGATTGGATACTCGGGTTCTTCGATCCCAAGTAGATCAGAGAGCAGCGGGCTTGAGCCCCAGGCATAGTTCATGGGGTTATTGCCAATTGCAAAAAGCGTCATCGATTACCTGCGCTCTTCTTCTATCACAACAAGCGGCATCGGCGAGGTTGGCGGAGAAACGGAATCAAGGTCGGTTTGCTTGGCCTTCTGGGCAAACTGATGGGCGATAAGTCCTGAGGCGACAGCCAGTGCAACCGGGAAGAAGAATGCGAGAGATAGTCCAACCCCTTCTGCTAGCGCACCCATGAGAGTCTTTGCCATAACCTGCAGGATCGCGCCCATAAGCGACAATCTAGAAACCGCCCACGCCGTTGAAACTCCTGGGATGTGACCGGCGGCAGATATGAAGGTAGGGGCACCCGGAGCTAGGCCGAGACCGGCAAGAAACCACAGCAGCATGGTGGCAGCAAGAGCTAGGGTGCTCGAGGTGTCAGCCAACAGCGGCGCAAACAGTGCAGCCAGTGCTAGAACTCCAGCCGCTAAGAATGCACCTCGAGAGGCGATTAGATTCGGGTGGTATTTCTCCGCCAGCGAGGTCATCGAGAGGCGCCCAATAATCATGCCGATCATAAAGGTGGCAAACGGTAGCGACCTAAGCGCTAGGTCAACATTCAAGATATCCCGGGCAAAAACAGCAGCCCAGTCGATGACCGCAACCTCAGGGAAGACGATTCCGATAATTCCAAGAGCCAACCAAACAAGTTGAGCCGGGATATGGAAGAACTTGCGCTTTACAACCCCGGCACGCTCTTCTAGGTGACCGTCCTCGGTTGGGGATAGCAGCCAGCGCAATGCGAACTCAAAGATGATGACGTTCAAGATTGCAACGATGATCAGGTACTGCTCGAGATCCAATACCAGTGTCGACAGACCACCGGTCATTGCCGCTGCCACCGCACCTATGCTCCAGCCGGCGTGGAAACGAGCAATCACGTTTTTCTTGATCTGCTTCTGCAGTAGCACCGAGTGTGAGTTGACCGAGACGCCGAGGATTGAGATGAAGAAGTTGAAAGCCATGTTTAGGAAGAACCAGATAAATGGGTTTGAGGTCAGTCCTAGCAGCACTAAAAATATCGCACTGAAGTAGTTGCCGAATCGAATCAGGGTCCTCGGGCCAAATCGCATAATCAGCCGGGATACAAAGAACAGCGGGACAATCGAGCCCACCACGCCAAACCCAATGATGGTTCCCCAGGTTGCGAAAGATACGTCCAGGCGGTCGATGAATTCCGGAACCCAGGCCACCGAACTAAGTGCGATATGACCGGTGAAGGCAAAGGTGATAAGCATCGCAATTTGTGCCTTGCGAAGACGCTTACCAGATAGCTTTTCCAACTACTTTGAACCTTCAAGAATCGAGGAGATTTCCTCGCGATCAAATAGCTTCTTACGCTCGCGCCCATCCTGAGCACCAAGGGCCAGCTCTTTGGCATCGAGGGTCAGCCAGTCTTTCCACTCCAAATACCTAACGCCTCGAGAATCCAAAGTCTCAAGAATCTCAGCCTCGGAAGGCTTAGCAGGAGTCCACCACATTGCTCTATCTGCAATCACGTGCGAGATGGTCTCTATGGCATCTGCCTTGGTGTGACCAATTAGGCCAACTGGGCCGCGCTTAATCCAGCCGGTGCAGTAAACACCTGGGATCTGCTGACCTTCACCGTCGAGCACTCGACCCTCACTGTTTTGAATCACGCCGTACTTGGAGTCAAAAGGGATCTCATAGACCGGAGAACCAAAGTAACCAACCGCGCGGTAAACCGCCTGAATCGGGAAGGTTTCAAACTCATCAATTGGGCTTACGTTTCCGGTGCCGTCCAACTTGGTGCGCTGCACCCTAAGGCCAACTACCTTGCCGTCTTCACCTAGAACCTCAACTGGGGCTGAGAAGAAGTGCAGGTGCAACCTACGCTCCTCAAAAGCCTGTGGGTTCGCTCGCAAATCTTCCAGAGTCTTCACCATTACGCGAACCTGGTTGTTGCTATCGATAGCGGCTTGAGATCCGTCGTCGTATTGGAAGTCTTCTTCGTAGACGATTGACTGCACACCTTCAATGTGAAGTGCCTCACGAAGTTCTAGTGGGCTGAACTTGACCTGAGCCGGTCCACGTCTTCCAAAGACGTGGACATCGGTCACCGGAGATGCCTTGAGGCCCTCGTAGACGTGATCTGGGATGTCGGTGGTAAGAAGGTCATCTGGACGCTTGATAAGCATTCTGGCGACATCCAAGGCGACGTTACCGTTACCGATAACCGCGATCTGCTTGGCATCTAGTGGCCAGCTTCTCGGGAAGTCAGGGTGAGCGTCATACCAGTTCACAAAGTCCGCCGCACCGTAGGAACCATCAAGCTCAACCCCTGGGATTCTTAGGTCGGCATCCTGGATTGCTCCGGTTGCAAAGATCACAGCGTTGTAGTGCTGCTTTAGGTCATCGAGGGTGATGTCGGTGCCGTACTTTACGTTGCCGAAGAAGCGAATGTCGCCTCGGTCCAATACCTCGTAGAGCGCACGAATAATGCCTTTGATTCTCGGGTGGTCAGGAGCAACTCCGTAGCGCACCAAACCGTAGGGTGCTGGTAGTAGGTCAAAGAGGTCAATCGAAACCTCAAAGTCACGCTCCGCCTTGAGGATTAGGTCCGATGCGTAAATGCCGGCTGGTCCCGCCCCGATTACCGCCAAACGTAGTTTTGCCAATTACTTTCCTCTAACCTTGCCGATCAACAACTGCGTCGGCAAATGCGAGCAATGCCGACTTCACGCTCGAGGCTGGAAGTGGACCTAAGGCAGCCTTGGCCCGATCCGCCCAGCCATTGGTGATGCTTAGTGACTCAGCCATTACCTTGTGAGAACGCAATTTACTCAACACGTCTTTCAGGTCTGCTTCTTCCAAACCATTCGAGATTTTTGCCAAAAGCGCTTGAGACTCTGCATCGTGGTGGTTAGCCAAAAGCAAGACCGGAAGGGTTGGAACCCCGGCCAAAAGGTCAGTTCCAGCAACCTTGCCGGACTGGTCCTTGGTGCTTTGAATATCGATGATGTCGTCGATTAGCTGGAAGGCGACGCCAATGCTCTCGCCAAACTGTTTTAGCGGTTCTTGGTACTCGCTTGGAGCACCGGAGACCAAAGCACCAATTTGGGCGGAGAGTGCGATTAGCGAACCGGTCTTATCGCGCAATACCTCGTAGTAGTGCTCGATGATGTCTTGGCCATGCTGCGGACCGATGGTCTCGTGGAGCTGACCAAGCACCAATTGCTCAAACACCTTGGCCTGAAGTTTCAGGGAGTCATCTCCTAGCCCGGAGACGATGTTGGATGCCCTGGCAAACAATAGGTCGCCAGTGAGGATTGCAACGTTATTGCCCCAAACCATGTGGGCGGTGTCAACGCCTCTGCGCTTAGAAGCCTGATCCATCACGTCATCGTGATACAGGGTCGCCAGGTGAGTGATTTCCATTACAACCGCAGCATCGAGCACCTCCTCCTCGTTTGGGTTGCCGAGGTGTGAGGTCAAAAGGGTTAGCACTGGTCGCAATCTCTTGCCGCCAGCTGCCGATAGATGGCTTGACATTTCGTTGACCAAAGACTCGGTGTGGGAGGTTGCCTCTGCGATGCGTTTTTCAACGATTGCCATTCGGGTCTCAAGATCGGCAATCAATGCCTTGTCGGAAACCAGTCTGAGCTGACTAGGAAGTGAAATCTTCATCGCTTCACCGCCTTGTGAATGGCGACAATGCCGAAGGAGAGGTTTTGGTAACCAACCTCGCTAAATCCAACATTCGCAATGTCCTGAGCCAAAGCCTTCTGCTTGGGCCACGCCTGGATGGAATCGGAGAGGTAGTCGTAAGCCTCTGGGCTCTTGGAGAAAAGTCCGGAGATCTTCGGCAAGAAGTTCTTTAGGTAGAAACGGTAAAGAGCTCCCAAAGGACCGGGCACGTGTGAGAACTCACAGATAACCAGACGACCCGAAGGTTTTAGCACTCGCAAGAATTCACCGAGTGCGACCTTGTGGTCTTGCACATTACGCAATCCAAAGCTCATGGTCACGACATCAAACTCGGCGTCTTCGAAGGGAAGCTTCATGGCGTCAGCAAATACAAACTCCAACTTTGGGTGCTTCTTTTTACCAACCTCGAGCATGCCCTTTGAGAAATCCGCTGCCACAACCCGAACGCCCTCGGATAAAAATGCCATTGAGCTGGTGCCGGTACCGGCTGCGATATCCAAAACCTGCTCGCCTGATTTGGCGTTTACCGCCTTGGCGACCTTGCCGCGCCAAAGGCGGGATTGCCCGAAGGATAAAAGGTCATTGGTTTTATCGTAAGAATCTGCGACTGAATCAAACATCGCCGATACGGCTTGCGGTTGTTTGGATAGATCAGCCTTGCTCACCAGTGAAGTCTAATCTTTATCCTCGCGCTTGGAACCCCGAGCGAAGGTGTAAATCACTAAGCCAATCGAACCCGCGCCCAGTGCCAACACCAGTGGAGTCGTTGCCAAAACAAAAGAGTCAGCTGGGGTTTGTCTGGTGATCACAATTTCGGAGA
>CAMAQN010000057.1 GCA_945860535.1 Auritidibacter sp. Marseille-P8566
AAAGAACCCCCCGGCCAATGGCCGGGGGGTTCTTTTTGGTAACTAGTTACTAGCCACGGATGGTAGCTGGAACGTTGTTTCCGTCGAACTGCTGAATCAGGATGTTACCGTCAGTTGGGTCACCCAACTCGTTGAAGGTAACGTTGCCCGATGGGCCATCGTAGTCGGCGGTTCCGCCGGCGTTGATGATGTCAGCACACTCGGCGAACGAGGTACACTTCTGGCCGTTGCCGGATCCACCGGAAACTTCCTGTAGCTTCACAGACATGTTTGCACCTTCGGTGCTACGTGCCTCAAGAGCTGCAAGAGCTAGAAGAACAACTGCGTCGTAGGACTCAGGACCGTAAGCGTTTAGCTCTAGCGGTGCGTTGCCCTGTGCTTCCCAGTTGTCGTACATGCGCTTGATGAAGTCGCCGATCTTGGCTTCGTTTACACCTGGGTAAGTACCCTTAGCGCCCTCAAGGGCACCAGGCTCAAATACCTCAGAGTAGTTGGTTAGGTTACCGTCAACGAAGTACAGCTTGTCACCAGGGAACTGAGCGATTAGCTCAGGAACGATGGTCTTAGCCTCGTCGAAGGTAATCAGAACGATAGCGTCTGGTCCACCAGCAAGTGCTTCTGCGATCTGGCTGGAGAAGTTGGTGTCACCAGTGTTGTAGGTAGGTGCAGCTAGAACCTCGCCACCAGCAGCAGTGAATGCTGCGGTTACGAACTCAGCTAGACCAGTTCCGTAGGAGTCGTTCAGAACGATCATCGAGATCTTCTGGTGTCCGTCTTCTGCGATTAGGTTACCTAGCACCTCACCCTGTAGTACGTCAGAAGGAGCGGTACGGAAGTACAAGCCCTTGTCTGCGTAGTCGGTTAGTGCAGCCGAAGTGTTAGCAGGTGAGAACTGAATCACACACTCTGCAACCAAACGGTCGATGAACTGTAGAGAGGTACCGGAGGATGCAGCACCGATAACAGCCTCAACACCTGCGTTTAGCAGACGTGGGATCTCGGTGTCGTATGCCTTGTTGTCGGTGTCACCAGAGTCACCCAAGGTGGCCTCGATGGTGATGCCCTTAGCGGCCTCGTTGATGTCCTTGATAGCTAGTGCAACACCAGCTTCTTCAGGTGGTCCTAGGAATGCGAGGTTACCGGTTAGCGGTAGAGCGGTTCCTAGCTTTAGAGTTAGGTCGCCTTCCTGCTCCGCGCCAAGCTCACAACCGCCAGGAGTGGTGGTAGCAGCTGCGCTAGTCTCCGACTCGGTGGCTTCAGTCTCAGTGGAAGTCGCCGCACAACCCGCCAAAGCCGCTGCGCTAAGTGCCAAAACACCTAGTACCGAAACGGTCTTGAGGGCCAAGCGTGACTTGATGTTGATTTCAGTCATTCTTGCTCCTTGAATAGCAATTAGAGGGCAAGTGTGGGCAAACGCTCACACTGCTAGCCAAAAGCATACTGAAAATGCTAGATATCAACCAGAAAAAGCTTCGAAAAAGACGAGCCAGCAAGCTCAACCTGTGCGAATTCCGTAGATTTTAGTCAATACACCTTCTGAATCAGAAGCAATCTGAGAGACCGCTCTTCGAAATTGGTTGAATGTTCCGCTAAGTGAGCACTGGGTAACAATTAGGTTTCAGCTAGCCCTGGTCAATTACCGGTATCGCACGGCGCTTGTTGCGTATCGCGTCGAAGGTCAGCACCACCAGCGAAAGCCAGACCAGACCGAAACCCACCCATCGCACCGCGGGCATTGGCTCGCGCAAGATAAAGAATGCGGTTAGAAATTGCAGCACCGGGGTCATGTATTGGATGAAGCCAATTGTGGACAGCGGGATTCTCGATGCTGCGGCTCCGAACAAAATCAATGGCACCGCCGTCATGATGCCAAAGCCGATCAGAACAAAAGCATTGCTCGGCGAATCCAATAGCGTGATGTGCTCGCTCGATGCGACAAAGGCCAGTTGTGCCAGCGCGATGGGCATGACCAAAAGTGATTCCAGGGCGAAAGACTGAGTGGCCTGAATCTTGCCGCCTACCTTGTTTTTTGCCAGCGAGTAGATCGCAAAGCTAACCGCCAACACCAAAGCAATCCAAGGTGGGCGACCATAGTCAAACGTCAATACCGCAACCGCCACCAAGCCAATCGCCAGCGCAATCCACTGCGGGGTTCTTAGGCGCTCACCCAAGAACACCACTGCGAACAAAATCGTGATCAGCGGGTTTATGAAGTAGCCCAGCGAAGATTCGATGGTGTTACCGGTTGCAACCGCAACCACGTAGGTCTCCCAGTTGATGAAGATAAAAATGGATGCGACTGCCAGCCATTTGAGTTTCTTGGGCGATCTCAAAAGCTCGACAATCTTTCCCCAGCCGCGGATTACCGTCAGCACTAAGGCCGCAAATAAGAATCCAAAAACCACTCGCCAAACCACGACCTCGAGTGGGTTGGCAAATTTGGTGGCGGTAATGATTAGCGGGAAAGAGCCCCACATCAGATACGCGCTTACGCCCAGCAGCAACCCGGTGGAGTGGCTCGAACGTGTCTTCACCCCCAAAGCCTAGAGGTTAAACGAAAACGACCCAGGTTTCCCTGGGTCGTCCTCTGAATGATTTAGCGCTCGATGATTGCTAGTACGTCGCGGGCAGAAAGTACTAGGTACTCCTTGCCGTCGTACTTGAGCTCCGTGCCGCCGTACTTCGAGAAGATGACGCGGTCGCCGACCTTTACGTCAACTGGAATGCGGTCACCCTCGTCGCTGAAGCGACCTGGACCTACCGCGACAACCTCAGCCTCCTGAGGCTTCTCCTTTGCGGTGTCTGGAATAACCAGACCGGATGCGGTTACCTGCTCTGCCTCAATTGGCTGAACAACAATGCGATCTTCGAGTGGCTTGATAGAAACCGACACTTTGACCTCTTCTTTTCTTAAGATTTGTGATTTAGCAGACTCGATGTTTGAGTGCTAGTGAAACTTTACGGCGAAATTAGCACTCAGTCAAGGTGAGTGCTAGCAGCAAGACCGATACCCTAGATTCATGAATCAGCTGCTGACCGCCGAGGCATTGCGCCTTTTGGACGAGGTTGGCGAGATTGATTCCAAGGCCGATGTGCTCTCCATCATCACCAAATTGCGAAAAGCAGGTCATCCAGCCCTTTTGGTCACCGAGGTAATAACCCAGGCCAGGCTAAGAACCAGAGCGAAGACAAAATTTGGTGACTTTGCCAAGAACCTGCTCTTCACCGAGGCAGGCTTAGAGCAGGCGACGAGGCTCCAGGTTGCAGCCATGCATGCCGAGAGATTCAAAGAGAATGGCTTCACCAACATCGCGGACTTAGGTTCCGGCATTGGTGCTGACTCATTGGCCTTTGCAGCCTTGGGCCTCTCGGTTACCGCCGTGGAGCAAGATTCAGAAACGGCAGCGTTGGCCGCTTACAACCTGGCGGCATTTCCGAATGCCAAGGTGGCTGTGGCAGATGCCACAACATTTGACACATCTACCTTTGACGCTCTCTGGCTTGATCCCGCAAGGCGCGACCTCGAGCGAAAATCCGCCAAGCACATCACGCTTTCACCAGCTGACTTCAGCCCGGATTTGGATTGGTGTTACTCCCAAGCAAATCCCAAGGGCATAAAACTTGGTCCGGCATTTCCCTTGGAACTAATCCCAGATGGAGTTGAAGCGCAATGGGTCTCTCACCAGGGCGATCTAGTTGAGCTAACGCTTTGGTTCGAGGGACTAACCGCAAGAATTGGACGCTCTGCGCTAATGATGCGAGATGGTAAGCGCTACCTCTTTGAAGGCACTGGCGCAGAGCGGGCAGCCACCTCCGAGTTGGGTCAATTCCTTTATGAGCCAGACAACTCCCTGATCCGTTCCCAGCTAATGGGTGAATTTGCCAACCAGCAAAACCTGACAACAGTTTCAGATGGCATTGCTTATCTGAGCAGCGATAACCTCACTCAATCGCCTTGGCTAAAGGCCTACGAGCT
Organism: Auritidibacter sp. Marseille-P8566; assembly: GCA_945860535.1. Classification (GTDB taxonomy): domain Bacteria; phylum Actinomycetota; class Actinomycetes; order Actinomycetales; family Microbacteriaceae; genus Aquiluna. The sequence continues at coordinate 3,977 of CAMAQN010000057.1, forward strand.
GATCGAGAATCTGCCGCTGGACGAGGGAGCGATTCGCAAAGCTCTGGCGGCAAGAGGTATTGGAAAACTTGAAATCAAAAAACGCGGTGTCGATATCACGCCCGAGCAACTGCGTCCGAAACTTAAGTTAAAGGGAGAGGGCGCCGCCTCCTTGATTCTCACCAAGGTAGGCGACGCCCGACGCGCTATTATCGTTCAACCGATTCGCTAGAGGGCTGCCCTAGCAAAAGGGCTAGCGGTCACCGAAGTGCATGCCGCCCATTCCACGTTCGAATTCATAAAAATCCGGCCCCATGTGATCGAGTCCGAATCCGCCCGAAAACAGCAGAACCTGGGCAATAACTCCGAGAATTCCAAAAAGAATCCAACCGGCTAGGTGTAGGTAACCCAGCACAACTCCTGTCAGCGCCAAGGCTCGGCCAGCCTCTGAGGTTTGCTTGATCTGCTTGAGAGCGATGTGACCGGTGATTACCGCTACAAGCGCACCCACGACGCTAACTGCGCTTGCCAGTGAGACTATCGCGAGGGTGTTGAGCGAAGTCCAGTCAAACTTCTTTGTCTCTGCAGGTGTTGCAACAACTGCCTCGGCAACTGCCTGAGGTTCTGATTTCTTTTCTGCCATTTATTTCCTTTGGTTGGTGACAGCCAAAGATTGACAGGTCAGCGTGATAGAACGCTGGGGGAAAGCTGGGAGGTTCTAGGGAGTCTGAACCTGTGTGACTTCGAGCGTGGACTCTGAACCAAAGCCCAATCCAGAGGGTTCCCGGCCAGCCATTACCAGTTGCGAACCTAGGGCCGCGATCATCGCACCGTTATCGGTGCAGAGTTGGAATCTTGGAATTCGAAGTTCAATACCGTTAGCATCACAGCGCTTTTGTGCCTCTTCGCGCAGCCTGGCGTTGGCAACCACGCCCCCGCCCAAAAGCAGACGATTCACCCCATGGTCCTTGCAGGCATTGATTGCCTTGGTGAGTAATACGTCAACCACTGCCTCGCGGAAGCTAGCGGAAACGTCTGCCTTTGAAAACTCCTCGCCAGCATCCTGAGCCTTCTCGACATGCCTGGCGACCGCAGTCTTGAGCCCGGAGAATGAGAAGTCATAGCGATGCTTCTCCATGTCTTTTGGAAGCGTAAGTCCCCTGGGGAAACGAATGCTTGCAGTCCCATCGGCAGCCAACTTATCGATTTGTGGTCCGCCCGGATATGGCAAACCCAAGACCCTGGCCACCTTGTCAAAAGCTTCGCCAGCGGCGTCGTCGATGGTCTCCCCTAAAAGTTCAACGTCGTTGAGCAGGTGCCTAACCAAAAGAAGTGAAGTGTGACCACCGGAGACCAAAAGCGC
>CAMAQN010000058.1 GCA_945860535.1 Auritidibacter sp. Marseille-P8566
GTAGATCTGCTTTTGCCTTCCTTGGAAGAGGGGCGAGTCCTTTCCGCCGAATCAAGACCGGAGATTGTGGCGGCTTTACTGGGTGAGTGGTTCCCTCAGGTCACACTTACCTTGGGTGCAGATGGCGTTCAGTTGCAGTCATTAGAAACCAATGAGCACATCCCGGCTTTTGCTGCCGATGCAGTAGATGTCACTGGAGCGGGAGATGCCTTTGCCGCGAAGCTCATTGCGGAGCTACTTACTGGCAAGAACTTTGCTATGGCAGCCCAGAGTGCAGTTAGGTTTGCCGCCAAGGCGGTTACCAAACTAGGCGGAAGGCCTTAGTTTCCCTTTGGGTGCCAGACGGTTTTGACTTCCATCAGGTTCGTAATGTGGTTTAGCGAACCCTTGGTTCCGAGACGTGCAAAATCACCCTTGCGAATGACTCGCTTTAGGTTCTGCGCTGCCTGAATCTCGAGCTCTACAAAGTTGCTGGTTCCCTCAAGGTCAATTGCATTTACATCCTGATGTGCGGCAAGCCACGGAGCAATCTCGGCTTCCTTGCCGGTCAAGACATTCACAACACCACCGGGTAGATCGCTGGTGGCAAGCACCTCGGTCAAAGTGATTGCAGGTAGTGGTAGTAGCTCACTGGAAACAACAACGATTGCATTGCCCGAGACAATCGCTGGGGCGATGGTGTTCACCAAGCCCAGAAGTGCGCTGTCCTGAGGTGCAAAGGCAGCGACAACTCCGGTTGCCTGCAGGGTTGAAATGTTGAAGAACGGACCTGCCACCGGGTTCATGTTTCCGGCAACGGCGTCAATCTTGTCGGTCCAGCCTGCGTGCCAAACCCAAGAATCGATTGCTGCATCAACCTCTTGGTTGGCCTGGCGATCGCTCTTGCCGGTTAGGGCTCTAATCTCGGCAACGAACTGCTCGCGACGACCCTCAAGCATCTCGGCGATGCGATAGAGAACCTGACCGCGGTTGTATGCAGTTGCTCCAGCCCAACCGGACTGAGCAGCGCGAGCTGCAACAACGGCGTCTCTGGCGTCCTTGCGGGATGCCATTGCAACATTTGCTAGGAACTCACCCTTGGAATCTGCAACTGGGTAAACGCGACCGGATTCAGATCTTGGGAACTTGCCACCGATAAAGAGCTTGTATGTCTTTCTAACGTCGAGTCTCATCAGTAACCACCCTTCAGATAAGCGGCCAATCCTTGCTTGCCGCCCTCCCTGCTGTAGCCAGATTCCTTGAAGCCACCAAATGGGCTGGTTGGGTCAAACTGGTTGAAGGTATTTGCCCAGACCACTCCAGCGTTTAGCTGGTCGGCAACCTTGAGAATCCTCGAACCCTTCTCGCTCCAAACACCAGCACTCAAACCAAACTCGGTGTTGTTTGCCTTGGTTATAGCTTCTTGCGGGGTGCGGAAGGTCATTACCGAAAGCACCGGTCCAAAGATCTCTTCGCGAGCAACGGTGTTTGCAGGGCTTACGCCAAGCATCAGGGTAGGTGCAAAGAAGAAGCCGCTGCTCGGAATTACGCAAGCCGGAGACCAGCGCTGCGCGCCTTCTTTCTCACCCTGCTTCACAAGCGCTTCGATCTTTTGAAGCTGAGCCTTGGAGTTGATTGCACCGATGTCGGTGTTCTTGTCCATCGGGTCGCCAAGTCTTAGTGACTCCATGCGGCGCTGCAACTTCTTTAGCAGTTCGTCTTGGATTGATTCCTGCACCAAAAGCCTTGAACCTGCGCAGCAGACGTGACCCTGGTTGAAGAAGATGCCATTGATGATTCCCTCAACCGCTTGGTCAAGTGGTGCATCGTCGAAGACGATGTTGGCGGCCTTGCCGCCGAGCTCCAAGGTGACCTTCTTATTGGTGCCGGCAACTTGGCGAGCAATTGCTCTTCCAACCTCGGTTGAACCGGTGAAGGCAACCTTGTTGACATCCTTGTGACCGACAAGCGCGGCTCCGGTGTCACCAAAGCCGGTAACGATATTCACTACGCCATCTGGCAGCTCTGCCTGCTGGCAGATCTCAGCAAACAATAATGCGGTTAGCGGAGTGGTTTCGGCAGGCTTTAGAACAACGGTGTTTCCGGCGGCAAGGGCAGGGGCAATCTTCCAGGCCAGCATCATAAGCGGGAAGTTCCATGGGATGACCTGGGCTGCTACACCGAGAGCTTGGGGGTTGGGTCCAAGACCTGCGTAGTCAAGCTTGTCCGCCCAGCCGGCGTAGTAGAAGAACCAGGCTGCAACCAGTGGAATATCAACGTCGCGGGTTTCCTTGATTGGCTTGCCATTGTTCAAAGTTTCTGCAACCGCTAGCTCGCGAGCACGCTCCTGAATGATTCTGGCAATGCGGTAGAGGTACTTGCCGCGCTCAGCGCCAGGAAGCTTTGACCAAACTTTTTCGTATGCGTGCCTGGCGGCTTTGACCGCAAGGTCGACATCCTTCTCGGTGCCATATGTGATCTCCGCGAGTACCTTCTCGTTGGCAGGGTTGATGGTCTGGTAGGTCTTGCCAGGCTTGAGGAACTTGCCGTCAATAAAGTGGCCGTAGCTGTCCTTGAAATTCACAAGTGCCTGTGACTCTGGTGCTGGTGCGTATTCGAACATCATTTTCCTTAGTCCACGCTCACATAATCTGGGCCGGAGTAGTTGCCGGTCTTTAGTTTCTGACGCTGCATCAAAACATCGTTTAGCAAACCCGATGCACCGAATCTAAATAGGTCTGGGTTTAGCCACTGCTCACCCGCGGTTTCCTTTACGACCACCAAATACTTGATGGCGTCTTTCGCGGTTCGAATACCACCGGCAGGCTTTACGCCAATAAGCACGCCGTGCTCGTCATACCAGTCGCGCACTGCCTGCAGCATCAGCATGGTGATTGGAATGGTTGCGTTCACAGTGACCTTGCCGGTTGAGGTCTTAATGAAATCGCCACCAGCCAACATCGCAAGGTAGCTTGCTCTACGGATGTTGTCGTAGGTCTGCAGCTCTCCGGTTTCCAGAATCACCTTTAGGTGAGCGTAGGAACCGTCGCTTCGCTTGCAAGCCTCTTTGACTGCCTGAATCTGCTTATAAACCTCTAGGTAGTTACCGCTTAGGAAAGCCCCGCGGTCAATAACCATGTCAATCTCATCGGCACCGGCTTTCACCGCATCCTTGGTGTCGAGCAGCTTCACAGCGACGCTTGCGCGTCCAGAAGGAAAAGCAGTAGCAACTGCTGCGACATAGATTCCGCTATTTCCTAGTGCCTTTTTGGCGTGCTTGACCATATCGCCGTAAACGCAAATTGCAGCAGGTCTTGGGCAATCTAAATCCGTTGGGTCTGGGGTTAGTGCTTTTAGGCAGAGACTGCGAACGCGCTCCGGGGTGTCCATGCCTTCCAAGGTGGTGAGGTCCATCATCTTGATAGCAGCATCCAAAGCCCATGCCTTGGAGGAAGTCTTTATCGATCGGGTACCTAATGAGGCAGCTCTGGCCTCAAGACCAACTTTGTCAACACCAGGAAGCGAGTGAAGCCAGCGCCTGAGGCTCTGATTTGTGATCCGAGAGCCGACGATGGCTTCCGGGCTAAGTGGCTGCAAGATAACTCCTTGAAATCTCTAAGAAGCCTACCTCTTAGTTAGGAATTTCACCCCGGTGAGCTCTTCGCTGGTGCGCCAAAGCGCCGCCATTGCATCAGCATCGTGAGAGCGTTTTGAGCCCTTGATCTTTTTTGGCTTACCCCAAAGTTCCAGGTTCGGACCTATGAAGTCCCCGCTAAGAATGTCGCTGTCGAGGGCAGCGTAAATCTGGCTCTGTGCACCTTGCTTTGCAGTTTGAGCGAACGGGTCCAGCACGTGAGGGAAGTTTTCCTGCAGTCCGGTAACCGCCCAGCCCGGGTGCGCGGCTATCGATTTACAATGACCGCCTTCGGCGGTAATTCGGTTGTGCAGCTCGCGTGCAAACCAGAGGCATGCCAACTTAGAGTCTGCATAACGTTGCCAGCGGTTGTATTTCGATTCACTTGCTCCGCGAACAATCTCTGTGCTTGCGCTATTGAAGTTGCCTCTGCGATGTACTACCGAGCTAAGGGAAATTACTCGAGGATCGGCTGCCTTTTGTAGCTGTGCCCAGAGCCCTGCGGTTAGGGCGAAGTGCCCTAGGTGATTGGTCGCCATCTGGGTTTCGATGCCCTGTTTGGAGAGCTTGAAGTCTGGACCCATGAGTCCGGCATTGTTCATCAAAACATCTACCGGCCTGCTGATAGATGTGGCAAATTCTTTGACCTGGTCAAAGTCCGACATATCTAACACCTTCGGTGTTATTGAGACTTCTGGGTTGTGAGTTTGGATGTCTTTGGCAGCATCGAGAAGGCGTTTTTCTCCTCTTGCCAGAAGGGTTAGGTCAAAGCCTTTGGCTGCTAGCGCTTTGGCAGATTCAAGACCGAGTCCGGAGCTTGCTCCGGTGATTATTGCGTATGGCTTCACAGCCAAAAACTACCACTGAGCCTTACTAAACTTTGGTGTAATCACATCGAGGTGTCCATGCAATCCAGCACGCAGCTGACTTTGAAACTGGGCATTCCTCAAATCATCACTTGGGGATCTGGCTTTTACCTCCCTGCAATCCTTGCTGTCCCTATCTCCAAAGACCTGGGCATTCCCACCGAAACCTTCTTCTGGGCATTCACCATTTCACTTCTGGTTTCAGGCCTAATTGGGCCAAGAATTGGCAAGGCTATTGACCGCCTAGGAGGACGTCGGGTCCTGCCATTCGGGAACCTGTCCTTTGCTTTGGGATTGTCCCTACTAGCGCTCATTTCAGAGCCCGTTCTGCTATTTGTGGCCTGGATATTTATGGGCATCGGAGCATCAATGGGGAACTACGACTCGGCTTTTGCAACCGCGGTTTCGTTCTTGGGCACCAAAGCCAACAAGGTCATTGCCGGCATCACCGTGTTTGCCGGATTCTCCTCAACTATTTCCTGGCCACTGACATCGTTTTTGAACGACAGTTTCAGTTGGCAGACAGCGGTTTGGTTCTGGGTCGTCATGCACCTCTTGGTGGCGCTGCCAATTCACCTTTCGATTCCAAGAATCGAACCCAAAGAGGTGGCAGATGCCACCGGACCGATTCGCAAAATAATCAAGAACCGGTTCCGCTTTGATCCGCTCCTGCTGGTTTTTGCGGTGATGTTTGCCCTCGAAGGTTTCATAGTTTCTAGCGTGAATAGC
>CAMAQN010000059.1 GCA_945860535.1 Auritidibacter sp. Marseille-P8566
GGCAGACATAGTGGTTCGCTCTCTCAAGGGAATTACCTTTGTCGATGGCGAGTTAGTAATTCCAGATTCGATTAGGTTGAGGTAGCTAAATGGCAGAAATTGAGTTCTACGGAGCAGACTGGTGCAGCGATTGCAGAAGGTCTAAGTCACTTCTAAACACCTTGGGTGTTGAATACGAGATGCACGACGTTGCCGAAGATGCGGCCGCTGCGGATCGCTCGAAGGAGATCTCGGGACGCACCAATATTCCGGTGATTCGCTTTGCCGATGGCGCCCACTTGGTTGAGCCAAGCGATGCCATTTTGCACGCTGAGCTAAAGCTCCGCGGCCTCGTTAGCTAATTTAGTTCTATCTTTTTTGGCGCATAGCGCCTAGGCTTGGAATTCGTAGTGCTAGAGGAAACCGTCCTTGGGCACGTCCCTAAGGAATTCTCAAAATGCCAAAAGATTTTTCGTCGCCTTCGCGCGCGCCCAGGCCAGCTGCCGCTGGCAAAAAAAGAGCAGTAGCCCCGAAGTGGGATTCTGCTCGCAGTGAGTCCCCAGCTAAGCGTAATGGCCGTAAGGGCTATGCATCTAACAAGGGTGACTATGTTCCAAAGTCAGAGCGCATCGTTGAGGTAGATCGCAAGCCTCGCACCGCACGCCCTGACTACGATGCAGACCGCAAGCCTCGCACCGCACGTCCAGACTACGAGGCTGACCGCAAGCCTCGTGCCTCCCGTGACTTTGATGGTGACCGCAAGCCTCGCACCGGTGGTCGTGACTTCGACCCAGCCCGCAAGACTTTCTCGGAGCGTCCAGACCGCGTAGCCCGCGATAACGACCGCAACCGCAGCTTCGATGGTGCTCGCGCCAAGAGCTCAACCGGCAAGACCTTCTCACAGGACGTCAAGCTAGAGCGCCTTGAGAGTGCAACCGATGCAGCTACCTTCGCAACCTTCCAGGAGATGGACCTTCCAGAGCGTCTAACCCAGGAACTTGCCAAGATGGGTGCAGCGACACCTTTCCCAATCCAGGCGGCAACCATTCCGGTTGCAATGGCTGGACAGGATGTTCTAGGTCGCGGTAAGACCGGTAGCGGTAAGACCATTGCTTTTGGTGTACCACTGGTCGCAATGCTGGCAGCAGCCGGTAACCAGCCTCGCGAAGCTCGTAAGCCTCGCGCGCTAGTTCTTGCTCCTACTCGTGAGCTTGCAGAGCAGATTGACCGCACCCTGTCACAGCTTGCAAAGAGCGTTGGCTTTTTCACCACCACCATTTACGGTGGTGTGCCTCAGTACCGCCAGGAGCAGGCTCTAAAGCGCGGTGTTGACATTGCAATTGCAACCCCGGGCCGTCTAGAGGACCTAATGGCTCAGGGCCTAGTTGATCTTTCCGGTGTCGAGCGCATCGTTATCGACGAGGCTGACCACATGTGTGAGCTTGGCTTTGTTGAGCCGGTAACTCGCATCTTGGAGGCAACCGGAGATTCTCAGAAGCTGCTGTTCTCTGCAACTTTGGACAAGCAGGTTGCCAACCTAGTCAAGCGCTTCATGCCAAACCCATACGTGTACGAGGTACCGGGTGAGGTAAACGAGTCTTCGGACATCGACCACATCGTTTTGACCATGGAGCCTAGAGACCGCTCACAGATCTTCCACCGCCTAGTTCAGGGTGAGGGTAAGTCGATTGTGTTCGTTCGCACCAAGGCAACCGCTGAGGCACTATCTCAGTCGCTAAACGACGCCGGAGTTTCAACCGCTCGTCTACACGGTGACCTAAACCAGGCTCAGCGCACCAAGAACCTAGAGCGCTTCACTCACGGAGCTGCCCGAGTAATGATTGCAACCGACGTTGCAGCTCGCGGTATTCACGTTGACGACGTGAAGTTGGTAATCCAGCTTGACCTTCCAGAGGAATACAAGACCTACCTACACCGCGCAGGTCGCACCGGCCGTGCCGGTCGCTCTGGAACCGTGGTTTCGCTTGTACCACTGGGCAGAACCCGCAAGGTTGAGGGACTTCTAGAGCGTGCTGACCGCCAGGCAAAGTACGTTCACGTAACCCCGGGTGACAAGGTAATTACGGATCTTGCCGGCCCAATTGCCCCACCACCGATTGTTGACTCCTTGGACTTTGGTGACTCTCGTTTCGAGACCACCAACAAGTCCGCGGTAAAAAAGAACTTGCGCGACCGCAGCTCTGGAAATAAGCTATACGCAGCCAAAGACCGCCGGTTTCGTCAAAGGTAATCAAAGAAATTAGTTTCTAGATTCACCTGCGTTGATTAAGGTTCACGAAAGTGAAGGCCAGCGCAGGTGAATGTAAGAAGCTTTTTAAGCTCTGAACGTTTACTCTGCGTTCGGAGCTTTTTCTTTTAAGAACTGACCGGCACCAATACAAACAAGGAGTGCCATGGCAGACAAGAAGGCTACGGTCGCCGAGCTAAAAGACAAGTTCTCTAGCTCGAGTGCAGTAATCCTTACTGAATACCGCGGACTCACAGTGACTCAGCTCAAGGAGCTGCGTCGCGCATTGGCTAATGACGCAACATACGTAGTTGCTAAGAACACCCTTCTAACAATCGCAGCAAAGGAAGCAGGAGTTTCTGCTTTCGACGGTCAGCTATTTGGACCATCTGCATTGGCATTTGTTCACGGAGACGCAGTTTCCGTAGCAAAGGCACTGAAGGACTTCGCAAAGGCAAACCCACTGCTAGTGGTAAAGACCGGTGTCATGGATGGCACTGCTCTTACCGAGGCAGAGGTTAAGAAGCTTGCGGACCTCGAGACTCGCGAAGTACTACTGGCCAAGGCCGCTGGTGCTCTAAAGGCCACGTTGTTCAAGGCTGCCTACACCTTCAACGCGCTTCCTTCGGGAACCGTTCGCGTTGTCGACGCTTTGCGTCAAAAGCAAGAGTCCAAATAACAATCGTTCACAACCCATTAGGAGACACAAATGGCAAAGCTATCTGCCGAACAGCTCATTGAAGCATTCAAGGAGCTAACCCTTATCGAGCTATCTGACTTCGTTAAGAAGTTCGAAGAGGTATTCGAAGTTTCTGCTGCTGCACCTGTTGCTGTTGCCGCTGCTGGCGCAGCTGCACCTGCTGAGGCTGCAGAAGAGAAGACCGAGTTCGACGTTGTACTAGAAGCCGCTGGCGACCAGAAGATCCAGGTCATCAAGGAAGTACGTGCAATCACCAACCTAGGTCTAGGCGAGGCAAAGGCTCTTGTTGATGGTGCACCTGCAACCATCCTTGAGGGCGCTAAGAAGGAGACCGCTGAGGACGCTAAGGCAAAGCTAGAAGCTGCCGGCGGCAAGGTTACCCTAAAGTAATCCCCCCAAAGCAAAGATTGATCCCCCAGGTTTACCTGGGGGATTTTCTCTTCCCTGTGGTTCCAAAAGCCATAAAGACACTCGCTTTATAGGCTGAACCCAAATGGGACTAAAGCAGCCAATAACCGCTATCGCAGCCATGCTGCTTATAAGCCTTGGCCTTCCAGCCCAGGGCTTCACAATTCACCAAGCCCCAAGAGCATCAACTGCAATCGAGGGCTCTCAGGCAAGTGCCGACAGTGTGATCAGAGTTGCCGGCTGGGACTTCAAACAGGTCGAGAAAGTCCTAATCGATGATCGGCCAACAACCTTTCAAGCCTCCTCTAACTCACTAATTGCAATTCGAATACCACTGGGCACTAACCCCGGTGATGTCACAATCACTTTGGCTTCAGACTCCGGCAGAGCAAAATCTTCATTCCAGATCGAAATCGTGTCGCTCGAGACCGAAAAAGATACCAAGGTAACCATTGGTTCTTTTTTGGGTTATGTCGCCGTCTACACCAAGAATCTCTCCGGTCAGAAACTCTCGATTCAGGTGGGTAATAAGTTCCGTGAGGTATCTGTTTTGGACAATAACTTCACTGCAAACCTCACCAAAATAGGCAGTAATCGCCTGGTCGAAGTGAAGGTTTTTGTCGCCGGCCAACTGGTTGAATCAGCCATGGTTTTGGTTCGCTAAAAAACTCTCAAATTTCCCGCTCTCAAACGTGGCAAAACGCCTTCGGATACCCGTATCTACGCGGAAGTGCGACCATACCCCCTTCCTAGAATTGAAGGGCCTAAAGGGTGTGCGTTCGCATGCCTGAAAACGAGAGAGATTATGACCGAGCTGCAGTTAGCAAGAGGGGCAACCAAGTGGTTGCGCTCCCTCGGCCTTGCTGTAATTGGCTTGCTCGTCGCAGCCGTGGTCTCCGTTACCAGTTTCCTAAGCGCGCAATCTTCGGCGGACGGCTCTGCATCTGAGATTGACTACGCGCTGTCTGTAAACCAGACCAACTACGCCAGTGGTGGAAACACTGTTGCCTTGGGCGCGAACGTATCTTGGGAAGCCTGGATCAACCCAACCAGTGGTGGATCAGGTCAGCACTGGACCTTCCTGTCCAAAGAAGGAAGCTTCGCTTTCTCGATTTTGAATGGTGTTCTCCATTGGCACGCTGGCACCGGGTCTGCTTGGGCTGGATCTTGGACAAGCACAGGCGTACCTGTCCAGACTGGTCGCTGGAGCCATTTCGGAGCTTCGATAAGCGGAAACCTACTCAGCATTTATCTCGACGGCCATTGGCAAACGAACCTAACTGCAGCCTCCTCAAACATGGCTCCTAACAGCACTTACGCGATCAACGTCGGTTCACGCGCCGCCGGCGAGCACATGGTTGGCCAGATTGACGAGGTGAAGATTTGGACGACCAGTAGAGGCTCGTGGCAGATGGCTGAGAGCATGCACAGCAAGGTTTCCGGCGCAACCTCGGGCCTAAGCGCTTACTGGGACTTTAATGAGCCATCAGGAACCACGGTCTTCAATCGAACCGGAGCTGGAAACAACCTGACCCTGCAGGGCTCCCCGGCTCGAGTGGATGTCAAGCGCATAACTCCACTTTCCAGCGGAGAAACCTTAGTCACATTCCCAAGAACTTACTTGCCCGGCATCGGAGCTTGGAAAGTTCCAACCAATGTCTCGTCATTCAGAGCTCTCGTCGTCGCCGGCGGTGGTGGTGGCGGTGGATGGATCGATGGTGGTGGTG
>CAMAQN010000060.1 GCA_945860535.1 Auritidibacter sp. Marseille-P8566
GCGGCACGCATTTGCTCAGGGTCAAAAATGTCATCAACGTCAGGCATGGCCTGGTTGAGAACTGGTCCAACCAACGCGGTTGGAACTACCCGCTTGATTGCCTTTAGCGCTGCATTGTGGGCCATCACGGTGTGGTGAGATGCGGCAACTGCCTGGCCTAGATCTTGAATACCAGGGGCGTGCACGCCCATGCCGTAACCAAGCCAAGCAACCACCCAAGGTTCATTGATAGGGGAGAAGCGCTTAAGGCGGTGACCAAATTCCTTGGCAACTTCCTGGGCAAAGTACTCAAAAGCCTTCACGATGTCGCGGTTTGCCCAGCCACCTTTGTCCTGCAACGCCTGCGGCAAATCCCAGTGATACAGAGTGAGTACCGGCTCAATTCCGGCCTGCTCTAGCTCGTCGATGAGCTTGTGGTAAAACGCAAAGCCGCGGTCCTCGCGAACCTCATCCCCGTTAGGGAAAAGTCTTGGCCACGAGATCGAAAAGCGATAGGCCTGAGCCCCTAGGGACTTCATAAGGGCTACGTCATCCGCATAGCGGTGGTAGTGATCGTTTGCGGTAAGGCCGTGGTCGCCGTTGTTTACTCGACCTGGCTCTTCGCAGAAAGTGTCCCAGATTGACTTTCCTTTGCCATCCTCATAGGCAGCGCCTTCGATTTGGTAGCTAGAGGTTGCAACACCCCAGAGGAAGTCTTTTGGAAACATGTTTTCCCTATCTTGTTTGTCTTCAAGTCTATGGTTCAGGGAATCTCAATTCCTAACCGGAACGATTCAGCTTGAGTTAAGACAACTCCCAGAAATAAGGAATAGGTTGTGCTCATGGCTCAATCAATGAACACCTCATCCCTGCTAGACACCTTCGGTGGATTGCCAGTCCACCCACTCGCCGTTCACGGCGCAGTTGTGCTTCTACCGCTTTCGGCACTAGCGCTCGCAATTTTGATTTTTGTCCCGAAGTGGCGCAAAAGCTTTTTCCCACTTACCTTGATTGGTCTTGGTCTCTCGACCGTGTTCACCTACATCGCCAAAGAATCTGGCGAGGCTTTAGGTGAGAGGGTTGGAGAACCTCAGACACATGAGGCTCTTGGAACAATTCTTTTTCCGGCATCGGTCGGGCTCCTAGCTCTAGGAATTACGTTCTACTTTCTGCAGCGCAAGGACAGGCCTAAGTGGCAATTGCAGGCTGCAGCAGCTGCTTCACTGCTTGCCATCGGCGCTGTTACTGGCCTTACCTACTTCGTCGGTCACACCGGTGCTGAGGCAACCTGGGCTAGCCGCATTGCCCCTTACGAGGCAGCGCCAGAAGAATCTTCGCCGAGCACCTCTTCCGAATCTGCCGCTGACGGAATTACTTTGGCAGAGATCGCCAACCACGCCACCAGAGAAGACTGCTGGACCGCGATCGACACCACTGTTTATGACTTGACCCCTTACATGCAGCAGCACCCAGGTGGAGCGGGCTCACTTGCCTGGCTCTGCGGTATTGACGGCACCAGTGCATTCAAGTCCCAGCATGGTTCTGAGCAGCGCCCGGCAAGTGAGCTCACAAGCCTGGCCATCGGCGTCTATGCCGGAAATGTCACTCCGAGTGACCCGAGTGCAACTCCAACACCTGACCCGACCGCTACTCCTACCAGCCCTAGTGCTGCCGGCACCTACACCGCAACTGAGGTCGCCAAGCACAACACTGGAACGGATTGCTGGTCGGTAGTAAACAAAAACGTTTACGACCTAACGTCTTACGTTTCCTCCCACCCAGGTGGTTCCGCTGTGATCAAGGCAATCTGTGGCAAGGATGGCACTGCAGCTTTCTCTGGTCAACACGGTGGAGCTAAGACTCCAACGAGCGTGCTTGCCAGCTTCAAGCTCGGCGCACTATCCACCACTGCTGCGGGAACTCTCCCACAGGCATCAGTGCCTGCTGGTGAGGGTGAAGAAGGCGAAGAGGGCGACGACGACTAAACCAGCCGTGGCTTAGTCTTTAGTCATGAGTGATCTAAATGCCGTTGGCGACCAGGACAACTGGATTTGCTGGCTTTGCGATAAGCCGGTTGACCCTGAACTTTCAGTCAACAACGACCAGGGGCCCAGCGTCGATAGCTACGGTGCCATTCGAGTCAAAAAAGGCGCTGACTTCGTTGAGCGCTTAGCTCACCGTCAGTGCAACACCATGAAGGGCAAAATCTCTCCGGTCGTGCCATGGCCAAAAGAGCTCTTGGTAGTTGACCCGTCTCCAATTTTTGAGACCGTTGAAAGACTTCGCAAAAAGGGTGGTCGCGAAATCATTGCTCGCTGTCCTGACCAACAAGACGCTGAGCAAGCTTCTGAGTGGCTGTTGGATCGAATCAGCAGACTTGCTCCCGAGCTAAGCCTCAGCACTCAGATCACCGCAGGTGGCGGTCAGGTTGTGCTGGCTCTCAAGCTTGGCTAACGAGCCTTCGCAATCACAGCCAATCAACATCCAGCCGCATTAGATTTAGAGCAATAGTCAGAAGGTAAAGACCGTGGAAAAGATCAAAACATTCCTTGCCAAGTTGCCTCATCCAGTCAGGTGGGCGCTAACCCTGGTTGTTGGTTTTGTGCTTTTAATTCTTGGTCTGATCATGATGGTTACCCCAGGCCCAGGGCTACTTTTTATCTTCTTTGGACTTTCGATTTTGGCACTTGAGATCGAGTGGGCAAGAGAACTGAACAAGCAAGGCCTTCAAGGGCTGGAACGAATCGTTGCCAAGCTCAAAAGCTTTTTCACTCGCAATCGCGGTAACAAGTAATTCGCGCCGACTACGTCCCCTTTTTCGGCCTGCTTACTAAAGGGTTGATTGTCGGCTCAGGGTATAGTGTTGAGCTAACTTCACTAAGGAGGCCGCCATGGCCAAGAAACAAAAAACAACTTCCCAGCACATTTCTGGGCTTCGTCGCTACAACGTAATTGCGGGCTTTCTCCACCTCATCCAAGCGGTTGGTTTAGGTTATGTTTTGACCCTGCTGGATAGCCAAGTGCTGTTCCCTGCAACCATGGACTACCCAACGGGTCCTCCGGGATTTGACCTACCAACCGACCGTGTTGTGCTGTTTGAGATCAATCTCGGCGCTGGTGTGGTTGCGTTCTTAGCGCTTTCGGCACTATTTCACTTCTTGATCTCCTCACCTACGTTCTTCCCCCGCTACAAGGCAGGGCTTGAGAAGAACCACAACTACTTCCGCTGGGTTGAGTACTCACTCTCATCCTCAATCATGATCTGGTTGATTGCCCAGCTAACCGGTGTTTCTGACTTTGCAGCTTTGGTTGGAATCTTTGCGGTGAACGCATCGATGATATTCTTCGGTGCACTTCAGGAGAAGTATGAAACCCCTGGCAATGGCAAGGGATTGCCATTCATCATGGGATCCATCACCGGCATCGTTCCTTGGCTAATCATCGTGCTCTACACCCTGCAGCCGGGTTCGACCAACGCTTCAGAGGTTCCAGGATTCGTCTATGGAATCATCGTGGCGCTATTTATCTTCTTCAACACCTTCGCCTTTAACCAGGCCTTCCAATACAAGAAGATTGGCCCTTGGAAGAACTACCTATTTGGTGAGGCCACCTACATCACCCTGAGCCTGGTCGCCAAGACTTTGCTCGCGTGGCAGGTATTCTCCGGAGCGATAATTCCAGCCATAGTTGGCTAACAAATAGAGAACCCGCCAAGTGATCCTTGGCGGGTTTTCTTTTTCATGAATTCTTACTTGGTGACGAGTCTTAGCGTTAGTGGATACTTGTAGAACTCACCCTGAGCAGCCTTGATGGCAGCAATAACTCGCATAATGAACCAGTAAACCGGCGGCACCCAAAGAAGTAGCCAACCAACAATCGAAATTGCCAAAACGACCATCACCAAAAGCATCGTGATACCAAAGTTCAAAGACTCACGAACGTGGTGTGAGATGAACGCGCCTTTGCCATTCAGGGCAAAGTATCCAATCACAGGGGCAAAGAACTCGAATGGGATAGCTAGGACGTGCACCAAGATCGCAAGAAGCTTCTCGGTTTCTGGAGTCAGGTCTTTGCCTGCGTATGGGTTGCTGTCAGTCATTTTCTCTCCTAGTTAGTTGAGTTGAACAAATTCTGTTTTGGCATTAGACCTGTCCTGTGATGACCACACCACATTACTCTTGCGAACCCGCGAAAAATAACAAATTCTAAACATTGAATGACTCAAGGAATGATTCCAAATCGACCTTGTTTTCTTAGGCATGGAAATCGATCGTCGCACCGCTATCGCCGGCACTCTAGCAGTCGGGGCTGCTGCAGTTTTTGGCATTCCCGCGCATGCCACCGAGTTCAACTTGGGCAAAGTCACGGCCATCAAGATTGGTGCTGCAAAGGTCTTTACGGTTGGGCAATCTCGGGTGTTGATTTACCGATCCAGCTCTCAAAAATTCCTGGGTTACACCGCTGTATGCCCCGTTGACAAGAACCCGCTGGCACTAACTGGCGTTAGCGGCTCTCGTGTTACCTGCTCAAAAGACAGAATTACTTTTAGCATGACCACTGGAAAAGCGACCAGTGCAGTTGCCCCTTTAACGAATGTTAAGGTGCGCTTGCAAAATGGTTTTGTGCTAGCCACCCTTGCCGGTACTGCGTCGATAGCACCGACCCAGGCGGCTTCGCCATCGATGACTAACGAGATCATTGAGGCTAACAAGGTTCCAAGCTCGACCGCGGTTAAAGTGAACACCAGCGTTGGCACACTAATGATTAGCCAAGTGCAGCGCGGAACTTACGTTGCGCTGTCCGCAGTCTGTACCCATGCCGGGTGCGAGGTAGCAGATGCGAATGCCACCACCTTGG
>CAMAQN010000061.1 GCA_945860535.1 Auritidibacter sp. Marseille-P8566
TCGGAGACTAAAACCTTGTCCAGAAACTTGGTTGCCTCAGCGCCAACAACGCGAAGTTCACCCATGTGAGAGATGTCAAAAAGACCCGCGCTTTTTCGCACTGCGTGGTGCTCATCGAGGTCCGAGCCATAGCGAACCGGCATGTTCCAGCCACCGAAATCGGTAAAGGTTGCACCTAGGGAAACATGCTCGTCATTAAGCGGCGTTGTTAGCACTTCACAACTCTATTACGAACTAGAGAGCGGTCAGTCGCTGACGCAGTTCTTGGTACTTGGATGC
Organism: Auritidibacter sp. Marseille-P8566; assembly: GCA_945860535.1. Classification (GTDB taxonomy): domain Bacteria; phylum Actinomycetota; class Actinomycetes; order Actinomycetales; family Microbacteriaceae; genus Aquiluna. The sequence goes on from CAMAQN010000061.1 coordinate 280, forward strand.
GGTAATTGAGACTATATCGTTAGGTAATTCAGGGGGTTCGCCGACCTGATTCCAATTTGCCGACAACCAGTTTCTGACAATCTGCTTGTCAAAACTTTGGTCACGAATTCCCTGTGCCCAAACCTCCTTGTCCCAGTAGCGAGAGGAGTCTGGAGTTAGCACCTCGTCACCGAGCGTGAGCTGGTTGGTTCTTGGGTCATTACCGAATTCGAACTTGGTATCGGCCAGAATCAGCCCGGCCTTTTCGCAAAGCTGAGAGGCTGCAATAAAGATGCGAATTGACTCGTCTCTTAAGCGCTCGGCTATTTCTTTTCCGACCAAATCGACGCTTTGGGCAAAGGTGATGTTCTCGTCGTGATCACCCTGTTCGGCTTTGAACGCAGGGGTGTAGATCGGGTGGGGTAGTCGATCTCCGAACTCAAGGCCCACTGGCAACTCAATGCCGCAGACGCTTCCGGTTTGCTGGTATTCCTTCCAACCGGAGCCAGAGAGGTAGCCGCGCACCACGCACTCAATTGGATACATGTCCAACTTCTTGGCAATCATCGCTCGCCCGGCAACTTCTTGCGGAATCGCAAGGTCGCTGGAACGGTGGTTACTAATCTCGAGGCGGTCAAACCACCAGTTGGTCATCGCGGTGAGATTTTCACCTTTGCCCGGGATCTCAGGGGAGAGCACATGGTCAAAGGCACTTACTCGGTCGGAGGCAACAATCAAAACCAGGTGGGAAAAGTTTGGGTCCTCGGATAGGTAAAGGTCGCGAACCTTGCCGGTGTAGATGTGCTTAAAGCCCTGCACTAGCTGACGACCTTTAGTGCGATGTCGTGCCTAAAGTGTCCGCCCTGAAGTTGAATTCTAGACATTCCCTCGTAAGCCAAAGTTCTGGCTTCCTGGAAGGTCGCACCCGATGCAACTACCGAGAGCACACGCCCAGTGGCACTCGCCTTGCAAACCTCGACACCTTCAATCGACTCAGCACTGTCAATACCAAGAACATCGCGAACCGGTGCATTGCTGACTGGATATCCCTCGGACGCAAGCACCACGGTAACGGCGCAGTCGCTTGAGAAGGTGGCCTGAGGGCCAACGTCCAATTTGCCGGTTGCGCTTCGCATAAGTAGGTCAGCCAGGTCATTGTTCAATCGCTTGAGCACGACCTGAGTCTCCGGATCGCCAAAGCGAGCATTGAATTCGATTACCTTCACGCCTCCGGAGGTGATGATTAGCCCGCAGTAAAGCAGCCCAACAAACTCGGTGCCGCGGCGGTATAGCTCATCGACAGTTGGCTGGGCAACGCGGTGGGTGATTTCGTCGACAAATCCCTCAGGAAGCCAAGGCAGCGGTGAGTAGGCACCCATGCCACCGGTGTTTGGTCCTTCGTCATGATCGAATGCGCGCTTGTAGTCCTGCGCTGGGCTGAGCGGCATAACGTGTTTGCCGTCTGAAAGGAAGAAAAGCGAAACCTCTTGGCCATCCAAAAACTCTTCAACTAAAACGCCATCCGCGATGAACTTCTTGGCATGTTGCAAAGCCTCGTCGCGATTTGAGGTGACGATTACACCCTTGCCTGCGGCCAAGCCATCGGCCTTCACAACATATGGTGCGCCAAGTTGCGCCATCGCACTTTCGACCTGCGACATGGTTGAGCACTCATAGGCCATGCCGGTAGGAATATCTGCTGCTGCCATGATCTCTTTGGCAAACTGCTTGCTTCCCTCAAGTGCTGCCGCTTCTCGCGAAGGCCCAAACACTGCGATGCCCTGCTCGCGAAGTGCATCCGCGACTCCTGCAACCAATGGCGCTTCCGGGCCAATGACAACTAAATCAACCGCTTCTTCAAGGGCAAGCTTGACGACCTGAAGTCGGTCGGTAGCCACAATCTCCGGCTTTACCTCAACCTCTTTGGCGATGCCTTCGTTTCCAGGGGCACAAACAATTTGTTCGCGCTTCGTGCCGGTGCGCAGCAGGGCCTTTACGATGGCATGCTCTCTGGCGCCAGAACCAATAACGAGGATCTTCACCTTCGCGAGTTTACCCTGCCAAATACTGGGTACTTGGACTAACAACCTAGACTTAGCCGGTGGAAAACAAACAGGTAAAGCCAAGGACCGAAGGCTGGACTCAGCGCAAAGACGCCGAGGGTAAGCCACTATTGCAATTTGCCGAGGTAAAGCGCGGCAAGCCACCGGTTCACCTGGCTGATCTTTCGATCGCGGACCGCACCGAGCGCATCAAAGAACTGGGTATTCCAGGCTTTAGAGCCAAGCAGATTTCCACTCACTATTTCACCCACTACTCATCAGATCCAGAGACCATGACCGATCTTCCAAAAGAAGGCCGCGAAGAGTTGGTAAAGAAGGTATTGCCGCCGCTACTAACCCAGGTCAAGAGATTGCAGACCGACAAGGGCGACACCGTCAAATTCCTTTGGAGGCTCTTCGATGGAGCATTGGTGGAATCGGTTTTGATGCGCTACCCAAACCGCATCACACTTTGTATTTCCTCTCAGGCCGGCTGCGGCATGAACTGTCCGTTTTGTGCAACCGGTCAGGCAGGGCTAACTAGAAACATGTCAGCCGCTGAAATTGTCGACCAAATCGTGCAGGCAAACCGCGCCATTCGCGCCGGGGAGCTCGGACCTAATCGTCACGAGGATGAGCGGGTAAACAACATCGTGTTTATGGGCATGGGTGAACCGCTTGCCAACTACGCAAAACTGATGGACTCAATTCGCACCATGGTTGAACCGCAGCCAAACGGACTTGGTATGAGCGCCAGACAAATCACGGTTTCAACCGTTGGCTTGGTCCCAGGAATTGTGAAGTTGGCTGAGGAAGATTTGCCACTCACCTTCGCACTTTCGCTGCACGCACCAGATGACCAGCTGCGCGATGAGCTGATTCCGGTGAACTCAAAGTGGAAGGTCGATGAGGCACTCGATGCCGCCAAGGCCTACTACGACAAGACCGGTCGCCGAGTTTCGATTGAGTATGCGCTAATTCACAACATGAACGATCACGACTGGCGAGCACAGCTTTTGGCCGACAAGCTAAACGATCGCGGTAAGGGCTGGGTGCACGTCAACCCGATTCCACTAAACCCAACCCCTGGTTCGGTTTGGACCTCCTCCACCAAAGAGCAGATCAACTCGTTCATCGACATTCTTGATCGCAACGGCATCCCCACCACCTTGCGCGATACCCGCGGTAAAGAGATCGATGGAGCTTGCGGTCAGTTGGCTGCGGCTAACTAGCGCTTTTTGTCTAGACCCCCTAGACTGAGATTATGAACGTCTCTGAATTGCAATTTGGATTAGACACCTTTGGCGATATGTCACTTGATGACCATGGCCAACCAGTCTCCGCGGGTCAGGTAATCCGCGATGTGGTTGAGCAAGCCAAGCTCGCCGAAGAGGTAGGGCTAAACAGCTTCAATATCGGTGAGCACCACCGCGATGACTATGCGGTTTCAGCACCAGACACCATTTTGGCTGGTATCGCAACTGTGACCAGCAAGATCAAATTGGGCACCGGCGTGACAGTTTTGTCCTCTGACGACCCGGTTCGCGTCTTCCAGCGCTTCGCCACTATCGATGCACTTTCCAATGGTCGTGCTGAGATCACGGCGGGACGTGGATCGTTTATTGAGTCCTTCCCGCTCTTTGGCTACGAACTTGCTAACTACGGCGATCTATTCGAAGAGAAGTTAGAGCTCCTGGTTGAACTTTTAAAGGAAAAGCCAGTCACTTGGTCGGGAACAATGCGCGCAGCGCTTGAAAATCAAGAGGTATATCCAAAGACTGAGCGCGGTGCAATTCCACTCCGGGTTGGTGTTGGCGGTTCGCCTGATTCGGTGGTGCGTGCCGCTCGCTTAGGAGTTCCGATGAAACTTGCCATCATCGGTGGTGACCCAGCGAGATTTGCTCCCTACTCGAACCTCTATCAAGAACAGCTTGTGAAATTCGGTAATCCTGCCCTTCCAGTATCGATCCACTCGCCTGGCTTTATTGCAGAGAATGACAACGATGCGGTTGAGGCCCAGTGGCCACACTACGAAACAGCATTTGGCCGAATTGGCAAAGAGCGCGGTTGGGGTCCAACCACCAAGATGCACTTCATCTCTGAGGTAAACGGCGGATCGCTTTATGTCGGATCTCCCGAGACTGTGGCGAATAAGATTGCCTATGCGCTGGAGAGCGTCGGGGCTACAAGGTTTGACCTGAAGTACGCCAATGGACCAATGCCACACTCGAAACTGATGAAGGCGATTGAGCT
>CAMAQN010000062.1 GCA_945860535.1 Auritidibacter sp. Marseille-P8566
TCCAGGCGAGGTAGCGAATTCACCAATACCAAAAGTGGCATCGCGATGGTCTCAAACGGCACCACCAGGGTCGCGATTAGAAACACCAGCAAGGTGTTCTGCCCCTTGAACTTCAAGCGCGCAATCGCGAAACCCGCCAATGAGTTCACAAACAGTCCCAAAATCACCACAACTCCAGAGACAAAGAGTGAGTTGAAAACGAACTGTCCCATCGGAAGGCGTTCAAAAACTCCGAGGTACTGATCAAAGTTCACATCTCCAACCGGGAAGAACGCCTTCCAGGACTTCACGTCCGCGAAGATTGTTTGCGGGTCCTTCAGGCTCGAAGAGATCATGAACAACAGTGGCAAGCAGAACAGCAGCATGAAGAAAATTGCTAGGACATACTGAAATACAAGCCCTAAAGAGAGTTTGGTTTTCAAGCTAGTCTCGCTCTCTGGTTAGTCTGCGCTGGATGATGGAAATCAGCACCACCAAAATAAAGAAAACAATCGCGATGGCCGATGAGTAGCCAATCTCGTTCTTGCGGAATCCTTCTCGGAAAAGATGGAAAACAATGGTCGTGGTCGAATCCAGCGGACCGCCCTGAGTCATCACGTTCACCTGCGTGAATAGGCCCATGGCTGCGATTGAAATGACGATCAAGACAAATACAAAAGTGCTGCGAAGACCCGGCCACGTGACAGCCCTAAACTGCTGCCATTTATTTGCCCCATCGACGGTTGCCGCCTCATAAAGCTCACCGGGAATAGTTTGCAATCCGGCTAGCCAAACAATCATGTGGAAGCCAACGCCCTGCCAGGCCGACATAAAGATGATTGCCGGCAGAGCTAAGTTCGGATCGGTTAGAAATGCGACGGGTTCATAACCGGGTATCACCTGGGCCAACAGCACGTTTGCCAGGCCATCTTTTTGATAGAAGAAAATCCAAAGAATCGAAACCACCACCATGGAGGTCACAACCGGCATGAAATAAACGGTGCGGAAGAACACCTTGCCTTTGATTCGGGAATTAATAAGTAGCGCTAGCGCTAAAGCCAAACCACCTTGAAGTGGGGCAATAACCAGGGCGAAGAGCAATGTGTTGCCGAGAGCTTTCCAGAACAGTGCATCACCTGCGAGGGTGAAGTCGACCTTGGTGCCGTCCTCGCTAATGTCTTCAGCCAAAATCTGCATTCCTGAGTAGGGAGTGTCTGCAGCAGGTTTAGTTAGGTCGCGCAAATTGTCATAGGCCGCGTTTGGATCGCTTGGATCCGCATCGACAGTTACCTGTCCTAGGGACAGAAGTTCAGTGAAGTTTTCAACACCAACAAACTCAGGTTCGTTGGGACTTGCAAACTTGGCATTTGTAAAACCTAGAGAAAAGGCCAGCACCACCGGAGCAACCAAGAACATGGTCATGAGTGCTACGGCTGGCATAACAAACAACAGTCCGGCTCGTGCCGACTTAGCGTTTAAGCTGTTACTGAATAGCCGCTTTCGCGCTCTAGTTAGGGTGGTCATTCATTTTCCTTTTGGGAAACCTGTGGTGGCGGTGGCGACCGCCACCACAGGTCATTAATCAATCGATTTAGCGGTAGAAATCGTTGTCCGCTAGGTTGGCATCAATTTCATCGGCTGCTGCATCCAAGGCTTGCTTGGCGTTTGCACCGTTGATGATGTCGGCTACAGCCTTCTCGTAAATGGTCGAGACGCTGAGGTACGCAGGTGTTGGAGGACGCAATACGCCGTAGCTGTTTGAGAACTCAACAAACACAGCGAATGGGCCACCAGGTGCGTAGTTTGGAACCTGCTCAGCCGCAGTTGCGGTTGCAGGGATCAAACCAATGCGGTTAGCAAAGGCAACGATGTACTTGTCCTGCAAGATGAACTCGATGAATGCAGATGCACCCTCTGGGCTCTCACAAGAAGAAGAAATACCGAACTGCCATGAAGCTGCACCGATCTTTGGACCCTGTCCGAAGTTAGGTGGTGGCAAGATCAGTAGGTCATCGCCTAGTGCCTCGTAAGCATCCTTCACAGCCCAGTTACCGTTGTACTGAAGTGCGATGGTGCCAGCGATGAACTCGGTACGGTCACCAGTCTGAGCTGGGTTTGCGTAGCCCTTTGCGAAGGTTGAACCGAACCACTCACCGAAAGCAACAGAAGCGTCAGAGTTGATTACGCCATCTGCAGTCTCGAAGCTTGAGCGGTCGATTAGGTCGCCACCGAAGCTCTGCATGATTGGGCTGTAGGCGTATGGGAACCACTCGCCGGTCCAGCCGTTACCCCAGTCAATTGCGTAGTCGTAGTCACCAGTGGCATCAAGCGCTGCAAGTAGTGCATCGAACTCTGCCTGGGTCCATGGCTCTGCAACGGTTGGGATTCTTGCACCAACAGCCTCAAGGGTTGACTTGCGGGCTAGCATGCCCAAAGCGGCATCCCATGCACCTGCGGAGTAAAGCTGGTCGTTGTAGTAACCCTTAGCACCGGCAATCAATGACTCCTCTAGCGCCGAGTCAAGGGTTAGTGGCTGTAGGTAACCGGCCCATGCCCAGTTAGGCATGATTGGACCGTCAACGTCAACAACACAAGGCAGGGTGTTAGAAGCAGCGGCAGCCGCGATCGAGTCGTTGTAAGACTCTTGCGGGAACTCCTCAAGTACTACTTCGTATGCAGTCTGGCTCGCGTTGAAGTCGGTGATTGCTTCTTTTACAGTCGCGATCTCCTGGTCGTTACCAGCGGCGTGTGACCACATCGAAATAGTTGTGGTTTCACCAGTCGCGGCACCTTCCTCGGAATTGCTCGCACTGTCGGTTGCAGCACAACCTGACAGCACGATTGCGCTTGCGGCCGAGGCAGCAAGCAACGCTCTAGTTAGCTTGATCATTTTTCCTCTTTTTCTTGGAGTGGAGCCGAAAACGAAGCCTCGAATGGCGATTCGGTTGCTGGCCTTGGAACCGAAACGGAATCCCTGACCACCAACTCACCTCGAATTTCGACTAGTTTTTGAGTTTCCTCATCCCGTTCCTCACAGATCCGAATAAGGCGTTCCACGGCTTCTCTGCCCATTTGGTAATGAGGTAGTCGAACCGTTGTTAATCCGGGGCGTAAACCACCGGAAATCAATTCCAGGTCATCAAAGGCGACAACTGATACCTGGCTTGGGATAGAAATTCTGAGTTCATTGAGCGCCTGGTAGACACCCATGGCAACGCGGTCGTTGTAGCAAGCAATAGCTGTGACGCTTGGGTCCTCAAGCATTATCTTCATCGCAGCTTCGTAGCCTTGATTTGAGTTCACATCCGCGTAGAAGTGCATGCGCCTGGCTGAGTCCACCCACTCAAACTGCTGGGCCGCTTGCTTAAAGGTTTCAGTCCTCGCAACTGCTGCTGGCCATGGAAGCTCCTCCATAATGACTGCGACATTTTGGTGGCCGGAAATGCCAAGCATCTTTAGTGACTGCATAAATGAGGCAGTCTCTGCTGGCACGTAAGTTGGGTAGTCGCCTCTAGAGCCAAAGCAGTTTGCAAAGACCAAATTTGAGGGCAGGCGCTCAGGCAATTCAATTTCGTGGTGGAAGAACGCTGCAATAAGAACGCCAACAACCTGGTGCTCTGCCATTAGCTCTAAAGCCTCACCAATTGACTTAGCGTTATTCTCCACCTCAACAAAAAACAGATCGTAATCGTGGCTTCTTGCCGAGCGCTGCGCTGCCATTAGCAGTTCGCCAGCGTAAGGGGAGGTTGCAACCTCAATGCTCAGTAGGCCAATGGTTCTGGTCTGCTGCTCCTTCAAGCTTCTAGCCAAACGATTTGCACGATAGCCAAGCTCTAGGGCAGCAGCCTTGATTCGAGCCTCAGTCTCCTCGGAGCAGCGGTTGGATCCTTTGCCGGAGAGCACTAGAGACACCAAAGATGTCGATACCCCGGCTGCTTTAGCAACATCCGCAAGCTTCGCTGTCTTCAAGTTCATCACCCCCAGTTTTAGTCAAACGTTTAACTTGAGGGTAAATAAATCACATCAATCAAACGTTTGACCAGCTAAAAATGCATTTGTTATTGACTCGTGATGTTGGCCAGGAAAACTCGTCGAAAGAGTTTGAAGAACTTGCGGGGTTTGTGCCAACAACTTGCCTCACCTTCTTGGCTAGTCACAAGACCTTCACTTGAGTAGCATTACCGGTATCTAATAAAGGTCGCCATGAACATCAAATACATTGCAGCGCTGTCATCTCTTGCACTTCTAACCGGTTGTGCTACTGGTCCATCAATGACCGATGCCGAGAGCTGTGACCTTATTGGTGGAGCAATTGACTCCATGATGTTCACCTTCGATGACCCAGAGGCCACCCCCGAAACTGCAAGTGTGGTTTTTACTAAAGCAGCCGAGGATCTAACTGCCGCTTCCGAAGGTTCTGAAGGTGAGAAGGCCCAGTGGGCCGCGAGCATGAGTGCCCTTGCTAGCTACCTAAACCAGAACATCGCAGACAGCGATGGCGATGCCATGGTGCAAACCTTAGATGCATTGTTTGTT
>CAMAQN010000063.1 GCA_945860535.1 Auritidibacter sp. Marseille-P8566
GGAGGATTCCTTTTGACCCATCCAACCGCAGAGGTTCAGCTGGTATCTCGTAAAGAGATGCGTAAGCAGCAGGCCCAGCCCAAGCGCGTTCGTCGCAGCAGGAATGTTCGCACGCCTGTAACGATGATCGCGACAATTGGCCTGCTTGCCACTTCGGTTCTGCCTTCCTACGGTTTTGACCCGGAGACTACAGCCCTCAGCGGATTGACTCGCGACAACGGCCTGGTGCAATTCACCGCGGAATCCCAAGGACTTTCGGTTGCGACCGTGCGTGCTGTCGAGTTCTCGCGCGGCGACTACAAGCCTGCCGAAGCATCAGAATTTGAAGTCAAAACCTCCAGAAGCCGCGTCTACACAGGAATGCTCGCTGAGGATTACTGGGCCAAGCCACGTTTCAGCAACTTCAGTTCGGCACTTTTGATGAAGACCTCCGCCGAATTGGTAGGTGTTCCATACGTTTACGGTGGCGATACCCCGGCTGGCTTTGACTGCTCTGGCTACGTACTGTTTATCTACTCGCAGTTTGGCGTTCCACTGCCTCACAGTGTTTATCAGCAGTCAAAGCTGGGTAAGAAGATCGATATCGAGGATGCAGTTCCTGGTGACATCGTGGTTTTCAACGACTACAGCCACAACGGAATCTACGCGGGTAACGGTAACTTCTATCACGCACCGCAGCCAGGTGACCGTGTGAAACTAGCCCCAATCTTCACTCCTCGATTCCACATCATCCGCCTGGTCGACATCAATAGTTAATCGATACCAAAACTTCATTTTTTGTTTCTGCGTTTCTCCGCTGTTTTTTACGTGTCAGTCGTAATCTTCCATCAAGTGTTGACTCGATCTTCGGGGAGGAGGTGCAAGATGCCTAATGGTTTGCTCTCCAAGCACGGCAATTGGATTCATCTGCACCAGCATCCCTGTATATCTAGTCGGGAAATTTCGCGCGTCGCATTTTGCGGCGCGTTTTTTACTTCCCGGCAGTCACACCGAAATCCCGCAGGCCGTGCGGGTGGTTTCGATAAAGGAGTAGTTAGTTGCGCACATTAGTCCTAAACGCAGGTTACGAACCGCTAGCCGTGGTGTCATTCAAGCGAGCGTTGATTTTGGTGTTGAACCAAAAGGCAACCATTCTCGCCGGAGCTGAGATGGGTAAAGTCCACAGCGCTGATCTCGAGTTCGAATTGCCGACCGTGATCCTGCTGCAACGCTACGTAAGAATTCCAGGGTCTCGAAAGATCCCGGTGTCCAGGCGAGGAGTCTTGAGAAGGGACAGTCACCGCTGCGGCTACTGCGGCAAGAGCGCAAACACTATTGACCACATTCTTCCTAAATCTCGCGGGGGAGCGGACAGCTGGGAGAACTTGGTTGCCTGCTGCCTGCGCTGCAATAACAACAAGAGCGACAAGACTCCGGCAGAGATGGGCTGGGAACTCAAGATCACACCAAAGATGCCTAGCGGATTGATTTGGACTGTTCGCGGAGTTGAAAAAGAAGACCCTCAGTGGGAGCCGTTTTTGGGGATGCAGCGCCAAGCTGCGTAAGTGGCCTCGATAGGAATCGAACCTACGACACACGGTTTAGGAAACCGTTGCTCTATCCACTGAGCTACGAAGCCAAAAGCTAGTACTAGGTTACTCGCAATTGCGAGTTGGATTTTGGCTTGATAACTGTTTATCCGGCCTACCGAGAGCCAACCGAGGATTAGAGAGTTTCACTCTTAGGATTTGCGCGTGGAAGCGCACGCTAGCATCCGCGCTTGGCGCGATGAACTTTCGGGAATTGGTGGAACCAACCCCTTAGTTTCGTTTGAGCTTTCTAGCTTCGGTCAGGTTGATCTTGCAAGATCCCACCCTGGAGGACTTGCTCAGCTAGTTACCTCTAGAAGCACAACCCTCAGCAACCTGGTTCGCGATGGAGTCGCCCAGGCTCGCGCACACAGCACTGTGCGGCGAATAAAACTCAAAGCGGCCAGAATTCAAGACAACTTCGGCATCGCGTCAATTTTCATTGCCGGTGGTTTGGTGCATGATCTCGACAGCGGTCAGAAGCTTCCAATTTTGCTTTGGCCGACGCATCTAATCTCTAAGGGCGAAGACTACGAAATTCGAATCGACCCAAGACCGCAGCTGAACCCTGCAGTTTCAAAATTGATCAGCTCGGTTAGAAAGAGTTTCAGCCCTAATGACCTCTTGGCAGTTTCGGTTGGCCAGGGCGATCTTATCCCACTATCCGTGTTGTCTTTAGTCCCTGAAATCTTGTTTGGGCAGAGAGTTCAAGTCGAAAAGCTTTTGGTGCTTGGAAACTTTGTGCCAGATCTACTGATGACCCAGCTGCAGGAGTATTCGCTCGATGAGTCAGCCGTGAAGTTACTCACCGGCGATGACGAAGTGACTGTACTTTCTTCCACTCAAGATGTGGTTCTGGTCGCAAACGCCGACAACTCGCAGCGAGAGGTGTTAGCCAGAGCATTGGCAGGCAACTCTTTTGCGGTTGAAACCCTGCCCGGCTGTGGCTACCTGCAGACCGCAGTCAACCTAGTTGCAAATCTTGCCTACGCTTCAAAGCGCGCTCTGATTATCGGACCGAGGCAGCAAACCTTGGATGAGATGGGCGAGCGACTAGTTGCAGTTGGGCTTTCAGGTTTAGCCATCCGCGAGGCGCAGAGCTGGACCGATGCGGTGAGTGCAATTTCTCGCAATGAGAAAGCTCAACCGGTTGCACTTGCCGACGCTATGTCCTCCAAGAAGCAGGCAGAGGCCCAAATATCAAAGTATTTCGAGTTAGTGGGCCAGCCAGACCAAGAGCTCAATGTCAGTTTGATCGACGCAATGCGAGAGCTGGCAGCGCTGGCCGGCAAACAGGTACCAGCTGTAAACAACGCAAGAATTCGCACGGATATTTTGCCTGGACTCTCCGACACTGCACTCCCAGCGCTTCGACATGCTTACGAACTCGGAGTTTTTAGATACGGACCACAAGATTCGCCTTGGTTCGCTGCTCGCTTTGAGAGCCAGCTGGAGGTGGATGCTGCACTTGGTGCAGTCAGGTCAATCTCCGGCGAGGAATTCCGAACCCTTCGCTATCAGATAAACAAATATCTCGCCGATCAAAAGCTGGTTCAGTGCGAGAGCGTGGAGCAGTGGGCAAGACAGCTGCGGTTGCTACTTGGTATCCGTGAGACCCTAGATAAGTTCCTACCTTCAATTTACGATCGCTCTTTAGCTCAGATGATTGAGGCAACGGCACCCAGAACTGAACGAGGCCAACTCTCTGGAGCACAGCGTCGCAGATTCAAAAAGCTTGCCAAAGAATTTATTCGCCCAGGTGCATCGATCAGCAACCTATATCTTTCGCTCCAGCTCGCTGAGCAGCAGCGCATTGGCTGGCTGGAGTTGAACCAAACCCAGGCTCCACCGACGGTTCCGCTTGGTCTTAGCGACGTGCAGGAAAAGTACGAGCGAATTACCTCGGTGCTGGATCTATTGCAGCGACACCTCGACCCAAATCCAGATATCGAACTGCTTACTCGATTGAACCTAGATGCCCTTGAGGCGAAGGTAAATGACCTGGCGACAAAGACAGAGATTCTCGATCGATTGCTCGAGCGCGGGCCATTGGTGTCGGAGCTGGAACAGCTAGGTCTTGGATCGTTAGTTGTTGAGCTTTGCAAGCTGCACCCAAGCATTGAGCAGGTTGAGAGCGAATTTGAGTTGGCCTGGTGGCAGTCTGCACTTGAGGCAATCGTGAATCGTAATCCCGCCATCCTGCAGTACTCAGCAACTGAGATTGCCAAGTTGGAAACCGAGTTTGAGCGCTGCGCAACGCAACTTATTGACCACGGAAATACCGAGGTCAAGGACCGTTTGGGCAAACGCTGGACGGCGGCCATTGCGAAGCACCCAGCCCAGGCTGACAAACTTCGAAATCTACTTCGAGCCAGAGAGCTCTCCCTCAAGTCCGGGTATCAAGAAGCTGGCCCGCTATGGAATGCGCTTGCAAGCGCGGTGCTTGTTTCGCCCTATCGCATGCACGAAATTGCAAAGGACGAAAAATTTGATGTGGTGATTGTTTTGGATGCCGCTTCTACCGCCATGGCGGAAGCGCTTCCGGCTATTGCCCGCGCAAACCAGGTTATTGTTTTTGGTGATCCAACCCTCGCCTTAGTTGAGGACTTTGACACCGTTGCAAGGGCAAACCAGAGCCATGTTGCCCCAAAGCGCGAGTCAAGCTACGAAGCAATATCTAAGCGCTTCGGATCACTCTCGATAACCCACAGCTATCGCACCGAGGGTCAAGTTCTGGGCAGCTACCTAAACCAAAACTTCTATGGCGACCGATTGATTCTGGAGCCAGCCGCGGGTCAACTCTTTGGTTCTCACAACTTCGAGCACGTTCAAATCCTTAAGGGCGCAGTCGCGACCTCAACCATAGAAGGTGCTACCGAGTCGATGGACGCTGA
>CAMAQN010000064.1 GCA_945860535.1 Auritidibacter sp. Marseille-P8566
GCGCTGGTTGGAGAGCAGGGCTACATCCGGCTGCAAGCCCCGATGGCAGGTGGCGAAGACTTTGCATCAATCGTGCACGAGGTCCCGGGAGCATTCGTCTTTGTCGGTGCTTGCCCGCCTGATATCAACCACGAGACTGCATCCACTAACCACAGCGCCAAGGCAATGTTTGACGACTCGGTATTGCCGCTCTGCGCCAGCATTTTGGCAGGCTTGGCCTTTGATCACCTAGGGTAAAGTTACTTCTCGTTACGCAATTAGTTGCCCAGCGTCGTGCAATCATCCATAGTTTGTCTACCAACCAAAAAACCTAAGGATTACACGATGTCAGATTCAACTTCATGGGGATTTGAAACCACTCAGATCCACGCTGGTGCAGCACCAGATCCAACCACCAACGCTCGCGCGGTTCCGATCTACAAGACCACCGCTTACACCTTCAATTCGGCAGAGCACGCTCGCAGCCTGTTTGGTCTAGCGGAATTCGGCAACATCTACACCCGCATCATGAACCCAACCCAGGACGTTGCTGAAAAGCGCATTGCGGCTCTTGAGGGTGGCACCGCGGCTTTGCTATTGGCATCTGGCCAGGCAGCTGAGACTTTCGCGGTGTTGAACATCGCCCACGCCGGAGACCACATCGTCTCATCATCGACTTTGTACGGTGGTACCTACAACTTGTTCAAATACACCTTGGCAAAGCTGGGCATCGAGGTCACCTTCGTTGAGAACCAGGACGATGAGAACGAGTGGCAGGCAGCGGTTCGCCCAAACACCAAGCTCTTCTTTGCAGAGACCATCGGAAACCCAAAGGTTTCGATTCTGGACATTCGCAAGGTTGCCGATGTTGCGCACAAAAACGGTGTCCCACTGATCGTGGACAACACCGTTGCAACTCCGTTTTTGATCAAGCCTTTGGAGCACGGTGCTGACATCGTGGTTCACTCCGCAACCAAGTTCCTTGCCGGCCACGGAACCGTGGTTGCCGGTGCAATCGTTGACGGTGGCAAGTTCGAGTGGTCAAAGTCTGACAAGTTCCCGGGACTCACCGAGCCAGACCCTAGCTACCACGGCGTGGTTTACACCCAGGCACTGGGCGATGGCATTGCCTACATCATCAAGGCACGCGTTCAGCTGCTTCGCGACATTGGTGCTGCAGTTTCTCCTGACACCGCGTTCTCGCTGATTCAGGGAATCGAAACCCTAAGCCTTCGCATGGAGCGTCACGTTTCCAACGCCAGCAAGGTTGCCCAGTGGCTTGAGCAGCATCCGCAGGTGAAGAGCGTGAACTACGCGGGTCTTGCTTCCTCGCCATACAACAAGGCTCAGCAGCACTACGCACCAAAGGGTGCTGGTGCCATTGTGTCCTTCGAAATCGTGGGCGGCGTTGAAGCCGGTATCAAGTTCGTAGATGCTCTAGAGCTGTTTAGCCACGTAGCAAACATCGGTGATGTTCGCTCCTTGGTTATCCACCCAGCATCGACCACTCACTCTCAGCTGAGTGAGCAGGATCTTGCCACCACCGGCGTGACCCCTGGTTTGGTTCGTCTATCAATCGGTCTAGAAACTTACGAAGACCTAATTGCAGACCTACAGAAGGGTTTTGCCAAGGCAAAATAATGGACTTTCAGATCTCTGAAGACTCTGCTCCTTCGGAATTCATTTCCGAGGAGCAGCGTCGTCAGCTGGTTGGAAGGCCTCCGGCAACCGGAGCATGGTTGGCCGGTGACCCGCTTGGAGATCGCAAGTTCACATCATCATTTGATCTTGCTTTGGAATCCGGAGCAGTACTCAATCAAGCTCGATTGGCATTTGAAAGCTGGGGCGAACTGAATCCAGATCACTCAAATGCCATTCTGGTCTTGCATGCACTCACCGGAGACAGTCACACGGTCGGAAATTCTTCCAAGGAGCATCCAACCTCCGGTTGGTGGAACGGTGTAATCGGACCTGGGCTTGCAATCGATACCGATAAGTTTTTCGTGATCACGCCAAACGTGCTTGGCGGCTGCCAAGGTTCAACAGGGCCATCCTCACTAAACAGTCGCGGCAATGAATATGGCTCGAACTTCCCGCAGCTAACTATTCGCGATCAGGCGAAAGCTTTTGTCGAACTTGCAGCCCAGCTCGAAATTGAGAAGTGGTTCGCAATTGTTGGCGGCTCGATGGCGGGCATGCACGCGCTAGAGATGGTCATCGAGAACCCTGAGGTGACTGGGCGTTTGGCGATCTTGGCCGCTCCGCCTTATTCCACTGCCGACCAAATTGCACTGAATACCGTGCAGCTGGAGGCGATTCGTTCAGATAGCAACTTTGCCGATGGCAATTACTACGGAGCTAAGCCAGGATTTGGGCCCCACAAGGGGCTGGCGCTCGCGAGGCGCATGGCACTTTTGAACTACCGCTCCCCCGAGGAGCTAAACGAACGCTTTGGCCGCAGTTGGCAGTCCAAGGTGAGCCCGCTTACCGAAAATGGTAAGTATGCGGTTGAGAGCTACCTGGATTTCCACGGTAATAAGTTCGTGCGCCGCTTTGATGCCAACAGCTATATCAGTTTGGTTTCTGCCATGAACTCACACGATGTCGGCCGTGGACGTGAATCGGTTGAGTGGGCGCTGCAAAAGATCAGCTGCCCGACCTTGGTTTTGGGCATTGACTCAGACCGGCTGTTCCCCATTGCCGGCCAGGAACTAATTGCGAAGCACATCTCGGGCGAGCTTTACGGTGGCGAGCTGCAGGTTATCCAAAGCGAATATGGTCACGATGGCTTCTTAATTGAAATTGAGGAAGTCGGACAAAGACTTGCGGGTCTACTAGCCCTTTAGGCTATGAAGGTGAATCTACTGAGCTCCAAAATTGCCGTTTCCTTCTTCTTTGTCGCTGGCGGCTCGTCACTTGCCCTTTGGGCAGTGCACATCCCGCTAATCCAAGAAACAGTTGGAATTGACTACTCAACCCTCGGGTTGCTTTTGATGCTCTCCGGAATCGGTGGCTACATCGCTATGCAGTTCTCGGGATGGATGATCGACCACGTTGGGGCTAAAACCTCGACTCGCATTGGCGGTGTTGTCGTTGGACTATCGCTTTTGGGTCCAGCATTCTCAACCTCTCCTTGGATGCTTGGGCTTTCGATCATGGGGCTGGGATTTGGTCTTGCCGGTATTGATGTCCCAATGAATGCCGCAGCACTGCAGGTTGAAAAGGTCAATAAAAAAGCAATCTTCACTTTCTTCCACCTCTTCTGGTCGGTCGGTGGCCTCTTGGGTGCTGGCATTGGCTTTGTAACAATTGCGGCTGGATTTGTGCAATCCCAGACCCTGCCAATTTATGGAGCGCTGCTCTCGATCATCGCATTTTTTATGGCGAGCTGGCTATTGCCTGATGAGCCAGTTGCCAACCGCGATGACAAGGTTGCCAACAAGGCGACCGGCAAGTCGAATCGTCGGGTGCTTGGTTTTGTGGTGCTGGCCGGTCTTATGGCTGCCGCCGGTGCGATCGTCGAGGGCGTTGCTCAGGACTGGTCAGCACTTTATTTGAAGGATATTCAAAACGTATCGGCTGCTCTGGCAGCTTGGGGCCTTGCCGCTTTCAACATCGGCATGATTCTGGGTCGAATCTTTATCGACCGAATCGTGGAGCAACGTGGTCGAGGATTCGTGATTCGCTGGGGCTCACTATTCAGCGCGGTGGCAATTGGCCTGCAGGCCATCGCTCCAAGTTTTGAACTATCGCTGTTTTTCTGGTTCCTGCTTGGTCTAGGCATCTCAGGTGTCGTGCCGCAGCTATTTGCCGAGGCTGGTGAAATTGGTGAAGCCTCGCACTCCGGTAGAAACATGGCCAAGGTTGTGGGAATTACCTACATCGGAGGATTGGCTGGGCCATCCATCATTGGTCTTTTGACCCACTCGCTGCCGCTTGATGTCGCAATTGGGTGGGGTTCGGTGCTCGGCATCTTTATTGTGCTCTCCTACTCACAACTCCAGAAACTTCCAAAATGAGCAAACTCTTTACCGCGATCCAGATCCGCAACCTAACAGTCAAAAACAGGTTGTGGGTCTCTCCAATGTGCATGTACTCCTGCGAAGACCAGGACGGTGTGGTTGGCGATTTCCACCTGGTTCACCTAGGTGCGAGGGCTCTTGGTGGCGCAGGCTTGGTAATGGCAGAAGCATCGGGCGTGAACGCCGAAGGCCGCATT
>CAMAQN010000065.1 GCA_945860535.1 Auritidibacter sp. Marseille-P8566
GGACCACCCCAGTATTGCTCCAAAAAGAGCCTCAGTCGGCGTTCAGCTGGACCTATATCCTCTTCCGGGTACATCGGTTTCAGGATCGGATCTTGAGCTACACCCTGGTAGAACAGCTTTGCTAATTTGGCGAAGGTCTGCTCTCCGCCGAATTGTTTGTACCGAGTGCTATCCACGCTTTTGGCTGGCGTTTCCGACCTTGAGAATCTCACCGTTTCGCAAATACCAAAGCGTTCCATCAGCATCGCGGACGCGAGTGACTCGTAGTTCTACAGCTTCGATTACGCCAACCACACCGTCAAGGTTCACGGTGTCACCGACTCCATACTGGTCTTCAAAAACAATGAAAATTCCGCTGATCACGTCTTTCACCAGCGCTTGACCACCAAAACCTAAGGCTGCTCCCAAGATAGTCGTCACGGCAATCAGTGCCCCAGTGTCAACACCTAACTCGCTAAGTATCATCACCAAGGTGGTGATGGCAATTGCCCAGGTCGCGAAGTTATTGCTGATCGATGCGACAGTTGCCGAGCGAGAAATCAAGCGCTGTTCGCTGGTAACTCCGCCTTTTTCTGCCTTGGTCCGAAGTTTGGTAACCACTCGGTTCGCCAGCACCTTCAGCACAACTCGTAAGGTGATCGCACTTGCCAAAATTACGACAATGCGAATCAAAGGTTGGATAGCTTCCGGAACTTCAAACCACTGCATGATTTACCTAGTCTGCCTTCTGAGCAGCAAGTGCTCGTTCAACCTCGGCTAAGTTCTCCACCAGGATGCGACGAAGAGCTGGCTTTTCCCTAACAGCCTTCGAGTCAATGAGTTCTCTGGTCGAAGCCGCAAGCTCCTCAGAGGCGAGTTTGAGTGGATACAGGTTGATCAGCAGGTATTCGGCAATCTTGTAGCTGAAGCGATCCCAGATTCCAACTGCTGCCTCGTGGTAGCGCTTGGAGAATGGGGCGATCAGGCTTAGATCAGTCACGCGCTGGAACCCAAGAGAAGCGGCCTGCACCAAAGTGTTTGAGTACTCCTTGGTATCAACCAAGAGCTTCCAGGTCGCTTCTTTGTTTGCAGCTGTTGGAATGGCTGCCCTGGCACCGGCGGCAAAGCGCTGACCGTTGGCGGTGTTATCGCGCGCCAGCTCTGCAGCAATCTCACTCTCTCCGAATACGCCATTCATGACCAAGCCTGTGGTGAGCTCCCAACGAATATCCTGATCAACGGTGAATCCAGCAAGCTGGATCTTTCCGCTTAGGAGTTCCTGCATCCACTGCTGCTGGCTAGCGGTTCTTGCGAAAATCGGCAAGAACTTGACGAACTGTAACTGCGAGTCTGAACCGGATTTTGCCTTGGTTGCAAGGTCGATTAGTCCATCGGCAATTCGCTCCAGAGCTTGAGCTCTTCTGGCCGGGTGAATGTAGAGGTTTCCGTTGGTTACCAGCTGACGCAAGATGGTCTGGATGGAAGTCGACTCGGTCTCGGGTTCAAGGTGAGCAAACACTAGCTCGATGAAATCGCTGCTCGATGTCTCGGCATCGCGGGCTGCATCGCAGGCTGCTGTCCACACCAATGCCCTTGCCATCGGATCCTCGATAGCCGAGACGTTAGCCATGGCTGTTTTGTGGGATAGCGAATCAAGTCGGATCTTCGCGTATGCGAGGTCATTGTCATTGACTAGTACTAGATCAGGACGCTTGGTTCCAATCAACTCAGAAATCGAGGTAGAAGGACCATCGATCTCGGTCTCTAGGTAGTGCGAGCGCTTGAGCACTCCACCTTCAAGGTTGAAATAGCCAATTCCAAGGCGGTGAGGGCGAAGAGTTGGCTGGGAAGCGATAGCGGTCTGAGTTACCTCGAATTTGGTAATGACGCCGTTTTCATCATGCTCAATTACCGGCTTCAGAGTGTTTACGCCCGCGGTCTCAAGCCATAGCTTGGACCAGCTGGTCAGGTCTCGGCCAGACTCGCGCTCGAGCTCCACCAAGAGGTCATTCAGTTCGGTGTTCTTCCACTGGTGCTTCTGGAAGTAGCTACCGACACCGCGAAGGAATGGCTCCTGGCCAACCCAGGCGACGAGCTGCTTTAGAACCGAAGCTCCCTTTGCGTAGGTAATGCCATCGAAGTTGACCTGCACGTCCTCAAGGTCGTTTATCGTCGCAACGATTGGGTGCGTGGAAGGTAGCTGGTCCTGACGGTATGCCCAGTTCTTCTCAAGCGCTGCGAAAGTGATCCAGGTGTTAGTCCACTCGGTGGCTTCTGCAACTGCCAGGGTCGACGCGTACTCGGCAAATGATTCGTTGAGCCATAGGTCGTTCCACCACTTCATTGTGACCAGGTCGCCAAACCACATGTGCGCTAGCTCGTGCAGGATGGTTATTACTCGGCGCTCGCGGACTGCGTCGGTAACGGCAGAGCGGAATACGTAGGTCTCGGTAAAGGTGACAGCTCCAGCATTTTCCATGGCGCCTGCGTTGAAGTCTGGAACCCAGAGCTGGTCATACTTCTCAAATGGGTATGGAAAGTTGAAGGCCTTCTCGAAGTACTCAAAACCCTCTTTGGTCTTCTCGAAGATGTATTCAGGGTCCATGTATTGCGCAAGCGAACCACGGCAGAATACTCCAAGCGGAATGGTCTTGCCATTGAGCGAGGTGAGTTCATCGCGCCATACCGAGTAAGGACCGGCGATCAGTGCGGTGATGTAGCTGGAGATTCTTGGGGTTGGTGCAAATCTCCACTCGGAGTTCTTGCCCTCTAGAGCAATTGGCTCAGGCGTTGGCGAGTTAGAAATAACCTGCCAGTTAGACGGGGCAGTCACGTGGAATTCGAAGGTGGCCTTTAGGTCCGGCTGCTCAAAGACCGGGAACATGCGTCGAGAGTCAGGAACCTCGAACTGGGTGTAGAGGTAGACCTCACCGTCAACCGGGTCGACAAAGCGGTGAAGCCCCTCACCGGTTTTCGAGTAAATGCCCTTGGCAACTATCCTCAAGGTGTTGTGGCTAGCTAGGTTAGGAATGCTGATGCGGATGCCATCGGAGTGCTGAGCAACATCCAGCGATACGCCGTTTAGCTCAATCAGCGAGACCGAATCGGTAATCGCGTCCACGAAGATCTCAGAACCCGGCTTATTGCAGCTGAACACGATTGTGGTGTCAGAGTCAAAAGTCTTCTCGTCCTTGGTGACATCTAGTTTCACCAGGTAGCTTTCGGTGGCAATGATGGATGCGCGATTTTGAGCTTCAACGCGAGTTAGGTTTTCGCCGGGCATGGTCTCTCCTGTAAAGAGTTTGTTTCACGTAAGCCTACGGCGAATTACTTCGGGATAATTGAGCATGTTCCGATTTGTAACCGCCGTAAGTACCAATCCGGCAGGCTCGATTCTGCTGACTGAAATTGGTGCGGCCTTGCTTGTCCTTGGAATCGTTGCCTTTATTGCAAATCGTTTGAAATTCTCCGTAGTTCCGCTTTACCTTTTGATCGGTCTAGCCATCGGCGAGGGTGGAATCTTCCCGATGAGTGTAAGCGAGGAATTTCTCAGCACCGGCTCTCAAATCGGCGCAATCATGCTGCTTTTGTTGCTCGGTCTGGAATACAGCGCCTATGACCTTTCAAAGGCATTCAAAGAGCGCAAGAGCGCTGGCCTAATCGATTTTCTAGCCAACTCCATACCCGGTTTTGTTTTGGGTTTGCTAATGGGGTGGGGAGTGGCCGGAGCGTTGGCTCTGGCTGGCATTACCTACGTGTCCTCCTCTGGTATTGCGGCGCAGCTGATCAAAGAGATGGGTTGGCGGCGTTCTGAGGTAGCTAAGCGGGCAACCGGAATTCTCGTTTTTGAGGATCTCGCGCTTGCGCCATACCTTCCACTTCTGACCTCTGTGGTTCTTGGGGTTGGGATTTGGAGCGGCTTGGTTTCGGTCGCGCTTGCCTTGGCGATAACCGGGCTTGTGATTCTTATTAGCTTCAAGGGCTCTAGCAAGTTGGTAAAGATCCTTGACCCGAGTGAGCCCGGTGGATTGTTGCTCACGGTCTTTGGTGCGGCGCTATTGGCGACTGGATTGGCAGATTTGGTTGGCTTTTCCGGCGTGGTGGCTGCGTTCTTGATTGGGGTGCTACTCACCGGTGAGGTGGCCGAAACAGCTCGTGCTCGGCTTACCCCGATTCGAGATATCTTTGCCGCGATCTTCTTCTT
>CAMAQN010000066.1 GCA_945860535.1 Auritidibacter sp. Marseille-P8566
GGCCGCAAAGGCAAAGCGATCCGGCAGGCTCAAGGCCAATACTCCGGCCACGATGTAAACACCAAAGGCGATTCGGGTGGTAAGCCTTGCACCCAGTGCGGTAGCAATAGAGGCAATCTTTGCCTCACGATCTGCCCGTACGTCCTGCACCGCACCAAACGCGTGAGAGGCCACGCCCCAAATCAAAAACGCAGCAATTCCAATTACCAATGAACCGGTGATCTCAACTTGAGCCATCGCAAGGCCTACGAGTAATGGCCCAACAAAGTGCCAGCTGCTGGTGAGCGAATCTAAAAATGGAATCTCTTTGAACCTAAGTCCTTTGACGCTGTATGCCACCACCGCAAATAGCGTCAGCCACAACCAAAATGTTGCGCTTGGATTCACAAATGACAGCGCTATCGCAAAGGGGGTCGCAATTCCAAATGCCAAGATCAGCGTGAGGCGGTGGTATTTCGGATCTAGCAGTGCTCCTTCGATGCCACCTTTTCTGGGGTTTCGAAGATCGCTCTCGTAATCAAAAACATCGTTTATGCCATACATCAAAAAGTTGTAGGGGATTAGAAAGAAAAAGCATCCCAGCCAAAAGACCCAATCGATCTTCCCGGTTGAAAAAAAGTATGCGGCACCAAATGGGAAAGCGGTATTGACCCAGGAGATTGGCCTGGAGGCCACAAACAGCTTGGTTACCGCGCTCACTTCTTCCTTCCCAATAGCTCCCAGGTCAGTGGAATCAACATCAATCCAACCAGTGTGTAGGAGAAGTCCTCAATCGGTGCAACTCCAAGCTTTACACTCGAAATCAGAGCTTCGTCATAGCCGACTATGCCAAACAGAATGATTAAGTTATCAAAGACCAAAGTCAGCACGAGCGTAAGACCAGTTGCAAGTCCAAGTGCCCTTAGGTTCAGGCGCTTTCTCAAAATTAGCGCTAGCACGCCGAAGAACAAAACCGGTGGCAGCGCGATCGCGAGATAGCTCAACTCTTGCGCCATTTTGCAAACCCTAAGTAGGAGATCAAGATGGTGTAGCTCAAAAGCGTTAGGAAAAACACCTCTTCGATTGGCAGTTCCGGTGCGATGGTTATGCCGGTGAGGTACGGACCCTCACCTCGGAAAAAGATGCCCTGGGCAATACCGACCAGGTCCCAAATCAAAAACACTGTTACAGCCACCGCAAGAGTTATTGCGGATCTAACGGGCTGCGAAAACAGCGCTAGCTTGTGCTTGAAATCAATTAGCCCCATTCCCAAAAGGGAAACGGTTAGGGCCGCAAGATAAAGGATCAAGCCAAGCCTTTCCAGACCTTGACTGGCTTTAGCTCACCCTTGATAGGGCCTGCGCTTCTGTCGTCGGTTAGGTGCTTGTAAACCAGCTCGGCACCAATTAGGCACATCGGCAATCCGATGCCTGGAATGGTGTTGTGGCCAACGTAGAAAAGGTTTTTGAGTTTCTTGGAGTAGTTCTTAGGTCTGAAGAATGCGCTCTGGCGCAGAGTGTGGGCCATTCCAAGTGCGGTGCCGTTCCAGGCATTGAGCTCATTCTGGAAATCACGCGGTCCCATGGTCTTTCGAACCACGATGCGCTCCTTGAGGTCTGGAATTTCACACCAGGTGGCAATTTGTTCAATCACCTTGTCAGCTGCCTGCTCAAAGCTCTCGTCTCCGGAGCCACCAATGCCGACGTCCGCTGCAGCTGGAACCAAAACGAAGATGTTCTCCATACCCTCTGGCGCGACGGTCGAGTCGGTCTTGGAAGGGTTGCAGATGTACAAGCTGGCTGGATCCGGAACCTCTGATTTGCCATCAGCCTTGCGGAAGACCTTTGCGAAGTTCTTGCCCCAGTCCTCGGTGTACAAAAGCGTGTGGTGACTGAGCTGGTCGATTTTTCCCTTGACGCCTAAGTACATCAATAGTGCCGAAGGTCCTGGAACGCGCTTGTCCCACCAGGACTGCGGGAAGGACTGGTGTTTACGCTCTAGCAACTTGGTCTCGACAAAGTGCAGGTCGGCGCTCGCTACTACCACGTCGGCGTGATACTCAGCCGCACCGACCTGAACTCCAACGGCCTTGCCGTTTTCGGTCAGGATCTTGGTTACTGGAGACGAGGTGTGAATTTCAGCGCCGTGGGTTCTAGCAAGGCCAGCAATCGATTCAATCAGGGTGTAGAAACCACCCTGCGGGTAAAAGACGCCCTGATTCATATCCACATGTGTCATCAGGTGATACATGCTCGGGGTGTTGTAAGGAGATGCTCCTAAAAAGACCGCTGGGAAATTCAGCATTTTCTTGAGGCGGTCATCCTTTACAAACTGCCCGGAGAAGTCATAAAGGGATGTGGTCAAAAGCTTTACAAACTTGCCAAGCTTCGCAAGCACCTCAGGGTGCAGAAATGACCTTAGGTCTTTGAAGTTGGTGTACAAAAAGTGCTTGATCGATAACTCATAAGCCTCTTGGGCGCTGTCTAGGTATTTCTGGAGCTGCTCACCGCTGCCGGTTTCAATCGACTCAAACATCGCCTTGATCTCTGGAAGTTTTTCGCTCATAACTAGCCGGTCGCCCAAGCCCTCATTGCGAGTTTGATAGGCAGGGCTTAGGCGAACCAAATCCAGTTCATTGTCCGCTGTGGTGCCCATCAGGTTGTAAAACTGTTCGAAGGCATCCGGCATTAGGTACCAGCTCGGACCCATATCGAATCTGAAGCCATCCTTTTCCCAGAGGTAAGCGCGACCGCCAAGGCCTTCTCTACCCTCGAAGAGCTTCACTTGCATGCCGGCCTTAGCCAACAGCGCTGCGGTCGAAAGACCTGCAATGCCACCACCAATTACGATTGCGGTTTTTTGGCTCATGGCTTTGCTCCTAAGAATGATTTGACTACCAGCGACAACTTTTTGAAGTTGCCAACGCTGATACGAGTCTCAATCAACTTGGTGGCTTGGGTATTTCCAATTTTGTGGTTTAGCTCGGTAAACAAAAGTTGCGCTGCGGTAACCGCAGCCCTGGCGGATTTTGGAAGCAGTGGCAGTGACTGAGCGCTGACCTTTAGATCCTGGTTGATGTCCTCGACCAAGCGAGACTTAGTTTGCTCATCGAAGTTTGAGACATTCACGTTTGGGAAGTAGCTGCGACCAAGACGTTTGAAGTCGGCGCTTAGGTCGCGAAGGAAGTTCACCTTTTGAAATGCTGAACCGAGGGCTCTAGCTCCCTTTACCAGGGCAATCTTTTCTTCTTTCGAGTAGCTGCCGCCATGAACAAATGCTGCCAAGCACATCAACCCAACCACCTCGGCCGAACCATAGACGTAAGTGTCGAAGGTTTCTTGGGTGTGTTCTGTCTCGGTTAGGTCTTGGCGCATCGAGTAGAAAAAAGGTTCAACGATGTCTTTGCTGATGCCAACCTCGCGAGCAGTAACTGCGAAGGCGTGAATGATCAGATTCGTGCTAAATCCCAATCGCATGGCGCGATAGGTTTCCTGCTCAAATGCATTGAGTTCTGCCTCTGGATCTAACTCTGGAGCGATTAGCGCGGCATCCGCGGCAGAGCCATCAACAATCTCATCGGCGACGCGCACCAGGGCGTAAATGTTCTCGACGTGGTGCCTTACATCTTTAGATAGCAACCTGGTTGCCATGCCAAAGGAGGTCGAGTAGCTGTAAATGACCTCTTTGCTGGCACGATGCGCTGCCTGCGAGTACAGGACAAGCCCAGTCGGGATCTTTGTCGTATCTTGGCTTTCCACACTTCTAGGCTACTAGCAGTTGTAGGTAGGATTGAACAATGCCTAGCTCGATGAAACCACGCTCCTTTGCTGTTACCGATGGCCTAGAGAGAACCGCTGCCCGCGGCATGCTCCGCGCGGTCGGAATGGGAGATGAAGACTGGGAGAAGCCACAGATTGGCGTTGCCTCGTCTTGGAACGAAGTCACCCCCTGCAACCTCTCGCTTGATCGTCTAGCCGATGCCGCCAAAATGGGTGTCCACGCTGCCAAGGGTTACCCGCTGGAATTTGGAACCATATCGGTCTCTGACGGTATTTCCATGGGCCACGAGGGCATGCACTTTTCACTGGTTTCCCGCGAGGT
>CAMAQN010000067.1 GCA_945860535.1 Auritidibacter sp. Marseille-P8566
GATCATGGTTTCTAGTGACCCGGATGTAATAACCACTTCAGGTAGGTCCCAGACCTCGCTTGCCAAGCTGAACCAACGCTGGGCAGGGTCGGCGTCCAGCCACTGCAAACCCTTAATGGTGCAGATGTAGCGATTGTCGATGACATCAACCAATCCTGCTCGCCTGGCCAGCTGGAAGCGCAGCTGAAGCTGCGCGAGGTCCATCTTTAGGACCTGTGCCAAATCTTTAGCCTCTGCAGCCCGAAGACCGGCCTTTACCGCTTCCAACCAATGGCGTTCGCAGGCAAAAAGAATCTCGGTAATGGCCAATTGAGTTTCGTAGTTTGCAAGTTCACTGCTTAGTAGCTCGTGCTTGACAGGCTTTAGCTTGATCGCCTGAAGCTCCTTGACTAGCTCAACCGCGGATTCAAATCCTGCAGTGTCCGATGCCAGATAAGTTGCCTTAAGCTTGGAGTTAGTGCCACCGGCTTTCAAGATAGCCAAAGACTCAGAATCTAAAAGGCGAACGCGACGCTCAAGTTCGCGGCGTCCAACCATGGCGCGGGCAACGTCAAAAAGGTCACCTAGCGAGGCGGCGGAGTTTCCGAGTGGTCGAAGGACTGCCTTGAGCTCGCCTTCGCCCATCTGGCGAAGCGCACTTGCTATAAGCAGTAATTCAGACAATTAGCTCCGATTGTTTTTGCCCCTGCGGGCGATTGAGGTGATCAGCATGCCGATAATCATCAAAAAGCCAACCGGGAAACCAATTAGTGGCAATTGCGCCATCAAGGCTGGAAGTTGGTCCACTCCTAGGGCGGTCAAAATCAGGGTTGCAGCCATCGAAACAATTGAAAGCGCAATCACCCCGATCGCCATATAGGCCAGGGTAACTTCAATTTGAGAACGCTTTGGAGAATCAGCCATCAGATAACTCTAACCTTTCAGATACACTTATCGCCGGTTAGTGGAAAGTAGGACGTATGCCAACCGGCAAAGTTAAATTCTTTGATGACGACAAGGGCTTCGGCTTCATCGCAGGCGATGATGGCACCGAAGTATTTCTGCACATCTCGGCACTACCTGCCGGCACCTCAACCATTAAGCCTGGCTCAAGAGTCGAATACGGCATCGCCGATGGCCGCAAGGGCGCTCAGGCGCTCTCGGTGAGAGTCATTGAGGTTCCAACCATCACTCCAATGAACCGTAAGCCTGCCGAAGACCTAGCAATCATCACCGAGGACCTAATTCGTCTTTTGGATCAAATCGGTGGAAACCTAAAGCGCGGAAAGTACCCGGAGAACTCTCAGTCGAGCAAGGTAGCGCAGCTATTGCGCAAGGTTGCTGATGAGCTCGAAGGTTAATCCAACCGAGTTAGCCCTTCAAGCTCTGCGCGAAACCACTGAGCTTGAACTCATTGGCGAATTCATTTCCGAGTCGGAAATCGAAAAAAACGTAGTTGAAGTTCGCTTTGCCTGCACCCTCAAGCAATATCAGCACTGGCACTGGGTCGTTACCCTCACCCAACCAGACAAGCGCAATCCGCTAACGGTTTCTGAGATTAATCTCTTAGCGTCCGAGGATTCCCAACTTGCTCCGCAGTGGGTGCCGTGGGCTGAGCGTTTGGCGGAATTTAGACGTCAGCTACGCGCCGAAGGCAAGGCAAATAGCGATGCCGAAGCAGATGCACTAATTGAGGGCATGCACTCAGGATTTACGAACCATGAACCAGGCCAGGATTCCAAGCAGGACTCCAACGATGGCGGTGTGAAGCCACCAGTCAAGACCCGCGTTCGTCAGCGCAGGGTAAAACGCAACGAGGACAATCAGGACCAGGACCCACAGTCCGGTTCCGACCAAGATAGCTAACCTGGTATTTACCTCGGCTGGCTTCGGTTCCGGGTGTCGATCCGAGAACTTTACGAATAGCTTCGCCATTAGATGCGCTCCAAGACATAGTCCAAACAATTAATCAGTGCTTGCACATCGCTTGGTTCAGTAGCAACGAAAGTTGCAACTCGAATCTGGTTTCTACCGAGTTTTCTATAGGGCTCAACATCGACAACGCCATTGCCACGCAAAGTCTTGGTAATCAAACTCGCATCGATCTTCTCGTCAAAGTCAATCGTTACTACAACTTGAGAGCGGTGGTCTGGGTTGGTGACATATGCGGATGCAACGGATGTTTTTTCAGCCCAGTCATACAAAAGCTTCGAGCTTTGCTTGGTTCTGGCATCTGCCCATTTCAAGCCACCGTTTTGGTTGATCCACTTGATCTGATCATTCAGTAAATACAGCGTTGCAATAGCTGGAGTGTTCAGGGTCTGGTTTAGTCGAGAGTTATCCAAAGCCGTTTTCACGCTCAGGAATTCTGGAATGTAGCGATCCCTGGCGGCAATCTTCTCAACTCGTTCGATGGCAGCCGGTGACATCATCGCAAGCCATAGTCCGCCGTCAGAGGCAAAGTTCTTTTGCGGGGCAAAGTAGTAGAGATCAGTC
Organism: Auritidibacter sp. Marseille-P8566; assembly: GCA_945860535.1. GTDB lineage: Bacteria > Actinomycetota > Actinomycetes > Actinomycetales > Microbacteriaceae > Aquiluna. The sequence goes on from CAMAQN010000067.1 coordinate 2,476, forward strand.
TCGGAAAGTTCAAAGTCAATACCACCGGCAGCGCTGGTGGCATCTGTGAGCATTAGCGCACCTTGGTCGGCACCCTGAACTCTTGTGACCGGGGTGACAACACCGGTTGAAGTTTCGTTGTGTGGGTAGACGTAGGAGTCAATCCCGGCTTCGGCGATAAGGGCTGCTCTTGAGCCTGGCTCGCTATTGACAACAGTCGGAGTCTTTAGCCAAGGGTTAGTTAGCGCGCCTGCAAACTTTGAGCCAAACTCACCGTGCACCAGTGCTTGAGCTTTGCTCTCAACAATGCTGAAAGCCGCCGCATCCCAAAATGCCGTTGAACCACCGTTACCAAGCACAACCTCGTAACCGCTCGGAGCTCTGAACAGATCGCTTAGACCCTCGCGAATTTCACCGACCATGTTCTTGATTGGTGCTTGTCGGTGGCTGGTGCCCATCAGGGCTGCACCCTCGGTCAGAAAGTTGCTGAATTGTGCCGCTCTGGTGCGAGATGGCCCGCAGCCGAATCTTCCATCAAGGGGTAGCAGTTCGCTTGGAATTTTGATCTCGGCCATGGGCAAAGTTTAGCTTTGATTTAGCATTAGTCTTGCTAAGCCAAAGGGGGCATCATGACGGATCTAATTGACACCACAGAGATGTACCTCAAGGCCATCTTGGAGCTTGAAGAAGACGGCATCACCCCAATGCGTGCCCGCATCGCGGAACGTCTTGATCACTCTGGCCCAACTGTCTCTCAAACTGTTGCTCGCATGGAGCGAGATGGTCTTTTACGAGTCGGCGATGACCGGCAATTGGAATTCACCGAAGCCGGTCGAGTTACCGCAATAGAGGTGATGCGCAAGCATCGACTAGCCGAGCGTTTACTTCTGGAAGTTATTGGTCTTGATTGGCACTTGGTCCACGAAGAGGCTTGCCGCTGGGAACACGTTATGAGTGAGGCGGTTGAGCGCAAGATTGCAGTATTGCTTTCGGATGTAACACATTCGCCCTTTGGCATGCCGGTTCCAGGACTTGAGTCATTGGGACTTACTGCCGCGAACCCGAGAACCTGTAAACCAATCTCTTCAGTTGGTTCAGGAGAGTATGAACTGGTTCGAATTGGTGAACCGGTTCAGGTCGATCAAGACTTCTTGCTTCAGCTTTCCGAGCTTGGTTTAGTGCCCGGTGCCAAGGTGGTTGTCATGGTTGAAAAAACTGGCTGGTTACTGAGCGCAACCTCCAAAACTGAGGGATTGCTGTTAGATGAGCTGATTGCGTCTCATCTTTTCGTCGGCTAGCAGAACCTCGGTTATACTCTTGACGCGGAAGTTCCAATGAAGTTTCCGGAGGATTCCTTTTGACCCATCCAACCGCAGAGGTTCAGCTGGTATCTCGTAAAGAGATGCGTAAGCAGCAGGCCCAGCCCAAGCGCGTTCGTCGCAGCAGGAATGTTCGCACGCCTGTAACGATGATCGCGACAATTGGCCTGCTTGC
>CAMAQN010000068.1 GCA_945860535.1 Auritidibacter sp. Marseille-P8566
GTTATCGCAGCACTTGCCGGCGGAACCCTAATGGGTGTTCTTGGAGCGCTGATTGCTATTCCTATTGCTGCCAGCGTGCTATTGATTATTCGTGAGGTTTGGATGCCGAAGCAGGAACTTACCTAGTACTGAGTCGGTAGTGGTGCAGACCCTGGCACCACAATCTCGCTAATTGCATCGAGTGCTCTTCTAGTCGCATTCTCGCCAACCCAGAGATGCTTCTCGCCGTCAAAACCCAAGACCTGAGCCTTAGGCACGATTGCAAATCTGTTGGCGGCTTCTGCCGGCTGCAGATAGTCATCATCGCCAGGCACCAGCGCGATTAGCGGCTTATCAAAATCATTCCAGCGAGCAAGATCTAGGTCAGTCGCTCGGTGTAGCGGTGGCGAGATCAAAATCGCACCAGAGATGTCGTGATCTGGCCCGTACTTGATAGCTAGTTCTGTTCCAAAACTCCAGCCGATTAGCCACAGATTCTCAAGTCCGCGATCCTGGCAAAACTTCACCACCGCCGCAACGTCAAATTCTTCGAGCACTCCCCCGTCAAAGCTTCCGCTGGAGGTTCCCCGCGGCGAAGATGTGCCACGGGTATTGAACCGTAAAACAGCGACATCAATCAGCGCTGGTAGGCGATTCGCCGCCTTTCGGTAGAGGTGGGAGTCCATAAAGCCACCGTGAGTTGGGAGCGGGTGAAGGGTAATGAGAGTCGCTTTTGGTGATTTACCAAGCGGCATCGCTATTTCCCCAACCAAAACCTGTCCGTCTTTGGTCGTAAGGGTGATCTCTTCCCTTACGGCTGGTAACACAGTGGCCGCGCGAATCTCTTCCATTACGGCAGTAGTCCATCAAAAATCTTGAAGCAGTGGTTGTGAAAGTGGCGCCTGGTTTGAACTCCGCGATGGGTGTCCCACGCCACGGTATGCATGATTCCTGGTTCGATAGAAATTACACAAACCGGGCAGACCCAGCTCTTTCCCTCTTCGGCGGTTAAGCCGCTGGTCTGCTGGACTGTGAATTCGACACCGCGCTTTACGACGGTGTGGGGTAGGGACATTTTCAACATTGAGAAATCAAGTTCGCGATACTGGGGCTCTGGGGCTCCCCTGCGCCTTTTACCGCGCATGTTTAGTACCAGTTTTTGTCGTTTGAGTGAGCCAGCGCTCCACATGGGGACTGATAGCGATTATCGATGTAGCCGATTCCCCACTTGATTTGAGTTTCTGGGTTGGTGCGCCAATCAGGGCCAGCGGATGCCATTTTGGAACCAGGCAGTGACTGCGGAATGCCATAGGCACCAGATGAGCTGTTCATTGCGTTCCAGCGCCAGTTACTCTCGCGCTCCCAAAGCTTTACCAAACAGGAGAACTGGTTGTAGTCCCAACCCTTATCGGTTACTAGCTTTAGGGCAATACCCTTAGCGGTCCCAGGAAGCGGAAACGGTGCTCCGTCAACAAAAAGCTTTGCAACACCCTCACCGGAGAGAATTTCAAATGAGCCACGGGCATAGCCCTCGCCATCCAAAGCGACAAAAGTCAGCTGCTGATTTTGATCTTCCTGGGCCTCAAAAACCTGAATGGTGTCGGCAGATGCCATGGTGCCAGAGTAAGGATCTACTGCGGAAACCATCACCAAAGATGCTGCGAAAAAGAATCCAAGGGTTGGCAAGGCTCGCGACTTAGCGCGTGGCTTAGAACCATGTCTACTCAAGGGACTCCTTATGTGCAGTCTCTAAGCCTAAACCGCTAAGCCCAAATCGGCAATTAGCCAAGCAGTTTTTGGCGGTGCAGGGCACTGACAACCGCACTTAGAAATTCATCCACCTGCTCGCGATCCAGCCCATTTGAGGACCTTCCCAGCGAGATGGTTCTGAGTTCAAAAGTTGAAGGCGCGCTCAAAGTGCTGCGCTTGATTTCAATTCGTTTGATCAGCGCATTTACCATTCTTGGGCTATAGCCTTTGGCTGCCTTTTCAAACCTTTCCTTGGGCTCAGTCTCGAGGACCTGCTTCAAAGCACGAAGTAGTGCTGCCAAATCCGAGGATGCCTTTGCCTTGCCAAATCGGCGCAATTCTCGCTCTAATTCGCGAACTTCTAATGCGTCCGACGCCTTGGCTATTGCCTCGTCAACGGCTGGGATCTTGTATCCGGCAAGCACCAAATCGAATCGAGCAACCGCGACGACAGCAGCGCTAATAATCTCGCGATCTGGGTTTTCATTTTGAGAATGGACCCTGGCCATGAGTGCGTCAACTTGATTGGGGTTATACCCCTGCAGTTTTGCACTAGCCAGCGGGAAGTTCATAAGCTAAAAGACTACGTGAGCCAAAAGGTAAGCAACAAAGGTTGATGGCAAAAGGGAATCTAATCTGTCCATCATGCCACCGTGACCCGGCAAAACATTACCCATGTCTTTGACCTCAAGATCGCGCTTGATAAGAGATTCGGATAGATCTCCCATAACCGAACTGACCAGCAGTGCGGCTCCGAAAAGTAGACCAAACCAAAGTGACGCTCCGGTTACCAAAGCGGTAATTATTCCGCCAAATAGCCCACCGAGGATTGAGGCAAATAACCCCTCCCAAGTTTTTTTAGGGCTAATCCTTGGCGAGAGCTTGGTTTTTCCAAAGAATCGGCCAATCAAATATCCAAAGGTGTCGATTGAAGCAACCGTGATCACCAGTCCAAAGATCCACGCCGTGCCATTTGGTCGGTCGATCAATAGGCCACCGAAGCTAAGAAGCAGTGGGACATAGAACAGTGCCCAGTTGCTGGCACCGAAATCTCTCAGGGTCTGCCGGAGAGTTTGGCGTTCTTTGTTTATAGCGAGGTACATAGCGCGCCAAAGCACCATCGCCGCGCTGAAAATTAGCACCGTCAACCACTGCGCAACTGGGCCAAAGAAATAAGCAATCCAAGGAAGCAGCAATCCGGCTAGCCCAACTAAGTACTTTGGAACATGCCAGCCACCGCGCTTTAGAACGCTTGCGAGTTCATAGCCGGCAACGGCGGTGGAAATCGAGAGCAAACCAACAAAAAATAGTGGGTTGAGTAAAGAAAGTAGAAAAACTCCGCCTAGCCCAAACCCCACGGCCAGTCTTGGCCCTAAGGTCTTGGTCTTTGCGGTTTCCAACTAAACCTCGAGAAGCTCGGCTTCCTTGTTCTTTAGGGCTTCGTCGATCCTGTCGGTGTGGGCCTTAGTGATTGACTCGAGTTCTTTCTCGGCGCGCTCGATATCGTCCTCGCCAGCGCCACCGTCCTTCTTGAGCGCCTCAAGATCTTCCTTGGCACCGCGGCGGATGTTACGAACCGAAACGCGGCCGTGCTCAGCCTTGTCGCGGGTTAGCTTTACGTATTCCTTGCGACGCTCTTCGGTGAGCTCTGGAAGGTTAATGCGAATAATTGAGCCGTCGTTGTTTGGCTGAGCGCCAAGGTTTGGCATCGCCATTAGCGCCTTCTCAATAGCCTGCAGGGCACTCTTGTCATAAGGGTTGATGATGATCGAGCGTGCCTCTGGGTTCTGGATACCACCGAGCTGACCCAAAGGAGTCATGGTGCCGTAGTAGTCGACCATGATCTTCTGGAACATTGCCGGGTTAGCTCGGCCGGTTCTCACGGATGCGAAGTCATCCTTGGTGGCCTCAACGGCCTTGTCCATCTTGTCCTTGGCCTCGGCCATGATCTCGCTAATCATTTAATACCTTCTCTTGTCTGAACTTAAGCTCTTACCGAGGTGCCAACCGGCTCACCCAAAAGGGCCTCGGAAATCTTCTCCATGCTGAATACGCGCATTGGCATCTTGTTGTCCATGCAGAGTGAGAACGCAGTCGCGTCTACAACCTTAAGGCCCTTCACCAAAGCATCCTGGTAGCTGAT
>CAMAQN010000069.1 GCA_945860535.1 Auritidibacter sp. Marseille-P8566
TCGCTCATGGACTTAGAGCCACGCGAAATCGCGATTGCTCCAGATTGAACTAGTTCTTTGATGCCGAATGGCTCGAGCACCTTTAGGAACGCCTTGCACTTTGCCGAGTCGCCGGTGACTTCGATTACAACCGAGTCGCTTACAACATCAATGACTCGAGCTCTGAATAGCGTAACGGCTTCGAGCACCTGTGAGCGAGTTGCCGCATCGGTTTTTACCTTGATCAACATGTGATCGCGAGCAATCGAAGTATCCTGCTCCAACTCAACAATCTTTAGAACATTGATTAGCTTGTTTAGCTGCTTGGTTACCTGCTCAAGTGGTTGGCCATCCAGGCTCACCACTGCGGTAATACGAGATAGGCCTTCGACCTCGGTGGTTCCCACCGCAAGAGACTCGATGTTGAATCCACGGCGAGCAAAAAGCGCTGCAACGCGGGTCAAAATACCAGGCCTATCTTCAACCAAAAGTGAGAGTACGTGCTGAGACATTTCTACTCGTCCCCTTCCCAAATCGGAGCGGCGTCACGGGCATACTGCACCGCATCGTTGGAAACACCTGCTGGAACCATTGGCCAAACCATGGCATCTCGTCCAACGATGAAGTCGATTACCACAGGTCGATCGTTGGTCTCGATTGCCAGCTTGATGGCGGCATCGATCTCGTCTTCCTTCTCAACGCGAATCGCTAGGCAGCCGTAAGCTTCGGCAAGCTTGACAAAGTCCGGAATCATAACGGTGTCAGTGCCGGTGTGAAGATCGGTGTTCGAGTAGCGCTTGTCGTAGAACAGTGTCTGCCACTGACGCACCATGCCCAAAGAAGAGTTGTTGATAATCGCAACCTTGATTGGGATGTTGTTGATCGCACAGGTGGCTAGTTCCTGGTTGGTCATCTGGAAACAGCCATCACCATCGATTGCCCAAACTAAACGATCTGGCTCGGCAACCTTTGCACCCATAGCTGCCGGCACCGAGTAACCCATGGTTCCCGCTCCACCTGAGTTCAACCAGGAGTTTGGACGCTCGTACTTGATGAACTGCGCTGCCCACATTTGGTGCTGACCAACTCCGGCACAGAAGGTCGCCTCTGGGCCAGATAGTTCGCCGATTCGCTTGATAACTAGCTGAGGTGACAACTTGCCGTCGTCAGTATCGACGTAGCCAAGTGGGTAGCGCTCTTTGAGACCGTTCAGGAACTGCCACCAGGAAGCAAAGTCTGGCTTCTTGCCGGCTAGCTGCTTCTCAAGCTCCGCGGTAAGCATTGCGATTACGACCTTGGCATCGCCAACGATTGGAACATCTGCGTGACGAATCTTGCCGATTTCTGCAGGATCGATATCAACGTGGATGACCTTGGCTCCCGGAGCGAAGCTCTTCACGTCACCGGTAACTCGGTCATCAAAACGAGCACCCAGGGTGATTAGCAGATCTGCCTTTTGCAACGCGGTAACCGCGGGAACGGTTCCGTGCATACCCGGCATACCAAGGTGGTTTGGGTGTGAATCTGGGAAGGCACCGCGTGCCATCAAAGTGGTGGTGACTGGCGCGCCAACCAGCTCAACTAGTCGAGCAAGCTCGACGTGTGCTTCGGCACGGATTACGCCTCCACCGACGTAGAAGATTGGCTTGTGGGAGGCGAGAATCATTTCCGCTGCGGCCTGGACCTGCTTGCCGTGTGGGTCGGTAACCGGCTTGTAGCCAGGAAGCTCGACCTTTGGTGGCCAAGAGAATTCAAACTTCTTGTTTTGAGCATCCTTGGCAACGTCTACCAAAACCGGACCTGGACGACCGGTGGTTGCAAGTTCATAGGCTGCCGCAATGGTCGCTGGGATTTCAGATGCATCGGTGACCAAGAAGCTGTGCTTAGTAATAGGCATCGTGATACCAACGATGTCTGCCTCTTGGAAAGCGTCAGTTCCAATCGCGTGAGAGTTCACCTGACCGGTGATTGCAAGCAGTGGGACAGAGTCCATCATGGCGTCCATGATCGGGGTAACCAGGTTGGTAGCTCCCGGTCCGCTGGTTGCGATGCAGACTCCGAGCTTTCCACTGGCGGCTGCGTAGCCTTCGGCAGCGTGACCGGCACCCTGCTCGTGGCGCACCAAAATGTGACGAATCTTTTTGCTGTCCATCAATGGGTCATAGGTGGGGAGAATCGCTCCACCTGGCAGACCGAAGATAGTGTCAATACCCAACATCTCAAGCGAGCGGATGATTGCCTGTGCTCCGGTGAGCATTTCCTTAGACATTGGACCTTCTTCGTTCGTGGTGTGCAACTAACCGCAGTAAGCGCCTTCTGCGGCGGAGTGCACGAGCTTGGAGTACTTAGCGAGAACACCGCGGGTGTAACGCGGTGGCAGCGGCTGCCAGTCAGTCTTACGGCGAGCCAACTCTTCATCGTCGACCAGTAAGTCAAGCGAACGAGCTTTGATGTCAACCCGAATCAGGTCTCCATCACGCACCAGGGAAATAGGTCCACCGTCGGTGGCCTCTGGTGCAATGTGTCCGATACATAGGCCGGTTGTGCCGCCCGAGAATCTTCCGTCCGTCAATAGTAGGACATCTTTACCCAAACCGGCACCCTTAATTGCACCGGTAATAGCAAGCATCTCGCGCATACCAGGACCACCCTTAGGACCCTCGTAGCGAATAACCACAACATCGCCGGCTGCGATCTCACCGCGAGATAGCGCCTCCATGGCTGCGCCCTCACGCTCAAATACGCGTGCTGGACCTTCAAAGAAAGCCAGGTCAAAGCCAGCGGTCTTCACAACAGCGCCATCTGGAGCGATGCTGCCGTGCAGAATCGCAATGCCACCGTCTTTGTGAATCGGGTTGTCCATGGCACGAATGATCTTGCCGTCTGGGTCTGGCGGGTTGATATCCGCAAGGTTCTCGGCAACGGTCTTGCCGGTAACGGTTAGGCAGTCACCGTGAATTAGGCCTGCGTCCAAAAGCGCCTTCATCACTACCGGCACTCCGCCAACTCGGTCAACATCGTTCATTACATACTGACCAAAAGGCTTTAGGTCTCCAAGGTGTGGAACCTTGTCAGCGATGCGGTTGAAGTCTGCAAGCTGCAGATCTACTTCAGCCTCGCGGGCGATTGCAAGCAGGTGAAGCACGGCGTTGGTGGAACCACCAAAAGCCATAAGCACTGCAATTGCGTTCTCAAAGGCTTTCTTGGTCAAGATCATGCGAGCGGTAATGCCCTTGGCGATCAAGTTCACAACGGCCTCACCCGAGCGGTGCGCCCAAGCGTCGCGACGACGGTCGGCAGATGGTGGGGAGGCAGAACCAGGAAGGCTTAGGCCTAGGGCCTCACCAATGGAAGCCATGGTGTTAGCGGTGTACATACCGCCACAAGCGCCTTCACCAGGGCAGATTGCTCGCTCAATGCGGTCAACGTCCTCAAGGCTCATCTTGCCGGCTTTGCAGGCACCAACCGCCTCGAAGGCGTCGATGATCGTTACCTGCTTCTCAGTACCGTCAGAAAGCTTCACCCAACCAGGTGCAATGGAACCCGCGTATAGAAACACTGAAGCTAGATCCAAACGAGCAGCAGCCATCATCATGCCCGGCAGAGACTTGTCGCAACCCGCCAACAAAACAGATCCGTCGAGACGTTCTGCCTGCATCACGGTCTCGACCGAGTCCGCGATTACCTCGCGGGAAACCAGTGAAAAGTGCATGCCCTCGTGGCCCATGGAAATACCGTCAGAGACCGATATGGTTCCAAATTCCAGCGGGTAACCCTTGGCAGCGTGGACACCCATTTTGGCGGCATCGGCTAGACGATCAAGCGAGAGGTT
>CAMAQN010000070.1 GCA_945860535.1 Auritidibacter sp. Marseille-P8566
AGCGCTTCCCAGCCTTCGTCGTAATTGACGATCAAGGCAACGACTTCTTTAGGCCCGATGACCGCAAGCTGATGTCGCTCGGCAACACCAGATTGTCCAAGGGGTCCAAGTGATGTCCAAGGAGTTGGTTGAATTTGCAAGGTCAGCACTGTTCGTGCCCGGCACCAAGCCGGAACGTTTCGGCAAGGCTAGAAACTCAGGTGCAGACCTAGCAATCTTTGACCTAGAAGACTCAGTACTGCCCTCGGAGAAAGACCTGGCTCTCGAGAATGTCCTCGTGGCGTTGAAAAACAACGTTGCTGGCTCCGGCATAGTCGTGCGAGTCAACTCAGACAGGCTTGCCACTGAATTGCCAGTGCTTTTGGAGCTTTACGGGTTGAACCCTGATTTTGTGGGAATCTTGCTGCCCAAGGCCGAGAACCTTGCAGAAATTCCCTCGCTCCCCGAAGGTATTGCAGGGATTGCAATTATCGAGTCCAGCCTTGGCCTTCGAAACGCTTATGACATTGCGTCGCACCCGAGCATCTCAAAGCTGGCCTTTGGCGGTATGGACTTTGCGGCCGAGACTGGATCGCAGTCTCCGATTGTTCACGATTACGCCCGGGTTCAGATTCTGACCGCCTCGCTCGCCGCTGGGATCTCGAGACCTTGGGATTCACCCGCCGGGCACATCGAAGATCTATCCAAAGTTCTTGTTGAGGCTGAGCACGCCAGAACCCTTGGCTTTGGGGGCAAAATGGCAATTCACCCAGCTCAAATTGAATCAATCCACGAAGCCTTCGAGGTGACCAAGGCCGAAATTGAATGGGCAGAGGCGATCCTCAAAGTTGATACCGGTGCCGCAAAGATAAACGGTCAGATGGTCGATAGACCAATCATGCTGCAGGCCCAAAGCATATTGAAGCGAGCAAAGCCAAAGGGTTAGCGAGTCTTCATTTCACCATGACTCGGAATTGGTGCCCAGGCTGATAGCAACTCATAGCCGACATGGGCTGCGGCGAAACCAGTGATCTCGGCGTGGTCATACGCGGGTGCAACCTCCATGATGTCGCCACCGATGATATTCAAGCCGGATAGCGAACGGATGATATGCAAAAGTTGCCAACTGGCCATACCGCCTGGCTCTGGCGTTCCGGTGCCGGGAGCATAGGCCGGGTCCAGCACATCGATGTCTACCGAGATGTAGGTTGGGCGATCCAAAACACGTTGCTTGATGCGTTCGATTGCCACCTGAACACCATCTAGGTGAAGCTCGTGGCAGCGGATTGTCATAAAGCCGAGAGCTTGATCTTCGAGCATGTCAGTGTTGCCATAGAGCCCGCCACGAGTGCCGACATGGGTGCAGCCCTCAGGGTCCAAAAGACCTTCTTCAGCTGCCCTTCTAAAAGGTGTGCCGTGCAGGTAGGGCTGATCAAAGTAGGTGTCCCAGGTGTCAAGGTGGGCATCAAAGTGAATCACTGAGACCGGACCGTGCTTTTTGGCTAGTGCTCGCAAGACTGGAAGCGAGATTGAATGATCGCCACCGAGAATCAGATTCTTCGGGGCAAATTCCATTGCTTGGGAAACCGCATACTCGATTGAGTTCAGTGCCTTGCTGATGTCATACGGATTGAATGCGACATCGCCGAGATCAGCGACCTGCTGACCTAGGAATGGCCACTTGTCTGCCTCTGGATTGTAAGGTCGCAGCAACCTTGAAGAGTTTCTAATGTGCTCTGGACCAAAGCGTGCACCGGGTCGATAGCTGACAGTCGAGTCGAATGGCACGCCAAGAATCCCGACATCAGCGCGCGTCACCTCGCGGAAGTCTGGCACCAGACCAAAGGTGCCCGGAGCTGCGAAGCGAGGAACTTCGGTGGTGGCAATCTGTCCGATAATGCTGCCATTACTAGTGCGCTTGTGATTTCCCAGCGTCATTTCTCTCCCTATTCCGAGATGTCTTCCACGACGGTCTTGAGCTCGGTGTAGGCATCGATAGCCGACTCCCCTAGCTCTCGTCCGAATCCAGAAGATTTGGTGCCACCAAATGGCAGGGTTGGATGGAAAGTTCCGTAGGTGTTTATCCACACCGTCCCCGAGGTGATCGACTTGGCAACGCGATGGCCTTGGCCTGCCTGCCCAGTCCAGATTCCAGCAGCCAACCCATAGCGCGTCGAATTGGCAAGCTCAATCGCCTCAGCCTCAGACTCGAAGGTGGAGACCGTGATTACCGGCCCAAAGATCTCTTCCTGGTGGGTTGAGTGTGAACTCGATAACCCATCGATGACGGTTGGCCTTTGGAAGAAACCGGCAACATCTGATACCCGTCCATATTCGTGAAGTTCCGCGCCATCGGATACGGCACCATCTAGCACCCCTCGAATCTTTTCCTGCTGGGCCATGCTGATGATCGGGCCCATGGTGCTGCGCGAATCCAGAGAGTGGCCGACAAAATAGCTATTGGTAAATCTCTCGAGCTCATTTAGGAATTCGGTCTTGATCGATTTCTCAACAATCAACCGGCTGCCTGCAACACAGACCTGGCCGGCATTGGTCCAGATTCCTCTGGCAACACCTTCAACCGACTTTGCAAGATTGCTCGAGGCAAAGACCACCTGCGGGCTCTTGCCACCAAGCTCCAGTGTGACTTTGGTGGTGTTCTTCGCGGCCGCAGTCATGATGGCTTGACCGGTTCTTGAAGAGCCTGTGAAGGCAATCTTGTCGAGGTCTGGGTTTGAGGCCAGGGCCGAGCCGGTTGCACCCGCCCCAAGAACTATGTTTACGACACCTTCTGGCACCCCTGCCTCTTCGCAGAGTTGTGCAAAGTAGATCGCAGACAGCGGCGCAAGTTCAGATGGCTTAGCAACAAATGAGTTTCCGAAGGCGAGCGCTGGTGCCAGCTTGTACATCAAGATCGGTAGCGGGTAGTTCCAGGGCGTGATGGCAGCGCAAACCCCAACCGGGCCCTTGATTGTCATTGCCGAAAGCTCAAATGGAGTTGCGATGGTCTGTCCACTGACCTTATTTGACCAGCCGGCGTAGTAGCGCAGCACGGTAGCGACCTCTTCAATGTCAAACTTGGCTTCTTCAAGTGGTTTACCGGTATCTAGCGCCTCCACTACAGATAGAAACTGGAAGTCTCGCTCCACCAAATCTGCAAGCTTGAGCAGTACTCGTTCCCGCTGATCTGGACTTTCGTTTCTCCAGCTACCGCCCTCAAATGCTCGGCGAGCATTGCGAACGGCTGTTCCCACTACCTCTTCAGAGCTGACCGGCAGGGAGGTCAAGGGGCTAGCCGTCCCCGGGTCCATCACATCGAAAGTTTCTGATTCGCCTGCTAGAACGTTGATCGAGCCAAGGTTTCCCTTCGATAAGTTCTCAAGCCAGTTTCTAACTGGACCGGGGACAATCGCGCTCGAAATTGGGGTATTCATCTAACTCCCCCAAGAGACGTTGATGTACTTGGTTTCTAGGAACTCCAAGATTCCGTGGCGACCACCCTCTCGACCTATGCCCGACTGCTTTACTCCTCCAAAAGGAGCAGCTGGGTCCGAGAAAATGCCGGTGTTGACACCGACCATGCCAACCTCGAGGGACTCGGCAACACGCATTGCACGACCGATGTCCTTGGTATGAATGTATGAACCAAGTCCGACATCAACTGCATTAGCCATGGTTATTGCTTGTTCCTCGGTGTCGAAGACGACAACCGGTGCAATTGGACCAAAGATCTCGGTCTTGAGAATCTCTGCATCTGCTTGAACGTCGGCCAAAACGGTTGGTAGGAAATAGTGTCCAACCTCAGACCCTCTTGAACCACC
>CAMAQN010000071.1 GCA_945860535.1 Auritidibacter sp. Marseille-P8566
GCACTCCGCCAAAGAATGGCACCGCGAAATTGGCCAGCGCCTGGCCAAAGAGTTCGCGATTAGGTTGGTGAGTGTCAAAACCGGAAAGCCGATCCGCAATCATTGCCTAGAGCAATGACTCCAAGCCTGCCAATAGGTTTTTCGCTAGGTAAGCGGTCACTGACCCCTGGATAAATAGCCGTCTTTGGCGTACAAATAGCAACGGTATCGCTTGGAAGGCGCTTTGCCATGCAGGTAGGCTAGTCAAATGGTTCAACAACATAAAGATCTCTTCGGTCAGGTGCTGGTCGCGCTTGTGACCCCGATGACCGCGGATGGCGAAGTCGATTGGGATGCCACCGAGCGTCACATGGACTATGTAATTTCAAATGGTGCAGACGGTGTTGTCGTGACTGGCACCACCGGTGAAACCTCAACATTGACCGATGCTGAGAAGATCAAGTTGGTCGAGGTTGGAAAGTCTGTTTCTGCAGGCCGCGCCAAGATCATCACCGGCGGTGGCTCTAACGAAACCGCTCACGCCATGCAGCTTTACAAGGCCAGCGAAAAAGCTGGTGCAGACGGTGTCATGATCGTGACCCCTTATTACAACAAGCCAACTCAGGCTGGAATTCTTACCCACTTCCGACTAATTGCCGACGCCACCGACCTGCCGGTGATCTTGTATGACATTCCAGGCCGCACCGGTGTTGCTATTTCTTATGACACTTTTCACCGCGCAGCCAAGCACCCAAACATCGTTGCAATCAAGGACGCTAAAGGTGATTTAGCTCAGGCTTCTCGATTGATGCTGGAAACCGGATTGCTTTATTTCTCCGGAGATGATCCGAACGTTCTGCCTCATCTTTCGATTGGGGCCACCGGTCTGATCGGTGTCACCGCCAACATCGCTCCTCACGCCTATCGCGAGATGGTGGATGCCACCAATAAGAACGATTTCCACTCAGCACTCAAAGTCCACAACGCGCTTGAGCCTTTGCAGCGTGCGATTATGACTCACGTCCCTGGAACCGTTGCGGCGAAGTATGTGCTGCATGGTTTGGGACACATCAACTCTCCTCGAGTCCGCTTGCCGCTGGTTGGTCCAGAGGACCACGAGGCAGCCGCAATTGAGAGTGGAATCGACCAGGTGGTTTCGGTTCCAGGTTTGAGCTTCAACAACTTCAGGCCTGATCGCAACGCCGCAGCCGGCGGAGCACTTCCTAAAGTTGCAGGAACCACTCGCTAGTGGAGTTATCAGCACCAGCACCTCTAAAACCCGGCGTTTTGCGCATCATTCCGCTTGGCGGCATTGGTGAAATTGGTCGCAACATGACCGTATTTGAACTAGACGGCCAAATCATGATTTTGGACTGCGGTGTGCTGTTCCCAGAGGAGACCCAACCCGGTGTAGATCTGATTTTGCCGGACTTTGGTTACCTTGAGGACAAGCTGGACCGGATTGTCGGAGCTGTGCTCACCCACGGTCACGAGGACCACATCGGCGGAGTCCCCTACCTTTTGGCGATGCGCAAAGACATCCCAATCATTGGTTCAACGCTAACTCTCGCGCTGGTCGAGGCAAAACTCAAAGAACACCGAATCACCCCCTTTTCTCACACCGTGAAAGAGGGTCAGATTGAGCAGCTTGGCCCTTTCAATCTTGAGTTTGTGGCAGTAAACCACTCGATTCCAGACTCGCTGGCGGTAATCGTCCGTAGCGCTGCCGGAACCGTCTTGGCAACTGGTGATTTCAAGATGGACCAGTTGCCACTTGATGGTCGTCTGACGGATCTTCGCACCTTCGCAAGAATCGGCGAAGAAGGTCTTGATCTATTCATGGTGGACAGCACCAATGCCGATGTTCCAGGCTTCACGCCGCTAGAGCGCGATATCGGTCCAGTGATCGAGAACGTAATTAGCAAGACCCAGGGCAAGGTTGTGGTTGCCTCATTCTCCTCACACGTTCACCGCGTGCAGCAGGTGCTGGATGCAGCAGTTGCAAACAATCGCAAAGTGGCCTTTGTTGGCCGCAGCATGGTGCGCAACATGGGCATCGCAGCAGATCTTGGCTACCTCAAGGTCCCAGCCGGTTTGATTGTTGACCTCAATGACATCGATGAGATTCCGGATAACCGAATAGTCCTGATGTCCACCGGTAGCCAGGGCGAACCAATGGCTGTGCTTTCCAGAATTGCAAACCGCGACCACCGCATCATTATTGGTGAGGGTGACACTGTATTGATGGCGTCCTCTTTGATTCCAGGTAATGAAAATGCGGTTTACCGAGTGATCGATGGATTGATTCGACTTGGTGCGAATGTGGTTCACAAGGGCAATGCCAAGGTTCACGTCTCTGGACACGCTGCCGCAGGGGAGTTGCTCTACTGCTACAACATCCTCATGCCCAAAAACGTACTTCCGATTCACGGTGAGGCACGTCACCTGCACGCCAATGCCAAGCTGGCTATTCAAACTGGTGTGCCTGCCGAGCAGACTCTGATTGTTCACGATGGTGCCGTAATTGACCTTGTCGATGGTGTCGCGAAGGTCGTTGGCCAGGTTCCTTGCGATATGCTCTATGTAGACGGCAAGACGGTGGGAAAGATTACCGATGAGGACCTCAAGGACCGCAGAATCCTTGCTGCCGAGGGCTTCATTTCAATTTTTGCGGTGATTGATCCGAGTACCGGCAAGGTTGTCGAAGGGCCTGAGATTCGCGCTCGAGCATATGCCGAGGATGACCATGTGTTTGATGACATCCTTCCTGAGATTGAGCGCGCACTAGAGCGTGCTGCGGTTGAAGGGATCAGAGACACCTACACAATGCAACAGGTGATTCGAAGGACCATTGGTGGTTGGGTGGCAAAAGCTCACCGCAGAAAGCCGATGATCATCCCGATCGTTGTTCACTCCTCCCGCCCTGCCTAGGGCAAATTGACACAAAGCCTTGCTAACTTGTGTGCATGGCTTCAAAGACTCCACCGCCTAGAAAACCCAGCGGTAGAAAACCAGCTCGAACTGCAGCTCCTAGCGCTGCGGCCGCTAAGCCACGTCCGGCGAAGCCACAGGGGCAAGGGTTTTTGGCGGGACTAAGCAAGTTTTACCTGGGTACTGCCCATCTATTGGGAAAATTGGTCAGGGCATTTAGCACCGAGAAGCTAGCTGACGATGATCGTCGAGATGGTGCACCATTTTTTGTATTTCTACTTTCGGTTTTCGGAGCGGTTTTTGCCTGGTTTCTAATCAATGAACCATGGGCAAAAGCTCTTCACTCGTATACCTTTGGGATGCTTTTTGGCCTGGTGGCTTATGCACTGCCGGCAATCTTCCTTTTCTACTCACTGTTTTTGTTTATGCACCCGCCTTCGGTGCGCGATAGTTCGCGATTTGCGGTCGGTTTTTGGCTATTTTTATCGGTGATCTCAGGCTTTTTCCACATCTTTGGCGGAACTCCCTCACCAAATGTGGATGGCCCAGAAGGTTTGGCGCTCGCCGGAGGGTTATTCGGGTGGTTGATCGGTGGGCCGCTTTTGAGCATGCTGACCATCTGGGGCGCGACACCGGTGCTGGTGCTTTTGGTAGCGGTTTCGGTGTTGGTTATGACTGGCACCGCTCCAAAGAAGATCAAGCCACGCCTAACCGAGTTCTACAACTTCCTCTTCGGCATCAAGCCGAAGGCTGAAATTCTGGATGCTTTTGACGGCAAGAAATCCAGTTGGTGGAACAAGGACAAGGATGCCAAGCCGGCGTTTGATACTGCGGTGGTTGA
>CAMAQN010000072.1 GCA_945860535.1 Auritidibacter sp. Marseille-P8566
AGATGACCATGACTCCATACCTTGGAGCCAATGGAGTCGCAACCGAGTTGGGCGCTGACCAGGTTCAGCTCGATGAATACGGTACCGCGGTTGGCCTTGAAGGCTTTGAACCAATCGGCTTTGATGAGGCGGCGAACCTAGAGGCAGATATCATCGACCTCCGCTTTGACATGGGCGAGGGCAAGTTCATTCGTCCAGAGTCTTTGGATGCCGCCCTTTTGATGATCCAAGCCTTCACTTTAGATTCGGCCACCGGCGAACTTTATGACTCGGTAAACGACATAACCTATGTCGACAACGGTGAGGGAAACTTTGTAAACAAGGCGAACCCAGAAGAGAAGTTGTTCCCCGGTTGGAGAGCATTTAGCCCACTGGAGAACTATGTTGGGCTTCTAACCGACCCGGTAATTCGCGGGCCGTTTATTAACGTCTTTATCTGGACCTTCTCGTTCGCGCTGATTACGGTCGCAACGATGTTTGCGGCGGGTCTCACACTTGCAATCGCAATGGACAAGCCGCTTCGATTTAAGCGCTTCTACAAATCGATCTTGATCTTGCCTTACGCAATCCCAAGCTTTATGTCGATCCTGATTTGGAACGGTATGTTCAACCGCGACTTCGGTGCGGTGAACCAAGTTCTAGGTGCGGAGATCGACTGGTACAACGATGCAACCTTGGCCAAGCTCGTGATCATCATTGTGAACCTGTGGCTTGGTTTCCCATACTTCTACCTAATCTGTTCTGGCGCTTTGCAGGCCCTGCCGGGTGAGTTGGAAGAGGCGGCTTCAATCGATGGAGCAAGCCCGGCTCAGATCATGGCAAGAATCAAGCTGCCGCTATTGCTGCAGATTCTCTCGCCGCTTCTGATCGCATCCTTCGCATTCAACTTCAATAACTTCAACATTGTTTATCTGCTTACAAATGGTGGCCCGATAAATGTGCTGGCGGGTGAGACGGCCGGTGCTACCGACATCTTGATTACCTACGCCTACAAGACCGCCTTTGGTTCTGCCGAGCAGAACCTTGGTTTGGCATCAGCAATCAGCGTGATCATGTTCTTCATTGTTGGTGGCCTATCGCTTTGGAGCCTAAGGCGCTCAAAGGTATTGGAATCGGTGATTTAAATGAAGCGAACAAACCTTAGATCTGCGGCTTGGCGTCACATCTACGCCTGGGCTTTGATTCTGTTTTCGATCTTCCCGATCTACGTGGTGATCATCAGCTCCTTCGACCCAACCGGTGGCTTGGCCTCTTCTAGTCTTTTGCCTCAGCGCTTTAGTTGGGTGAATTACGAGACGCTGTTTACTTCTCCAACCATCCCTTTTATGACTTGGATTTGGAACTCGTCTTACCTCGCTGCGCTCAACGCAATTCTGTCGATCGTGGTCGGCGCATTCTCGGCCTTCGCTTTCTCTAGACTTCGCTTTAAGGGTCGCAAAATTGGCTTGCAGACCCTGCTCTTGATTCAGGTTTTCCCAGCGTTTTTGGCACTCGCTGCCATCTACGTGATGATGGAGCGTATTTACACCATCTTCCCGGCCATCGGTTTGGGTAGCCACGGTGGTCTGCTGCTTATCTACCTAGGTGGATCAATGGGCGTGAACGCCTGGTTGCTCAAGGGCTTTATTGACTCCATTCCAATGGAGTTGGATGAGGCAGCCAAGATTGACGGCGCGACTCCATTCCAGATCTTCTGGCAGATCTTCGTGCCTCTTTCCGCTCCGGTTCTCGCGGTTACCGCACTTTTGTCCTTCATCGGAACATTTAACGAGTTTGTGCTCGCGAGCTTGTTCCTGCAGGATGTAAACCTCAGAACCGTTGCGGTTGGTCTGCAGTCCTTCGTTGGTGCGCAGTTTGGTGCCAACTGGGGACCATTTGCCGCAGGTTCCATCCTTGCCTCAGTGCCACTGGTTGCGCTGTTCCTATTTGCACAGCGCTACATCATTGGTGGCCTAGTTTCTGGTTCCGTGAAGGGCTAACCGCTTAGTTGCTGGATTACCTGCGATTATTGAGACCTAAGAACTTGGGGTCAAAATTGCGAATCTTGGTTGGTCTTGCCGCAGTGCTTGCATTGGCTGGCTGCACCGGTGGGACTACTGCCGCCACTCCCTCTCCAACCGCAGCGGCACCCAGCACGGGCATCACCGTTGAGGTTTGGATAGACCAAGAACTAAGCGAGAGCTTTGCGGTTTTTGCCGAGCAGTTCAAAATGGACACCGGCAACAATCTTGCGGTTGTCGTCAAAGATTTCTATGCGTTAGAGACCGAGTTTCCGATTCAAGCCCCAACCGGCCCTGACCTGGTTATTGGTTCCAATGAATGGGTTTCGACTTGGGCCGCAAGCGGCGCGATTGCACAGGTCCCGCTTTACTCAATGGAGCCATTCGATTCCGTCGCTCAGGTATTCACCCGCGCGGCAGTCAACTATGGCCTTCCCTATGCAACCGAGAATGCAGCGCTTATTTGCAATGCCGATCAAGTCTCAAGCGCACCGAATATTTGGGAAGACCTAATTTCCAAGGGGGTAAAGCTTCCTATCAATCCAGGTGGCGACCCATATCTGTTGCAGTCGGTGCAGTCGTCTTTCGGAGCGGAGCTTTTCCAAAGAACCGACTCTGGTGAGTACGGCACCGAGTTTGCACTGTCTGGCGAATCCGGTTTGAAATTTGCTTCTTGGCTCAGGGGCAACTCAATGGATTTCCCGCAGCTTGACTACACCGCAGCAACTGAGTTCTTTGTAACCGGACAGACCCCGTGTTTTTATACCGGCATGTGGTTACTTCCTGCAATCAAAGAGCGAGTGACTTTCAATTTGACCGCATACCCAATGCCTTCGGCCGGCGGGGAAGTGGCTTCACCATTTGGTGCATCGAGAGCGTTTTTCCTAAACAGCAACTCTCAGCATCCAGACCAAGCAAACGCCTTGCTAGAGCTTTTAGCCTCGGACTCAGCTCAGCAGCTGATCTTTGAGACAACTGGCAGACAGCCAGTTACAGATGCCTTTCAAGGTGAGATTCAAGATCCTGTGATGCGCGGCTTTATGGAGGCTTCCAGGGTCAGTGTTGGCATCCCAGATGCTGCCCTAATGCAGCACGTCTGGGGTCCACTTGGCATCGCTCAGATTCGATTGCTCGGAGGAGAAGGGCAACCAAAAGACATCTGGAGCCAGATGGTCTCTGAGGTATCAGCCAAGTTGGGAAACTAGATTCTAGATTTGGCGTTTGCCTAGCACCCACCCCTAGTGCTAATCTTTTGCGGTTGCCTTTTAGGCTAACGCCCCGATAGCTCAGTGGTAGAGCACTTCCATGGTAAGGAAGGGGTCGACAGTTCAATCCTGTCTCGGGGCTCGATCGACAGTGAGCTTACTTACTGCAGTTCGAGGCTGAGTAGCTCAGTTGGTTAGAGCGCACGACTCATAATCGTGAGGTCGCGGGATCGTGCCCCGCCTCAGCTACCACGTCGATAGACCCAAAATCAAACTCACCGCAGCTGCATTGTTGCCAGCGCTATCCAAAGCTATTGAGCTACCCTTATCCCATGGTGAATCCAGACATTCAAGGCAAGCGTTATCCGAGGACCGCAAGCTATTTGGTCGGTCGCGAAAAGGTTCGCGAATTCGCAAAAGCTGTTATGGCCGCAAAGGAATCTCTGGACCTG
>CAMAQN010000073.1 GCA_945860535.1 Auritidibacter sp. Marseille-P8566
AGTCAAGGCTGGCGAAGGCGGTGCCGAATCGGCTCTCTTCGCCGGTGATCTTCTTCGCATGTACATCCAGTACGCAAACTCCAAGGGCTGGAAGACCGAGATTCTCGATCGCACCGAGTCTGACCTTGGTGGCATCAAGGATGTCCAGGTTGCAATCAAGTCCAATGCCACCGACCCAGCCGATGGGGTTTGGGCTCACATGAAGTATGAAGGTGGCGTTCACCGCGTTCAGCGCGTCCCGGTCACCGAAACTCAGGGTCGAATTCACACCTCGGCTGCCGGAGTCTTGGTATTCCCTGAGGTCGATGAGCCTGAAGAAGTTGAAATTAGCCAGAACGAGATTCGCATTGACGTATTTCGCTCTTCTGGTCCTGGTGGGCAATCGGTAAACACCACCGACTCTGCTGTTCGAATCACACACTTGCCAACCGGCATCGTGGTGTCGATGCAGAACGAAAAGTCCCAGCTACAGAACCGCGAGGCTGCCATGCGTGTTTTGCGCGCCAGAATCTTGGCCGCCCAGCAGGAGGCTCTCGAGGCAGAGCAGTCTGCTGCCAGACGCTCTCAGGTCAAGTCAGTTGACCGCTCGGAGCGAATTCGCACCTACAACTTCCCCGAGAACCGCATCGCCGACCACCGCACCGGGTACAAGTCATACAACCTAGATCAGGTCATGGACGGTGCTTTGGAGCCGATTGTTCAGTCCGCTATCAAGATGGACGAAGAAGCCAGACTCGCAGCCCTCCAGGGTGAGTAGTGAAGCTCTCTGAAGCGCTAGCCCTGGCAAGCGATAAGCTAAGCACAGCAGGCGTGTCATCACCGCAAGCAGATGCTACTTGGCTGCTTTGCCACATTTTGGACACCGATCGCTCAGACCTTCTGACTCGAATCACCTTTGACCAGGACCTTTCTTCCGAGCAGCTAGAAGCTTTTTTGGTCGCCCTTGCAAGACGGGAAAAGCGCGAGCCGCTTCAACACATCACCGGTAAAGCAGCATTTCGCTCACTTGAGCTAAGCGTTGGTCCTGGAGTCTTTAGCCCGAGACCCGAAACCGAGCAGGTGGTTCAGTACGCAATTGATTACCTTCGCCAACTACCAAGGCCAGGGGTGGCAATAGACCTTGGCACCGGATCCGGAGCAATTGCCATCGCGATGGCAATTGAAGTGCCGCAAACCAAGGTCTATGCCGTTGAGCTTTCTCAGTCTGCTTTTGACTATGCAACCAAAAACATCGAGGCAAATTTCGCCGCGGTCGAACTTCGTCTAGGGGCTATGCAGGAGGTGGTTTCGGATCTGGTTGGTGGAGTAGACGTAGTCATCTCCAATCCGCCATACATCCCAGATTCCGCTATACCAATTGACCCAGAGGTTAGAAATTTTGACCCGGAACTATCTCTTTACGGGGGAGAAGACGGCCTCGATGTCATTCGCGACATCTCTGGTATTGCAGCAGCGCTACTCAGAGCCGGCGGGCTTTTGGTCCTGGAGCACGCAGACGGGCAGTCCGATGCCATCCGTGAATTACTATTGAATGACGGTTGGTTGAGTGTGAGTGCATTCCAGGATGCAACCATGCGATACCGAACTATCACGGCAATCAGATAGTGAGGCAAATTGCGGGTTTACGACTGCTCCGTTGACACTGACTTGCTCACTGGATTCCGCCAGGCCAAAGTAGGCCTAGGACGCGGCGAAGTTGTGGTTATCCCAACCGATACCGTTTATGGCGTCGCCGTCGATGCCTTCAACGCCAAAGCTGTTGAAGCGCTTTTGAACCTCAAGGGCCGTGAGCGCACTTCTCCACCTCCGGTGCTGATTCCAAAAGTCGAAACCATGTTGGCGCTAGCCCAAGATCTACCGCCGGTGGCAAACCAGCTGGCTGCAGCGTTTTGGCCAGGAGCATTGACCATGGTGCTGCAGGCACAGAGCACCCTGGAGTGGGATTTGGGGGAGACTCGGGGCACAGTCGCACTGAGGGTTCCAGATCACAAGATCACCTTGGCACTTTTGGAAGACTGCGGTCCGCTAGCGGTTTCGAGCGCAAACCTCACCGGCCAACCGGCAGCGGTAAATGCTCAACAAGCAGTTGACTACTTCGGTGACAAAGTTTCTACCTACCTCGATGCTGGAGCGAGCCCTAAGGGTGAAGCTTCGACCATTTTGGATCTTTCACAGGTGAGCGCTGGTGAGCCAATTCGAGTGCTTCGCCTAGGCGCACTGTCTTTGGAGCGGATCCGCAGCGTCATCGGAGATATTGAGCTCAAGGTCAACTAAATGAGGGCCTATTTCCTAGTCGCGCTGCTAACAGCTTTGGTCACATATCTAGCGACCTGGGGAGTTCGATGGACGGCAAAGAGATTCAATATCCACCCCGCTATTCGCGAGCGTGATGTGCACAAAGCCCCAACCCCGAGAATTGGTGGCATTGCCATGTTTCTTGGTCTGGGCGCTGGAATCTTCGCCTCTGCCAGCTTTGGTTGGTTTGACTCGATCTTCGTAAACCCCGGACCAGTATGGGCAGTGCTGGCAGCATCCGCGGTAATCATGGTGGTTGGGCTTTTAGATGACCTTGTGGATTTGGACTGGACCGCCAAAATGGGTGGTCAAATGGGTGCAGCCTGGATTTTAGCCTCTTCGGGTATCCAGATAGTTTCGCTCCCCATCGGTGGGCTAACAGTCGGCAGCTTTGCGGTTTCCTTTGCGGTGACGGTGTTCTTGATTGTTTTGATTATGAATGCCGTGAACTTCATCGACGGTCTCGACGGCCTAGCAGCGGGTGTTGTTGGCATCGGAACCTTGGCTTTTTTTGTCTACACCTACCTGCTAGCCCAGCAAACCTCGCCAACCAACTACTTCTCGATAGCTGGTCTTTTGGCTGCGTTGGTATTGGGAATGGTTGCGGGCTTCTTGCCGCATAACTGGCGTCCAGCCAAAATCTTTATGGGCGACTCCGGAGCAATGCTGCTGGGTCTATTGATGGCGGTTGGGGCAATTACCGTCACCGGTTCGATTGATCCAGCCACGGTTACCAGGAACGACTTACTTCCAGCCTTGATTCCACTGGCCTTGCCGGTCTTGATTCTGGTGATTCCACTTTTGGATCTTGCTCTGGCTGTGGTGAGACGCTTGCGCCGCGGGCAATCACCGTTTGCTGCTGACCGCGAGCACCTGCACCATCAGCTGCAGGATGTTGGCCACAGTCACCAGGGTGCCGTGATGGTGTTCTATCACTGGACCGCACTGGTTTCGATTTCACTTTTGTTGTTCTTCTGGTTGGACTGGCCACAGGTCATGGTCATCTTTGGCTTCTGGTTGATTTTGGCCCTGATTCACACCTATTGGCCAGTTTTCAAAAGACGAAACAAGTTCAGAAAGGCACTCCGTGGCAAGTAGTTCTACCCAGGTCTTTGCTAAGGCCCTAAAACTCAGTGCGCTGTTGGTGGTATCTGTAGCGGTTATCTGCTCGATTATTGGGTTTCTGGTGGTTGGGATCGACGGCCTTTGGACCGCACTAATTGGATCTGCAATTGCCCTGGTTTTTACCTCGCTGACAGTTTTGAGCGTGCTTTTCGGAGCGCGGTTGCCACTAGGTGGGTTCTATGGTTTGGTGCTGGGTGGTTGGCTCCTAAAGATCGTGCTTTTTGCTGTCCTTATG
>CAMAQN010000074.1 GCA_945860535.1 Auritidibacter sp. Marseille-P8566
TAGGCCCAGACACCGATGATTAGTGCAGCGAGTAGTAGGACGCCGCGTCGGCGGGCATAGATCTGTTGCTGGGTAGGCATGTGACAAATCTAGTTATAGGTATTTCAGCATGCGGGAGTTTCCCAGCGTGTTCTGCTTAACTCTCGCCAAATCCAAAAACTCTGCAACACCCTCGTCGTTCGAGCGAACCATCTCGGCATAGGTCTCCGCGTCGACTGGCATATCAGAAATCTCTGCAAAACCGTGGCGCTGGAAGAAGTCAACCTCAAAGGTTAGGCAGAAGACTCGGTGGACACCCAAGGCCTTGGCTCTTTCTAAGAGCTCGTTCAACATCGCTGCGCCCAAGCCACGGCGCTTGTTGTTTACATCCACCGCCAAGGTTCTAACCTCAGCCAAGTCTTGCCACATCACATGCAGAGCACCAAAGCCAACAACTTCACCATCGAGTTCGGCAACTACAAATTCTTGAATTGATTCGTAAAGCTCGACCATTTCCTTGCCCAAAAGAATTCGATCAGCGACAAGTGGCTCGGCGATCTTTTGGATGCGCGGAACATCGCTGGTGCGGGCGGAACGAATCAAGAGCATTGGGTAATTATGGAGCAATTAGCCCTGGAGTGGGATTAAAACCTCATTGTGACGAAGGAAAAACGGAGTCCAAGGACCGTCGAACCGGGCGTAAATAGCAGCCCCTGCGATTTCGATTTTCTTTTTGGCGAGAGCTTCTTTGAGCGCTTTGGCCTCTGAATCAAAAAGCGGTTGGCTTGCCAATCCCGAGAATGAAACCGCAGCAAATTTCCCACCTGGATGCTCAGAAAAACTAAGCGTCGGATCCGAACTGGATGGCATCTGGCTCATCGACATGCTGGCTGGCATCACGAAAGACGTGACAAAGCCTTCTTCTTTCTTGGCCTGCATCACAGGTGCGGTCATGGCGATTGACTTGCCAGCGTTATTGCCACCGAAGATGTAGTTGGCCAAGCGCCGAAATGACTGGCTCCCGGCAGTTGACATAGAGCCAGACTCGTTAGTACTCACCAAAATGTGTGGCGGGTACTGACGAATCTCAAAGGCACCGAGGTTCTCAATGAGTTGATAACCCAGCTTCTCGGTCATTTAGGAAGCTACCGACTCTGCGCGCTCAGTTGAAACAAAGCTGAATTCACCGGAATTGAAATCAACCAAGATGTCCTGAGAGTTTTTAATCTCTCCGCTGAGAATGCGCTCGGAGATTGCATCCTCGATCTCACGCTGCACCACCCTGCGCAATGGCCTAGCTCCTAGAGATGGCTCGTAGCCAAGCTCAATTAGCTTCTCCTTGGCGCTGCTGGTCAGAATCAACTTCAGGTCACGGTCATCCAGACGCAATTGCAGACGCTTGATGAACAAGTCGACAATCAGCAGTAGCTCCTCGCGGGTGAGCTGTGGGAAGACGATTACCTCATCAACACGGTTTAGGAACTCCGGCTTGAAGTTTTGCTTTAGCGACTCATTCACACGCGACTTCATCTGGTCGTAGTCGTTCTTGGAGTCACCTTCCAAGGTAAAGCCCAAAGCTCCGCGAGTGATCTCTCGGGTGCCGAGGTTGGTGGTCATGATGATTACGGTGTTCTTGAAGTCAACAACTCGACCCTGGCCATCGGTTAGACGACCCTCCTCCAAGATCTGAAGTAGTGAGTTGAAGATGTCGGGGTGGGCCTTTTCGATCTCATCAAAAAGCACGACAGAGAACGGCTTGCGACGAATCTTCTCGGTGAGCTGTCCGCCCTCGTCGTATCCAACAAATCCCGGAGGAGCACCAAACAGGCGAGAAACAGTGTGCTTTTCGCTGTATTCGCTCATGTCCAAAGCGACCAAGGCGTCTTCGTCATCGAATAGGAACTCTGCCAGGGCCTTTGCCAACTCGGTCTTTCCAACACCGGTAGGGCCAGCGAAGATAAATGATCCGGAGGGGCGCTTTGGATCCTTTAGTCCCGCACGCTGACGGCGAATGGTCTTGGAAAGCGCTGCGATAGCGAGGTCCTGACCGATAACGCGCTGGTGAAGCTCCTGCTCCATGAAAATCAACTTCGCGCCTTCTTCTTCGGAGAGGCGGAACACTGGAATACCGGTTGCCTGTGCAAGCACCTCTGCGATGAGACCCTCATCAACGATGCCAGGCTTCTCGACATTGCCCTCACGGAATTCCTTCTCCATGCGCATCTTCTCAGCGGTGAGCTTCTTCTCCTCATCGCGCTTGGTGGCTGCAAGCTCGAAGTCCTGGTCGGAGATTGCCTGCTCCTTTGCCTTCTTTACAACCGCAACCTTGTCTTCCATGTCGCGAAGTTCTGGTGGGGAGGAAAGGAAGCTGAGGCGCAATCTTGCGCCAGCCTCATCGATTAGGTCAATTGCCTTGTCTGGCAGGAAGCGATCTGACACGTAGCGGTCGGACATAGCAACAGCCGCAACAATGGCCGCGTCAGTGATAGAAACCTTGTGGTGAGCCTCGTAACGGTCGCGCAGACCCTTGAGGATGTTGATTGCCATCGCAGGGGTAGGTTCTGCGACCTGAACCGACTGGAAGCGACGAACTAGCGCAGCATCCTTTTCAAAGTGCTTGCGGTACTCATCCAAGGTGGTGGCACCGATGGTCTGCAGTTCACCGCGAGCCAGCATTGGCTTGAGGATAGAGGCTGCATCGATTGCACCCTCGGCGGCTCCAGCACCAACCAGGGTGTGGATCTCATCGATGAAGGTGATGATGTCTCCGCGGGTGCGAATCTCCTTGGTTACTTTCTTTAG
Source organism: Auritidibacter sp. Marseille-P8566 (assembly GCA_945860535.1). Taxonomy (GTDB): domain Bacteria; phylum Actinomycetota; class Actinomycetes; order Actinomycetales; family Microbacteriaceae; genus Aquiluna. The sequence continues at coordinate 2,782 of CAMAQN010000074.1, forward strand.
ACGCTCTTCGAAGTCACCGCGGTAGCGAGAGCCAGCAATCAGGCTTCCCATATCCAGGGTGTAAACCTGCTTGCCGCGAAGTGTCTCTGGCACATTGTTCGAAACAATTGCCTGAGCAAGCCCTTCAACAACCGCGGTCTTACCAACACCTGGCTCACCAATCAAGATTGGGTTGTTCTTGGTTCGGCGCGAAAGAATCTGCATTACGCGCTCGATCTCGCGTTCGCGACCAACCACCGGGTCCAACTTGCCCTCGGCAGCTGCCTGGGTGAGGTTACGACCGTACTGGTCCAAAATCTGTGAGCCCTTTGGCTGTGGGTTAGTCTCGCCGCCAACCGCGACAGACTCCTTGCCCTGGAAGCCGGAGAGCAGCTGAATAACCTGCTGGCGAACCTTATTGGTGTCTGCGCCCAACTTGGTTAGCACCTGAGCTGCCACGCCTTCGCCCTCGCGAATTAGTCCAAGCAAAAGGTGTTCGGTTCCGATGTAGCTGTGACCCAGCTGAAGAGCTTCACGAAGCGATAGTTCTAGAACCTTCTTGGCTCTTGGGGTAAATGGGATGTGGCCGCTAGGTGCCTGCTGGCCCTGACCAATGATCTCCTGGACCTGCTCGCGAACCTGCTCGAGGTTGATGCCGAGCGCTTCCAGCGCCTTGGCTGCTACGCCTTCACCCTCGTGGATCAATCCGAGCAGGATGTGCTCGGTGCCGATGTAGTTGTGGTTTAAAAGCTTGGCCTCTTCTTGAGCAAGCACGACCACGCGTCGGGCCTTGTCGGTAAATTTCTCGAACAAGTTGGCACCTCCAAAATCTCTA
>CAMAQN010000075.1 GCA_945860535.1 Auritidibacter sp. Marseille-P8566
TGTTTCGCAACCAGTGCGTAGATCTGCCGAACTCCAATTCGCTTGCCTCGAGATGTCAGTAAAAGCGCATTAGGCGACTCTGGCAGGGCATGTGCCTTTCGGCCGGTGCGAATCCAGCGAGCCAGTGCTTCAGCTGCCATGTCTCCATAGGGCAGCATTCGCTGCTTATTACCTTTGCCAGTTACTCGAACCAGTTGCCTTGAAAAATCAAAGTCGTCGACATCCAGCCCCGCTAGCTCACTCACGCGCATGCCGGTGGCGTAGAGCAGCTCAAAGGCGCACCAATCACTTAGTGCTGCCGGCTTATCGGTGGTTGCCAAATTCTTAAGGCGCTCTAGGACCTTGGAGATCGAGTCTTCGCTGGCAACCTTCGGCAGGTTACGTTCCAGCTTTGGAGACCTAAGCCTTAGCCCAGGATCAACATCAATTACCTCCCGCTCCAAGAGCCAAGCAGTGAAAGCCCTAACCGAGGATGACTTTCTCGCAATGGTGGATTTGGTGGCACCGGCGTCGGTCAGCACCCAAAGCCATTGCCTAAGCGCGTTTAGGTCGAGACTCGATTTGCTGTCCTCCAGAAAGGTCAGAAACTCGGCGATGTCGCCGCCATATGCCTTTTGAGTGTGGGGAGAGTTTCCGCGCGCAACTAAAGCCTTTAGAAAGGCTTCTCGCTCTAAATCAAACCGCTGCACCTAGCCAGATTAGGCGCTAACTCGGTCAATTTGGTGCAGGTCCAAGCCCTCTAAGTTCAATCGAAACAGCTCGCGTCTCACCTCTTGAATGCCCAAGCCAGATTCGCTAGCGATCGATGCTTGATCCCTGGCACCTTCTCGAAGGGCGTCTTCGACACGTTTTTGATTGGCACTAGCTTCTACGTTCCGATGTTTATCTAAATACCAAGGTTTAGCTAAGCCTTCTTTAATCATGGAGTTACAGCCCTGGGAAGCCTTGTCTGACCACCCTCCAGGTATTGCAAAAACCTCTCTACCGCAGGCTCTGGCATGGTTGGCGGTGTTTCTCGAGCCAGATCGATAGCCAGCCTCTACAACAAATGTTGCCTGCGATGAAGCTGCAATCAATCGATTGCGATTTAGAAATCGAAACCGGCTGGGAGCAGTAAACGGAACGCACTCGCTAACAAGAGCACCACCACCTCGAACCATCTCGTGAAATAGCGGCCAATTCTGGGTGGGGTAAGCACGATCTATGCCACCAGCCATAAAGGCCGCGGTGGGTAACTTGTAGTCCAGGGCTGCTCGATGAGCGGCAAAGTCGATGCCGGTGGCACCACCGGAAACAACCCCAACCCCTAGTTGCTTGACCAGGGCTCTGGTTCTTGCAACTCCACGGCTGGTTGGGTTGCGGGTTCCAACGATCGAATTGGGTTCCTGCTGGAAAACCTCCATTGAACCTGCGACCCACAAAAGGTACGGCTGGTGAAGCTCTAAGTCTGAAAACTGACCCCAGAGCTTTTGATGCAGTTCTGGAAAAACTGGCCTTGCATTCCAGCGGATGGCTCGCTCGATGAGTGTTGGGGCATGAACCTTCGGCAACCTGAGGGCAAACCGCTCAAACAGCAGTGGCAGGCTCGCCGCATACTCGGGGGCCTGTTGATGGATTTGCTCTGGCCAAAGCCTTTTAGCCTTGCCTGAGCGGAAGTGATCTATCGCTTCTGGCCCGTTGAAGTGAAAGATTAGGTAGGCCAGCGCATCTCCAGGTTCAGAGAGTGCTGAATAGGTGATTGTGCGTTCTTGGTCGAGGGTTAGCTGCATGCCAAAAGGCTTTCAAGGCCAAGGCTTTAGATATCTGCAGCAGATGAATCTGTTGAAAAGCGGGACTTATTCGCCTACTGCGAATTCCTTTGGAATCTCAAGTTCGCGATTGCCAATCTCTTCAACATTTACATCTTTGAAGGTCATGACCTTGACTTGCCTCACAAAGCGGTCGGTGCGGTAGATATCCCAAACCCATACGTCCTGCATGTTCAGCTCAAAATAGAAATCAGTGGCGGTGTCGACTCGCTTGAGTTCAACATCGTTAGCAAGGTAGAAGCGGCGCTCGGTTTCAACTACAAAGCGAAACATCTTTACGACGTCGCGATACTCGCGATAAAGCGCTAGTTCCGCATCTCTGTCGTAGTCTTCGAATTCGTTCTCATCCATGGTGCTGTAAGTCTATGCCTCAAAAAAGTGAATTTGCATCGGCCAGAATTTTGCTGAGCCAGCTCAGTCTGTGGTGCCGCGTCGGTCCGAGATTTTGAATCGCTTTGATGTGCGACTCGGATGCGTAACCCTTATTACCGTCCCAGCCGTACTCCGGGAATTCTGCGTGCAGCTCTCGCATGTGCTGATCGCGATCGACCTTTGCGATAAGTGCAGCTGCTGACACGATCGCGCAGTCACGGTCGGCTTTGACTTGCACGTGGTAATCGACATCGAGACCTGAATCGTGCAACCAGTTGTGGCTGCCATCTAATAAAACGATGGTCTTGCCAGAAATCAACTGGGCAATAGCACCGATTGCGGCATCGGCCAGGGATCTGGTGATGCCATTTTGTTCGATCTCAAAAACTGCGCTGTATCCAACCGCGTGACTAACCCATGACTTCGCAAGCTCTGCGATTGCATCGCGCTTGGATTCGGTGATTGCTTTACTGTCTCTGAGCTTGGCTGGAATCTCTAAAGCTGTGGTTCTGGAGAATGCAGCCGCTCCAACGGCAACTGGTCCTGCTAGTGCGCCACGACCAACCTCATCAACGCCAATTACGGTGTCGTAACGCTCTAGAAGAAGTTTTTCAACGTCAAGGCTTGGGTACATCTTTGAAGGTCTCTGAGAAGTTCTCCAGGAATATCCAGTTTGATACTGGCCAAGAGATCAAAATTGCTCGGCCGACGACATAGTCCTTGTTCACAAAACCACCGGAGGGAAGATCCTGGTGATATCTGGAGTCAGTAGAGTTCTGGCGGTTATCGCCCATTACCCAGTAGGAACCCTCAGGGACAGTCACTTTGAATGTCATTTCCGAAGGAACTGAGCCTGGAGCAAGATAAGGCTCTTCAATTGCAACGCCGTTGATCCAAACTCGATCATCGCCCTCGCGGCTTTCCACCACATCACCTGGCAATCCAATTACTCGCTTCACAAGGTGTTCGTCAGAATCAGGGGCAGTGATTCCGAAGGTTCCCAGCACAAAGTCCGATACCTCTTGGAGATAAGGCTTCTCTTCGGTCGGGATTGCTCCCAACCAGCCACCTGGATCGCGGAATACCACCACGTCACCGTGCTCGAGGGGCATCAGCTCTGGAGCCATGACATTCACGATGATTCGGTCGTTGATCTGCAGGGTCTCCAGCATCGAGCCGGAGGGGATGTAGAACGAGCGAATCAAAAAAGCCTTGATTGCGACAGAGAGCACAAGTGCGGTGCCGACGATAACTACAAAATCAAATAGCAACGCCACGAACCAGTTCTTCCTCGACCGCTTGGTGAAGCGGCGAATGGAAGCCATGATCGTGGCGTTGCGGGGTCTTAGTTCCCCGGAATCCTGCATAGGAGAAAG
>CAMAQN010000076.1 GCA_945860535.1 Auritidibacter sp. Marseille-P8566
AGCGCGGTGAATGATCCACCCGGAGAGTTGATGTACATGGTGATATCGCGATCTGGATCCTGGGACTCCAAAACCAAAAGCTGAGCCATGATGTCATCCGCCGATGCGTCATCAACCTGGACGCCTAGGAACACAATGCGGTCCTCAAACAACTTGGTGTAAGGGTTGTGGCGCTTAAACCCATAGGCGGTGCGCTCCTCGAACTCCGGGAGGATGTAGCGCGACTGAGGCATCGGAATGCGACCTGCGGCTGATTCTAGATAAGTCATCTTTAAGCCTTTCCTACGCCTGTTGAGCGGTTTGCAAACTCTTGAATCTGGTCGATAAAGCCGTACTGCAAGGCTTCCTCAGCGGTAAACCAACGGTCGCGGTCGCCATCAAGCATTACCTCATCGACGGTCTTGCCGGTCTGGGCTGCAGTAATCGCAGCGAGCTGGCGCTTCATGGACATAATCAACTCTGCCTGAGTCTGGATGTCTGATGCTGTTCCGCCGAAGCCACCGCTTGGCTGGTGCAACAAAACTCTGGTGTTTGGGGTGGCGTAGCGCTTGCCCTTGGTTCCTGATGAAAGCAGGAACTGACCCATTGATGCACACATGCCGATACCGACGGTCACGATGTCATTTGGAACGTACTGCATGGTGTCGTAGATTGCCATGCCGGCGGTGATAGAACCACCCGGGGAGTTGATGTAAAGGAAGATGTCTTTTTCGCTGTCTTCAGCAGCTAGCAGCAGGATCTTTGCGCAAATCTCGTTTGCCATGTCATCTCGAACTTCGCTACCAAGCCAAACGATGCGGTCCTTGAGCAACCTGTCAAAAACACCGTGACTTACAGTTTGTGGCTGTGCCATTGCAACTCCTTAGCTATCGAGAAACAAAGATAGCTTTGGTTTTGCCAAAAACCCGGCATGTTCGCCGTCGGCGTTAGCCTTCGACCGAGACCTTGTTTCCCTTAGCGTCGGTAATCTCTGCGTGAGCAACCAGGGCATCCACTGCCTTGCGGCGAGATAGCTCGTCAACAAACATTGGAACCTGCCCAGCGTTTGCTACCTGCTTGATGAAATCGTTTGGATCCATGCCGTAGTTGCGGCTCTGGAAGGCTAGGTACTCAATAAGTTCCTGGTCCTCGACCTTGATGGTCTCGGCATCAACAACTGCATCTAGCAATAGCTGAACGCGGAAGTTCTTCTCGGTTTCTTCTAGAACCTCGACACGGTGTGGGTCATCCATCGCCTTACCTTCGTTCTCCAAGTGGGAATCAACCTCGCGCTTGACGGCCTCGTCCGATACAGGAATCTTTGCCTTCTCGACCAACTGGTCAACAATCTGGTCGCGAGCCTGAAGAATCTGCTTGCGAACAAAGTTCTGCTCAAGCTTCTTCTCGATGTCAGTCTTTAGCTCTGCAATGGTGTCAAATTCGCTGGCTAACTGAGCAAATGCGTCATCTGCCTTTGGAAGCTCGCTCTCCTTGACTGCGTTTAGCGTCACGGTAACTTCAGCTTCGCTGCCGGCCTGGTCGCCACCAACTAGCTTGGAACGGAAGGTAGTGGTCTCACCTGCGGTCAAAGTCTCAAGTGCCTCATCGATGCCATCTAGTAGCTGACCGGAACCGATCTCGTAAGAGATGTCCTTAGCGGTGTCAATTTCAGCTCCGCCGATTGCAGCGGTTAGGTCGATTGAGGTGAAGTCGCCGTGCTTAGCTGGACGGTCAACAGTCTTTAGCGTCCCAAAGCGGGCGCGCAGTGCGTCAAGCTCGGACTCGATGTCCATCTTGGCGATCTTGACAGCATCAACCTTGATCTTTAGGCCCTTGTAATCAGGAAGCTTGAACTCAGGTCGAACCTCAACCTCTAGCTCAACAACTAGCTCGTTGGTTGGCTCTTGAGCGTTTGGAGCGCTCTTGATATCAGCCTGTGGAGTGGAAAGTGGCTTTAGGTTCTCTTGAATCAAAGCCTCGCGGTAGAAGTCATCAAGACCGTCGTTTACCGCCTGAGCGATGATGGCATCCTTGCCAACGCGCTGATCCAAGATGGTTGCAGGAACTTTGCCCTTGCGGAAACCAGGAATGTTCACCTGCGAAGACACGGTCTCGTAGGCCTTTTCCAAGGCTGGCTTAAAGCCAGCGGCGTCAACGGTAATGGTCAGCTTTACGCGAGTTGGGGTAAGGCGCTCAACAGTGGTCTTCACTTTGTCTCCATGAATTAATCGATAGTACTTACCTGCGTGGTCGGGATGACAGGATTTGAACCTGCAACCCCCTGTACCCAAAACAGGTGCGCTACCAAGTTGCGCTACATCCCGGGGGCGTTGCAACCCTTGAGTTGCGAACTGGAACACTCTACCCCATAGAATGGTGTCGCGTCCAACGCTTCGCGAGTGTAGCTCAATGGTAGAGCCTCAGTCTTCCAAACTGATTACGCGGGTTCGATTCCCGTCACTCGCTCCAAATCAAGGCTGGCAGCGACTACAAAAATACAGTTTTCGGGTCGCCAGAATCTCAATTGAAATTGGATTTCCACACTCTCTGCAGGGCAAACCTTCGCGCTTGTAGAGGTAATAGCGATCGATCTTTTTAGTCTTCGCGGTCAAAAAACCTTCTCGTGTGAGCATGTAACCGGTCTTTACGCCAAGTGGCATCAAAGCGACCGCATCCTCCCAAATTGCACCCACTATTTCGCTTGGTACTAACTTCCCCGGCGTGTGCGGGTTTAGGTTTGCGCGGAACAACAGCTCCGCTCGATATACGTTGCCAATTCCGGAAATCACCGACTGGTCCATCAAAAGCTGACCAATGGTTACCGAGGAGCGAGCAACCTTCTCCAAAAAACGCTGCTTGTCGGAGGACGGGTCAAGCGGGTCAGGACCTAGGCGATCAAGCACCTGCTGATATTGCTCGGTAGAAAGCAGTTCGCAGGCGGTTGGGCCACGCAAATCCGCGAGCTGATTGCCATTTACAAACCTGGCTCGAACCTGGCCTTTTGGTTCGGGAAGACTCTCGAACTCACTGAACCCCCATTTGCCATAGATACCAAGGTGAATGCGCAAAACGGCAGGTTCAAAGAACAAAAACAGCTGCTTGCCGATGGCTTTGGCGCTCACAAGGGTTGTGCCGTTTATCAAAGAAGAATCGGAGAATCGACCCTGCGGAGAGGTAACAGAAACCTTGGCTTTTGCAAACTTCTTGTTGAATTGATTGGCGGTTCGATGAACGGTATGGCCTTCAGGCATTTATCTAGTAAACGATCTCGCCGGATTGTTCGAAGCTCGTAATCTTTCCAATCCGACGAACGTGACGCTCGTCGTTTGAAAAGTCTTTGCCGATGAAAATCTTTACCAACTCCAAAACCTCTGGCTGGCTGTGCTGACGAGCACCCAGTGCGCAGACATTGGCATCGTTGTGATCCCGAGCTAGCGCCGCAGTGTCAACATTCCAAATCAATGCTGCCCTAACACCCTTGACCTTGTTGGCAGCAATCTGCTCGCCGTTGCCGGATCCACCAAGCACAATTCCGAGCGCTTCAA
>CAMAQN010000077.1 GCA_945860535.1 Auritidibacter sp. Marseille-P8566
GGCGAGCGCATGCTGCGCCCGGCGAAGGTAGCAGTATTCGTTCCTGCGGAGTAGGTGAACTAAATGGCATCTCAAGACTGGGTAGAAAAGGATTTCTACAAGATCCTTGGCGTTGCCAAGGACGTTCCCGAGGCCGAGCTAAAGAAGGTTTATCGCAAGCTGGCCAAGGCTAATCACCCGGATCTACATCCGGGTGATGCCAAGGCTGAGGCGAGATTCAAGGACATTTCCGAGGCCTATGACGTGCTCTCCGATAAGGAGCAGCGCAAAGAGTATGACGCGATTCGTGCAATGGGCGGCGGCGCTCGCTTTCAGCAGGGACCTGGTTCTTCTGGTGGCTTCGAGGATGTTTTTAGCAACATCTTTGGCGGCGGCGGAGGATTCCCACAGGGCGGATTTGGCGGTTTCGGTGGTTTTGGTGGACCGCAGCGCGGTCAAGACCTAACCACCAGTTCAACCATTGACTTCATTGACTCAATTAAGGGCACCACGCTAAAGATCAACGTCGGTAGCGAAACAGTGACTCTAAAGGTTCCAGCCGGTATTCAAGATGGCCAGAAACTAAAGCTTTCCGGCAAGGGTCAATCCTCACCAAATGGCGGCCCAAAGGGCGATTTGGTTGTCAGCATCAAGGTCAAGACCCATCCGGTTTTCTCTCGCGATGGCGACAACGTAAGAATCTCAGTGCCGGTAACTATTGCCGAGGCAATCCTGGGTGCAACCATTCAGGTGCCGCTTCTAGGAGAAGCACCGGTCAAGCTCAAAGTAACTCCGGGAACTCCAAATGGCCGCACCCTCAGGGTGAAAGGCAAGGGAGTTCAGCGCCCTGGCAAAGAGGGTGACCTATTGGCAACCGTTGAAATTGCGGTTCCTTCGCATGTGAATGAGAAAGCTAAGGCTCTAATTGAGCAATTTGATAAAGAATTGCCTGAGGAAGACCCAAGAGCAGATCTAATTCAACGAGCCGGAACGCTCTAGGGATCAAGGAGGCGAGGATGGAACTCAACGAGAACACCCCGCTGTTTGTCATTTCGGTCGCGGCCGAGCTTGCCAACATGCACCCGCAGACGCTTCGGCAGTATGACCGCATGGGCTTGGTTTCACCGACCAGAACCCTGGGTCAGTCCCGCCGCTACACAATGACCGATGTTGCCAAATTGCGCGAGATTTCGAGACTTTCGCAAGAGGGCGTATCGCTTGAGGGAATCAGGCGAGTTCTCGAACTTGTGACCGAAAATCAAGATTTGAAAAACCGCGTTCGAGACCTAGAGGTTGAGCTTGCAAACCAAGTTATGAACCAACCGGGCAAACGAGTCTTTGCCGCCGGTGATCAGGGCGTTGTCAGCCTAAGTCCAGGTCAGCGCCCAGAGCGCGGCGGTTCCGTGGTGCTTTGGCGCAGGACGCGCTAAAACCGCTCGCTAGATATTCCCTTTGGGGAACTAGCTGGTCAGTTGCTTACATGGCCTAACCGAGCTCACTAAACTTCCAGCTATGTCGACTAACGAGCCAAACCGTTCCTACGGACAGGGTGCACAGGGTGAAATTGCTCCAGCCACAAAGAGCAAGATCGGTTTCTGGGCCCGCCTGAGATATAACTTCGATAACTCAATTGCCAAGGCCGGCACCTTCGTGCTTTACGTTTTGCTGTTGATGATGGTGATTGCCCTCATCTTGGTTGGCGTCAAGGCGACCCTTTTGGCAACCCCAGCGCTTACCCAAGCCGCAGACCCTGAGAACCTCAGCTTCTTTGACCTGTTCTGGGCTTCGTTCACAAGGATTCTTTCGCTCGGTGGGGAGCCGACCTGGGCAGACCGCATTATCGCGGTCATGTACTGGGTAACCACCACCGCATTGACTGCAAGCGTCATCGGTTATGTAGTTGGAGCAATCCAGCGCACCTTCGCCCGCTTGCGCAAGGGCCGCAGCCCAATCGTTGATTCAAGCCACACCCTGATTTTGGGTTGGTCCAGCCGAATCTTCCCAATCTTGCAGGAACTCGCGATCGCGAACCAGAACGTTCGCAAGCCGGTAGTAGTCATCTTTGCGCCACTCGATCGCGAGTTCATGGAGGACGAGATTGAATCTCGCACCGAGAACCTGGGCAAGCTAAAGATTGTTACCCGCAGCGGTGAACCATCTAACCCAATCGACCTAAAGCGCACCAACATCTCGAATGCAAAATCCGTAATCATCTTGGATGCCGACGAGACCGGCGATGCCAACGTCGTTTCGATTGTTCTTGCTGTCAAGGCCGTGAACTCGAACCCAAACCTGAGGATTGTCGCCGAGCTGGATGACCGCGACACCGCAGAGGCAATCTCGGTTGCAACCAAGGGCCAAGTGCTTTCGATTCGCTCGCACGAGGTAATCGCACGAGTCACCGCGCAGGCATCTCGCCAGCCAGGACTATCAACCGTGATCTTGGACCTTTTGGACTTCTCCGGTGACGAGATCTACTTCAGCGAGATCCCTGCTCTTGAGGGCAAGACCTACGCCGATGCACTTTTGAGCTTCAACACCGCATCCGTAATTGGGCTGGTTGATGCAAAGGGTCAGACTCACCTCAACCCTAAGCACACCAGCAAGATTTCCAAGGGCAGCAAGATCATTGCGATTGCTCAGGACGATGACAAGGTCACCTACACCGGCACCCGCGAAGAGCTAGTAAAGAAGGCTGCCAAGATTGCAGTCCCGACCCCTAAGCCAGAACACCTATTGGTTATTGGTTGGTCTGAGATGGGCCGCTCGGTGATCAACGAGCTAGCTGCATTCTTGCCAAAGGGCTCAACCGTTCACATCCTGGCTCGCAAGAGTTTGGTGGCTGAGGACCAGCTAAAGAGCCTGGATTTTGGCACCAACATCAAGGTCACTACAGCTTCTGTCACCGGTGACATTGATGACCTAACCGCAGCTGCCAGCGCTAGGCACTACGACGAGGTAATCGTGCTGGGCTACCGCAACGCAATTAGCGAGGCCGAAGCAGATGCTCAGACCATGTTGACCATGCTTCAGATGAACCGTCTGTTTGAAGCTCCAAACAACGGTGTAGAGCCAACTCGCTTGGTAGCTGAGATTCTCGATGGCCGCAAGGCGGAGATCGCTCGCGTTGCAGCGGTTGATGACCTA
>CAMAQN010000078.1 GCA_945860535.1 Auritidibacter sp. Marseille-P8566
AGGCCTCCGGTAGCAGACTCTGCTAGGCCAATAACAACTGCCATAACAAGCGCCTGAACAAATGCACCTGCGAAAGTAAGACCAAAGACCATTCCCATCGACTCGGTGCCCGTGTTGTCCTCAGGCTTCTTGCCCAGTAGTTTCCACCAGATTGGGAAGAAGGTCTTAGGGCCGAACCATACGGCTCCAATCATTCCGCCAGCAACTGCTGCAATGACCACTGATAGCCAATTGATTTCCATGATTTTCCTTGGTTTGATTTTTCCACTAGAGCCGACCACGGGACTCGAACCCGTAACCCCCGCATTACAAGTACGGTGCGCTACCAATTGCGCCAGGTCGGCAACGCCCTAAATTCTAGTTGCAAACCCAGAATCAATAGCTTTGCAAAAGCGAAATCACCATGCCTGTGGGCGTGGTGATGACGACTACAGCTAGGTGGTTTTTACTCGGCGCTCGAAGTCTGCACGAACTGAGCAAAGAACTCAGGCGATACCAACTCGTCTCCGGTTGCCCAGGTGAACTGGGTGCCATTGACCAACACGGTTGGGGTGCCAGTTACCGTAACGCCCTGCTGAGGGGTGTTTAGCACGTTCTGGGTGTGCTGTTCTATGTAATCGGCGAAGCTCTTGTTTTGGATGCAGCCCTTGACCTCGTCAGTGCCGGCACCTGACTGCTGGGCGACTTTGTAAAGCTCGTTGTCATCAAGACCTTCCTGGCCTTCGGCAGGCTGGTTGATCATTAGGTTTGAGTGCATGTCGAAGTAGCTGTCTGGCTCAAAGTTTGCAACGCAGAAGGCTGCGTTTGCAGCTCTCGAGGAGTACTCGTTTAGCGATGCACGGTCTAGGAAGGAAATTGGGCGAATCTCAACCGTTGCTGCACCGGTGTCAACCCAGGAGCGAATTTGTGCGGAGTTTGGCAGATCAAACGCCTGGCAGATTGGACACTGGTAGTCAACATAAACAACGATTTCCGGGGCCTTGGTCTCTGAGGCCTCTGGGGTAGGGGTCTTATCTGCGGTGAAAGCCTGAAGACCAACGCCGATCTTTAGGCCACCAAGCTCAGTTAGGTTCTTTGGAGCATCGTCAACAACTGGCGCAGCCACCCGGTTAGCGGCTTCGATGGCGATAACTGCTGCCACACCACCAACAATGCCCAATGCGACAAGAACAACCGAAAGCTGAATTACTAGCTTTGAGCGCTTGGCCTTTTTCTGGTTCTGCTCGCGAAGTGCCTTTGCCTTCTGGCGGGCTGCGTCACGCTGCTCTGAGCGAGTTTGCTTGTGGTTCGAAGTCATTGGTTCCTACCTTGGTTCGGTATCAGCTTGGTTACGAAGTCGTATAAGTGTAACCGAGGTGCGATACTTATCCAGCTGCCTCAATTGGGGGAAGCATCCATTCACGAAGGATCGTCCGGCACGTACCGCCGGTGGAGGAGAAAATCATGGCATCAGTGTCATTTCGCAATGCAACCCGCACATACCCAGGTGGGACCAAGCCAGCAGTAGACAATTTGAACCTAGAGGTTAGAGACGGCGAGTTTCTAGTTCTAGTAGGTCCTTCTGGCTGTGGAAAATCAACTTCGCTGCGCATGCTTGCCGGCCTAGAAGAAGTTAACGAAGGTGGCATCTACATTGGTGACCGTGAGGTTACCGACGTACCACCTAAAGACCGCGACATCGCAATGGTTTTCCAGAACTACGCTCTCTACCCACACATGACCGTGGCAGAGAACATGGGATTCGCCCTAAAGATTGCTGGCGTTAACAAAGAAGAGCGCGCAGCGCGCGTTCTAGAGGCAGCCAAGCTACTAGACCTAGAGCCATACCTAAACCGCAAGCCAAAGGCACTTTCTGGTGGTCAGCGTCAGCGTGTGGCCATGGGCCGCGCGATCGTTCGCCAGCCACAGGTATTCCTAATGGATGAGCCACTATCTAACTTGGACGCAAAGCTTCGTGTTCAGACCCGCACCCAGATCGCTTCGCTTCAGCGTCGCTTGGGTGTAACCACTGTTTACGTAACCCACGACCAGGTTGAGGCCATGACCATGGGTGACCGCGTAGCTGTTCTAAAGGACGGACTACTGCAGCAGGTCGACACTCCTCGTAACCTTTACGACCGCCCATCCAACGTGTTCGTAGCAGGATTCATTGGCTCCCCAGCCATGAACCTAATCCAGCTACCAATCATCGACGGTGGAGTTCAGTTCGGTGACTCGGTGCTTCCAATCGACCGCGACATCCTCTCCAAGGCATCTGGTAACCGCGTAACCGTTGGTATCCGCCCAGAGAAGCTATCGCCTTCAGCTCACGGACTAGAGGTAGATGTCGACGTAGTTGAAGAGCTAGGTTCGGACGGCTACCTATACGGTCGCGTTCACCTGGATGGCCAAGAGCACAACGTGGTAGTTCGCGTTGACCCAATTGACCACCCACGCGCTGGAGACAAGATTCACCTGCACGCAGACGCTTCAGCTGTTCACGTCTTTGACGCAGAGAGCGGCGAGCGCCTTAACTAAGGCCCAATGCCAAATCAACTAAACATCACGGCTGCCACGGCAGAACCAGCACTGCTGGATCTGCCGTGGCATTTGCCGTTGGAGGATTGGCCCAAAGAGAACATCGTGGCTTTGCCGAAGGGATTATCGCGTCACACCGTTCGATTTGCCCACCTTGGCGAGCATGTAATCGCCATTAAAGAGACACTGTTCGAACTTGCAAAGCGTGAATATGACATGCTCCGCAAATTGGAAAAGCTAGACATTCCATGCGTTGAGCCATTTGCCATCATCAATAACCGAACCGATGAAAACGGCGAAGAGCTGCCTGCGGTGTTGATCACCCGTCATTTGAAATTCTCACTCCCCTACCGTGCAATGTGGTCGCAGGGACTCAGGGAGCAAACCGCTAAGCGTCTTGTCGATGCACTCGCGCTGCTATTGGTTCGATTACACCTGGTTGGATTTTTCTGGGGAGACGTTTCGCTTTCCAACACTTTGTTTAGAAGAGATGCGGGAAAATTCGCCGCCTACCTGGTGGACGCCGAAACCGGCCAGCTCTATGACTCAAGACTTTCCAATGGCCAGCGTGAGAATGATCTAGAGAT
>CAMAQN010000079.1 GCA_945860535.1 Auritidibacter sp. Marseille-P8566
GCTGTTGCCGGTATCGAAGAGATCACCATTGGTGAATCCCTTTGTGATCCAAACGACATTCGTCCACTGCCACTTATCACCGTTGACGACCCAGCTATCTCAATGACCATTGGTATCAACACCTCGCCAATGGCAGGTCGCGTAAAGGGTGCAAAGGTCACCGCACGTTTAGTGAAGGACCGCCTAGACCGCGAGCTAATAGGTAACGTGTCGATCAAGGTCCTTCCCACCGAGCGTCCAGACGCTTGGGAAGTACAGGGTCGTGGCGAGCTTGCTCTCGCGATCTTGGTTGAGCAGATGCGTCGTGAAGGTTACGAGCTAACCGTTGGGAAGCCACAGGTTGTTACCCGCAAGGTTGACGGCAAGGTTCACGAGCCGGTTGAAGACCTGACCATTGACACCCCAGAGGAGTTCCTAGGTCCTGTTACGCAGTTGCTAGCTGCTCGCAAGGGGCGCATGACCAACATGATCAACAATGGCACCGGCTGGGTTCGCATCGAATTCCGCGTTCCTTCTCGTGGCCTAATTGGTTTCAGAACCGAGTTCCTAACCACCACCAAGGGTGCAGGTATTGCTAACGCCCTATCTGCTGGTTACGAAGCTTGGGCTGGAGATATCTCAACCCGTCAGAACGGTTCAATGGTTGCTGACCGTGCCGGTGTTGCAACTCCATTCGCGATGATTGCCCTACAGGAGCGCGGTGCGTTCTTTGTCGAGCCAACCAGCGAGGTTTACTGTGGCATGGTCGTCGGCGAGAACTCTCGTGCGGATGACATGGAAGTCAACATCACCAAGGAGAAGCAGCTCACCAACATGCGTGCTGCTTCTGCGGACAACTTTGTAGGCCTTACTCCTCCAAAGAAGCTCTCGCTAGAAGAGTGCTTGGAGTTTGCCCGCGAAGATGAGTGTGTTGAGGTAACCCCAGAGGGAACCCGAATTCGCAAGCTTGAGCTTGATCCAAACGTCAGAGCTCGTCAGGCATCGGCGCGCAAGCGTGCCAGCCAGTCCTAAAAAAGCCCTCGGGCTTTTAGGGTCGGCGTTTGCCGGCGTATTCGTTGCAATAGCTGGAACGGTTGAGCACCAAACCAAGGTAAATGGCGCACCGGTTGGCTTAGTAGTTGCAGGCATTGTGGTGCTGGCATTCGCTATGCAGGCAAGGATTCAAACCGGCAAGCTCGGTGCAATCTTCTTTGCGGCAGCATTGGCCGCAACAATCTTTTGGACCGGTTTGGAATTTCACAAAGACAAGATGATTCCGGCAAATGACCTTGGACTGTTCTGGTCCTATGGGGCTATTGGGTTGGCGGCAATTGTTGTGATTTGGCCAAAGCTTTCTAAGTCACTTTGGAGCAAAAAGATCTAGAGGTTGTAAAAACCCTGGGCAATCTTGGCAACGTCTTCGGCGTTGGCCTTGGTGCGAATAATCTGTCGGTTCTTATCCGAAAGAGATTGGTTCTCGGCAAGCTTTAGTCCCGCCAAAATAGCCTCTTGAACTTTCGGGACGTTTATTTCTGTCACCTTCACACCGGAATCGGTAAACCACTCATCGCAGCAGGCCGTGGCGGTCTGAACCGGAATAGCGCCCATCGCCATTGATTCCAATAGCGATGTGCTGATGCCATCTGAGAGCGATAGACCGACATAGATTTTGGCACTGGCAAAAAGTTCGAGCACCTGATTGTGGCTGAGCTTTCCCTTGCCAAAAACGGTGATGTCTAAACCTGTTCGTCTGGCGATTTGATTTGCCAACTTGATGGTTCCTCGGTTGGCCGAGTAAACGACTAGGCGATAAGCCTTTAGGTCGCTGGCAATAGCTTCAACCGCTTCTAGAGCAACCTTCGCCCTGCCAACCCAACCGTGGTAGCCCTTGATCGCAATCACCCTGCGGTCTTGCAACAGTGGGACTTTCTGGTCGAGGACTTCTTTCGAGAAACCCCCTGCATTAGGAATCACCGGCATTACGTGACCCTGGAACCCAAGGCTCTTAGCCAGAGCAACATCCCTATTGCATTCGCAGGAGTAGTAGTCAGCGACCGAGAGGAGATGCATTAACTTGTCGCGATGCTTGGGGAATTGCTGGAACCAAAAGATATCGCTTCCCCAGTTGGTTGCGATCAACTTTGAATTGGGTTTTGAAGTCATTGCTTTGGCGGCAATGTAGCCAGCATTTTGCAATTCCATCGCGTGCACAAAGTCAGGCTTGAAAGTCTTTATCGCACGCTTTACAAGGCTCGACCTAAACCAGTTGTCTACAAGTTTGTCCGCAAACCAAAGCGGGAGGCCAAAGAAACGACTTAAGGGATACAGCTTGTAGGTTGCGGCGCTATTGCCAGCAACCAGGCTATTGAGGTTTTTGTGAATTCTGCGATGTGGCGAAGATGGGAAGAGCAAGAACTCGATGTCTTGGTCTTGAAACTGAGATAACCACCTGGCGGAGTGAATGCTGTCAAACATGCAGATGACAAGGATTCTCTTGCGCATTTTCTCCCCGGTCAAAGAATGCTCTCAGCCTAACGCTTTTGGCATTTAGGGCAGAAGTGTGAACCGCGGTTAGCCCAGGCCTCACGTTTGATCGGCGTGCCGCAACGCTTACAAGGCAAGCCAGTCATGCCGTAGGCATTGAGTGACTGCGAGAAGTAACCACTCTCGCCGTTTACGTTTTTGTACTGCTCATCAAAAGACGTTCCGCCTTGGGCAACCGCCTTGCGAAGAACGTCAGTTGCAATCTCAATTAGCTCGAAGTGCTTCTTCTTAGAAATACTCGAGGCCTGCTTGTCATAGTGAAGCTTTGCCAGCCAAAGACTCTCATCGGCATATATGTTGCCGATGCCGCTGAGCAAGTTCTGATCCAGCAAGACCCGTTTAACGCCTGAGTTTTTCTTCGACATCTTAGTCGCGACAGCCTCAGCATCAAAGTAAGGATCTAGTAGGTCTCTTGAGATGTGGGCGACGGTTGAGGGCATGACTGCAGCAGCCTCTGCTTCAGGTGAGAAGCCCGCAGGAAGCGCGTCAGAGGTTGGCACAAGGTCATCGATCATTAGACCGCCAAATAGGCGCTGATCAACAA